>JACAEV010000172.1 GCA_013388645.1 Syntrophaceae bacterium | reverse complement strand
GCTCATGTTAGTTTTGTTTTGATGGTAAACGAAGCGATCATTGAAATGCACCATGTTTCTAAGACCTATCCCAGTCAGATTTCCGCTCTTTCGGATATTACCCTGGAGATCTTTCCCGGAGAATTCACCTTCATTTCTGGACCCAGCGGTTGCGGAAAGAGTACCCTTCTTCGTATATTATTCTGTGCAGAAAAGCCGACGAGTGGAGAAGTGGTCATTCATGGAATGCACATCACACAATCCGGTTTTAAAAACATCTATCAATTGAGAAGAAGGACAGGAATCGTGTCCCCAGATTTTAAATTACTGCGAGACCGAAGCGTCAACGAAAATGTTGCCTTTGCCTCGGAAGTGATCGGTCAGGGTAGGAAAGAAGCGATGGAGAAGGCTTCCGAGATATTGAGCCGAGTGGGTCTCCGAGAGAGGGAGAAGGATTCCATTTTTGCTCTCTCTGCGGGGGAGCAACAGCGAGTGGCCATCGCCCGAGCACTTGTCAATTCTCCTCCCTTAATTCTCGCCGATGAACCAACTGGAAATTTGGATACTCAAACGACCTTCGAGGTGATGGAGATCTTGAGGGACTTTCACCGGAAAGGGACCACCGTTGTACTGGCGACGCAAGATACAGGACTCATTCGACATTACCCCCATCGCGTCATTCAACTATTGGATGGGAAGTTAGTGGAAGCGAGCAGCGGGGATTTCCAACGGAGCGAAGAATGATTTCTTTTCTTCAGTACGTGATGAGGCGAACTTTTCAGAATATGAGGGGGAATCTGTTTTTAAATCTCATCACGATTGGCATCATTGTTGTCTCGATGCTCATCTTCTCGACGTTTACTCTGCTCGCTTTCAACCTGACCAACTTTCTCAAAATTTGGGAAGAGAAAATTGAAGTGATCGCCTATCTAAAACGGGGAACCCCAGCCAGTGAGGTCGAAGCACTCTTAAGTAAGACTCGCCTTCTCGATGGGATTGAAGTGGTGAGATATATCTCCCCTTATGATGCAATGTCCTTTATGGAAAACAAGTTGGGGGGACAGAAGAACCTCCTTGAAGGAATTCAACCCGCCATCCTTCCATCTTCTTTCGAAATTCAGTTGAAGAAGGAGTATCGGAATTCTACGAAGCTGAAAGAGGTCGTTTCCTATTTAAAGCAAATCCCGCAATTCGAAGAGATCCAGTATGGTCAAGAGTGGGTGGAGACATTTTCTACTATCGTCCATATCCTTCGACTCACCCAATGGATATTGGGAGGACTTCTCCTGATCGGAATTATCTTCATCACCTCCAATACGCTCCAATTAACTATCTCCACCCGGCGGGAGGAAATCGAAGTCATGCATTGGGTGGGTGCCAGTCCCGCTTATGTCCGAGTGCCTTTTTATATGGAAGGACTCATCCAGGGTCTTCTGGGGGGAGCCTTAGCCATCCTCTTTCTTTTTTTAATGCATCAAGGGCTTTTTCTTTATATTCCTGAATCGATGCAGGCGTGGTTGGCAAAGATCCCTGTTCTCTTCTTACCCCCCGAGACCATTCTCTGGACCTTGTTAGGGGGAATGGTTCTCGGCCTTTTTGGTAGCTTTGTAGCATCCATGAGAGTTTTGAGATATAAATGAGAAAATGTAAGCGTAAATGGATATGGGCAGGAATCGGTTTTTTCTTCATCGGATGGGTGATTACCTCCGAGACATCCGATCTTTGGGCTGCCCGTGCGGATCAGATCGAGAAGGACATCACTCAAAAAAAGAAGGATCTTAAAGATATCAAGAAAGAAATCTCCATCACCAAGGAAAAAGAAAAGGAGATCCGAGGAAAAGAATCCTCCATCCTTGGGACCCTTCAATTCCTTGAAGTTGAACTTTATAAGAAGGAAAAAGAACTAAAACAAATAGAGGGGCAACTGGTCAAGACCCAGGAGAGACTTCAGCAGACCCAAACCCAGATCGTCGTGCTTAATAAAAAAATAGAACGAACCAAAGAGGAACTCTTTTCCAGGCTGATTGCTCTCTATAAAATGGGAAGGATGCCGACAGAGGGACTTCTTCTGGCCTCGGAGTCCTACCTCGATTTATTGATGCTTGATAAATATTTTAGGGTCATTATTGATTACGATACTCGTCTGATAGAGACCCACCGTTATCAGATCGCCTTGAAAGAGCGATATCAAGAGGAGTTAATTCAGGATCAGACTCAGATACGGCGAAATCTCTCTCAAATGGAGAGGAAGAAGAAAGAAATTACAAAGGTCAGTGATGAAAAACGGGAATTGCTCAAATCCATTCAGAATCAAAAAGTGGTTTATCAGAAACTCCTCAAGGAATTAGAGGTGAGGGCGAAAGAGCTTCAGGCGCTCGTAGATAAATTGGAACGGGAAAAGAGCCTGATGGCTTACGGGAAATCCAAACCGGATACCCTCAAGGGAAAGCTGATTCTCCCCGTTCAAGGGAAAGTGCTCAGCCTTTTTAGAGAGAAAGGTCAGAATGGAATTGAGATTAAGGCCCCGATGGGAGCCGAGATTCGAGCCGTGCTTTCCGGGAAGGTTCTCTATGCGGATTGGTTTAAAGGGTTTGGAAATATTGTGATCATCGACCATGGAGATCATGTCTTCACCGTTTCTGGATACTGTTCCGAATTATTAAAGAAAACCGGAGATATGGTTTCCCAAGGGGAGACCATCGCTCTGGTGGGGAGTGCAGGTTCGTTGAAGGGACCCTGCCTCTATTTCGAAATTCGCCATCAAGGTAAGCCGCAGGACCCAATGGAATGGCTCTCCCACTTAGATCGAGTCGCATCGTTCTCCGTGGAGCCGAACAAAGAAAAGAAGAGACAATAAAGGAGGATGCCATGTCTCAATGGAAGAAAAGAGGAGATTTAAAAATCGTCTTGGTGATTTTCACTGTCTTCCTCATCGGAATTCTCATTGGTTCGGGCCCATCTCAGAAGGTGGCCGCCCTTTCCAATACCATGTATGAGGATCTGAAGGTTCTCACCGATGTCATCGGTTTCGTTCAGAAGGATTATGTGGAGGAGACCAACTCAAAGGATCTGGTCTATGGGGCGATCAAAGGGATGTTGGAAACCTTAGATCCCCACACCTCCTTCATGCCGCCCAATGTTTTTAAAGAGATGCAGGAAGAGACCAGGGGTCGATTTGAGGGGCTGGGGATCGAGATCACTATTAAGGAGGGCATCCTCACCGTGGTCTCTCCTATTGAAGAGACCCCTGCCTACAAGGCGGGCATCTTGGCAGGGGATCAAATCCTGAAGATTGATGGGGAGTCGACAAAAAATTTCACTCTCATGGATAGCGTAAAACGATTGCGCGGTCCAAGGGGAACGAAAGTGACGATCACCATCATGAGAGAGGGTTTTACCAAACCTCGCGACTTCACATTAATCCGAGATGTCATCCCCGTTCGAAGCGTCCGACATGAATTGTTGGAGAAGCATTATGGTTATATTCGACTCTCTCAATTTCAGGAGAAAACCGATAGCGAATTTGATAAAGCCTTCAAGGCGCTTGAGGAGGAGAGCAAGGGGACCTTGAAAGGATTGGTTCTCGATCTTCGGAACAACCCGGGGGGGCTTCTGGATCAGGCGGTGAAAATTTCCGATCGTTTTATTGACTCAGGACTAATTGTATCGATTGATGGGAGAAAAGAGGAAGTGAAACAAAAATGGTCCGCTCGCTCCGAAGGGACGATCACACGATATCCATTAGTCGTTCTTATTAACGGTGGAAGCGCCAGTGGGGCAGAGATCGTTGCAGGAGCGATTCAGGACCATGGGCGCGGGATACTCGTCGGAACTCAGACCTTTGGGAAAGGATCCGTTCAAACCATCATCCCACTCAAAGATGGCTCAGGATTGAGGTTGACGACTGCAAGATACTATACCCCCAATGGTCGCTCCATCCAGGCCAAAGGGATTGTACCCGATATCACCGTCAAACCTTTAAAGCTTGAAGAGGAGAAGGAAGCAGCCATTCAAAAATTTCCGATGGAGAAAGACCTGGAGAGACATCTGATGGATGTGGAGAAAGGGGCTCCCAAAGAAAAAGAAAAACCCAAAAAGGAAGAATTGAAGAAAGAGGAACCCAAGAAAGAAGAGGTAAAGGAAAAGAAACCCGCCGATTATCAGTTGGAGCGAGCACTTGAGCTCCTTAAAAGTTGGGATATTTTCAAGAATATCGTTAAAGGGAATAAATAGTTTTAAGTTAAGAGTTCGGAGAAAAAATTCATATCAGAAACGAAATACTTATGTAATGCAATCAAAACGGTGCGAACGTTATGGTTTACAAACCTTCATGATCATATATATGGTTTGTCATTTAGGCAGGTCTGCCCTTTTTAAGGATGACATTCAGTCCCCTATTTGTAATGGGTCCACATTCTAATGACCTTTACAGTCCTTATTTCTTCCAAGACCTGATAGACGAGTCGGTGTTGAATATTGATGCGACGTGAATAGGCTCCGGAAAGGTCTCCAATGAGCTTTTCATAAGGGGGGAGGGGTTTGAAACGGATTTTCAGAGAGGATTTCAATTAAGTTTTCGACCTTCGACCTCAGACCTGTCGCTGTGAGTTTCTTTGCATCCTTTTGAGCCTCCCTGGTATAGACAATCTTCCACTTTACCATCCAGGCTTCTCGCTGCACTTTTTGACAGGCGTCTTGAGCCCCTTCCGTATGGATTCTCTCATGCCAGGAATCGATAAAAGATAAAGGGTTTCCTGGATGGATCGCCAGTCATCCTCAGAGATTAAGATTGCATTTGTTCTCTTTCCCGTGATCTGAATCGGTTCGTGGGATTCCGATGCCTCATCAAGCAGTTTATAAAGCTTTGCCCTGGCCTCTGTTGCCTTAATCGTTGTCATCTGGATCACCTCAATAGTTACCGTACACTAAAACGTACGCAATGTCAAGGGGCTACAATTTTCAGTCTATCTGTTTTTTGAAAAACTTTTTCACCCAAACTTTTTTCACAAAATTACCATTCAATCTATTTCATTTTCAGGATCTCTCTCTTCTCCCCCTCTATCTCATCGAGGATTTCCTGATCCAGGGTTCCTTCCTCAAAGAATCCTTTTTCGAGGGTCAGAGCATGTTCGATTAAGAGGAGAGCTTTTTCCTTTTTCCTTTTACTTCGGTAAACCATCGCAAGTCCTTCATAACCATCATGATGTTCGGGCTGATTAAGAATAAGCTGCTCAAACTTTTTCTCAGCCCCGATCAGGTCACCCGATCTCAGCCTCCTCATTCCATCCTGCTACCAGCCCTCGTCCTCCTCTTCGTGGGCTCGAAGGTGAGGGTGTCTTTGTTTTAATTTTCCTAAAACCTTTTCGATTCTGAGATCTGATTTTTTTTCGGGTCCTTCGTTTTCTTCTATCACAGAAAATCTATAGAAATCAAACTGTCTGTTGAAACATTTTCAAAGTTATGAAAAAATGTCATACCAACCTACTTCTCCTCTATCTGATAAAAGTGATATGAATATAATAAGTTACGATAAAGGAAGACCTTGGTATAAAAAATGCTTAAAATATGTGTTGAGGAACCAATTCATTGAGTTAAGGGCTTATGGATATGTTAGCTTACGAATTATACTCCTTTGACGAAAAAAACGGAGTCGAATTTATCGGGGTTTTACCAGAACGAAGAAAAGACCCCAAGAGAATTACAAAGGAGTCTGTTTTAAATTGGGGGAGAATGATTTTGGGTAATGATGCAGACGGTAAAAAAATCTTTTTCAAACGAGTGACCCTGAAGGATGAGCGAAGGGAGCCCCCTGGGCTAAATATCTCTCTAAGCACTTTTTAAAATAAAGACGTTCGTATGAAATAGCCAAGGCGGGATAAGAAAAAAACCTGCCTTTTTCTTTTTAAAAATCTTTCGACCTCTTTTTTTCATGAGGTCATCAATGGGCAGAAAGCCAAAGATGAGATCTGTTCCTGAATGGCTTGCGAGGATCATTGCAATGGGGATAGAGATCAATTAAAAGGCAAGGCACCGAAAATGACGCGTGAAGCGGTAAGCTATTTGACTCGACAGACGATTTTCAGCACTGAAAAAGCAAGACGTGAATTGGATTATCAACCACGTGTTTTGTTGGAAGATGGGATGAAACGGACCGAACAGTCCACCATTCTTTTTTGTTCTCCCAGCAGAATGATGGCCAGGAGAGTGGCGATAAGGGCCATGATGGCGCCGAAGGAGAAGGCCCATCTGACGCCAACCGTCTCCCAAATCAAGCCCATCAGAAGGCTTGCGGGAAGCGCTGCCATCCCAATGAAGAAATGATAGATGCCATAGGCGGTTCCTCGTTGGGACTCCTCCACCAGGTCTGCGACCCACGCCTTCTCGGTCCCTTCGGTTAGGCCGAAGAAGAGGCCATAGCTTACAAAGAGAAACCAGACGTGATAGGATTTGGATGCAAAGGCAAATCCCAAGTAGACCAGACCATATACCGTCCAACCTAAGATGACCACCTTTCTTCTCCCTATTCGATCAGAGAGAACCCCTCCTGGAATTGAAAAAATTGTCTTTGAAAGATGGAATAAAAACCAGAGAACAGGAATGGAGATGATATCGATTCCAAGGTCTTTTGCACGAAGAAGAAGGAAGGCATCACTTGAATTTCCAAGGGTAAAGAGGGTGACGATGAGGAGAAAATATTTAAACTCCCTATGCCAATGCCTCCATTGAAGTTTGGGAGGAGGAGAGGATGAATTCTTTTCCCTCTTGATGTCAGTCACCCCTCGATAAAGGACCAATAGGCAAAATAATGCAGGGATAAAGGAGAGAATGAAGATCACTCTGAGATTCTTTGTTAAACTCGCCATTAACAGGGAGGCGATCAGAGGGCCTGTCATCGCCCCAGCGTGATCCATCGCCCTCTGAAAACCAAAAGCCTTCCCCCTTTCATTCTCACTGCAGGATTGTGAAAGTAAAGCATCCCGTGGGGAAGCCCTCATTCCTTTACCGATGCGATCAAAAAAACGAAGAAAAAGAATATGGAAAGCGGAGGTAGCCAGTCCGATAAAAGGGCGAGTAACGGAAGCAAGAGAATAGCCAAAGAGGATGATCCCTTTTCTTTTCTGAAAACGGTCCGATAACCATCCTGAAAAAAGTTTTAAAAAACTCGAAACGCTCTCAGCGATCCCTTCGATGATTCCTACAAAAAGAACACTCACTCCCAGCACCTGGGTTAAAAAAAGGGGGAGAAGAGGATAGATCATCTCACTCGAGACGTCATTGAAGAAGCTCACCCAACCCAGGTTTCTTACGTTCTTCGAAAGGCCAAGAAAAGACTTTTGGTTCATCAGCTCCCCAAACAGGGTTCGAGGGTTCAGGGATTCGAGGGGTCAAGTTTTTTAAAAATTTTTCACTCGGTCCATTGGACCCTGAACTCCTTGAACCCTCTTATGGATTTTCATAAATCTTCAAGATTTCGTCCCGAGGAAGCGGTTTAAGCTCTTTGCGACCTTTTTGATCCACCTTCAATACCCTCGCTGGCCCTTTCTTTATCTTGCCAATGACCTGGAAGGGAATGGAATTTTTTTTAAAAGCTTTTTGAAGTAATGAAGACTCTGATGGCGATACGGTTAAAAGCAATGCTCCAGATGCAATGACTCCGAAAGGATTTAATCCAAATTCACGGCAGAGGAGAAGGGACTCCTTGTAGATCAACACTTTATTGAGATCGACTTCGATCTCTTTCTCAGAAGCCCAGGCCATCTCGATCAAACCATTGATCAAGCCTCCCTCTGTGGGGTCGTGCATTGAATGCACGGAGGCGACCTGACAGGCGATCTGGGCGGGTCGGAGAACATCGATTCCCGGATTGAATATAAATCGCTTTGCCTTTCGGATCAAAGAAAAAGAGATTCCCTTTTTTAAGAGTTCCGCCTCTTTTTCTCTTGCGATGATCGAAGTCCCCTCAATACAGACCCCCTTGACCAAAAGAAGAAGGTCTCCAGGCCTTGCACCACTTGTCGTCACGAGCTTTTCCTTTTTAACCTCTCCAATCATATGACCTGAGAGAATCATCTTTTTGATCCCAGGGGTAATTTCTGTATGGCCCCCAATGAAAGAGATTTTGAATCGGCGACAAGCATGGTGAATCTGTCGGAAGACTCTTTCGATAATTCTAATATCCGATTTTTCTGGAAAAAGGAGGGTTACTAAAAACCATTTAGGAACAGCTCCCATCGTCGCCAGGTCATTGAGGTTGACCACCACGCCATAATATCCAATCTCCTCCGTTGTAAAGGTAATCGGATCTGAAGTGACCACCCAGTAACGATCGGCTTCCTTCTCCAAATCAATCACCGCCGCATCTTCACCAATTTTGGGACCCACGATGACCTGAGAGTCAAGTATCCTGTTTTTTTGTAAGAGTCCCTTCAGAGTATCCATATCCAATTTTCCTGTTTTTAAAATTTTTTTTCTCTGTTTCAACGTCCTTCCTCCAACGGCATTAAAGCAGATTTCGATGTCAGGTGCAAGCCTTGTTTGTGAGATGGACCGGCGTGGGGAGATAAAGATTTGTATGAAAAGGCCCTAAACTTGCCTGCCAGCACGCAGGGTCACCTTAAGCTAAAGACTCGACGTATTTTTGTTGGAAGGGTTTAGGGCTTCAGGACCAATTCGATTTGAGGGGCGTTCTTATCAATTTTTGTCCCAACGGATGAGGAACAATAAGCGCATAGATATTCATATTCATCCCCTTCGGGCAAGACCAATAGCAACCTTTTTCTTACTGGAACTGCCGCTTTGCATCGGGGACAATAAAGGGCAGTCGCTTCAAACTCTTCGTAGGATGATTTTTTCATCAAAATTATTATAAAAAAAGTTAGGGACGGAGGCAACTATTTTCAAATTTTTAAATTCTATTCTTAAAGCAGTTTAAAAAAATATTATAAATTGGACGTGATATCAATATAATAACTGCTCAAAATTATTCAGTAATCTCAACAACAAGAAATTATTATAATATTTATGATGTTTCTCTTGACATCCTTAATCAGATTTGGATAAGATAACCCCACTTCATAAAGTTTTTAAAACAAATAAGTGTAATGCTTTATTGTTTTCAGCCTTTCCAAAAAATGGATCATTCTAATGTGCACCTTGAGTAAAAAATGAATATCTAATTAGACGTGAGGAGATTTAATATGGGAATTAAAGTTGATCCCAAGAAATGTGTCTCGTGTATGGCTTGTGAGTTGGCCTGCGGTTATCACCGAGATGACGGCTTTGCCTTACTCTCATCGTGTATCATGGTCACCCGGGGAAGGGAGAAGAAGGATTATTCTGCGGTGGTCTTGAAGGAAGAAGAAAATCTTGTCATCGCTCGACCTGAAGGGTTAGAGATCAGGAAGCTTGGTTCAACCGGAGAAGCGAGTTCAGGCAGAGAAAAAGAGGATGCCTCAGCCAAACCTTTGCTTTTAAGAGAGCCCTGCGATCTTTGTGGCGATCGGGAAGAGGGACCTCTTTGCCTTCAGTTCTGCCCTGTCAATGCGATCTCGATGAATTGATCAAAGAGACTTGGTATCTCAATCGGTGTCATCCTCTTTGAAATCTTATTAATCAAGAGAACTCCAAAGTTCTCTAAAGGAGAGATGAGAGATGGAATATTTATCATCAAATAAGATAGCGATTATTGATTTGGGAGCTTCTAAAACCATACAAAAAGAACTCGATGAAGATTTGGTGAAAGAAAAAATAGGAGGAGCAGGAATCACGACCGCTCTTTACGAAGAGTATCGGGATGAAGACCCAATTGTCTTGGGAACAGGACTATTGACCGGAACCCTTGCTCCTGCATCGGCCTTAGGGATGGTCACGGCAAAAAGCCCGGTGACCGGTAAGATTTGCCATGCCCCCTTTACCCTATATGGAGGGGTGGAGTTAAAATATTGCGGATTTGATTATGTCGTCATTAAAGGTAGTTCTCCAAAACCTGTTTATCTATGGATCCATGACGGTATAGCGGATGTCAATGATGGCAAGGAGATTTGGGGAAAAGATGTGTGGATCTCCACGGATATGATTCGAGAGGTGATGGGAGATCCATTGATTCAAATTTTGGCGATTGGAAAAGCAGGAGAGTCTGAATCCGATTTTGCGCAGGTTTGTATCAACTATTGGGCAAGCGGAGATCGTTGGGGTTTCGGGAAGCTTTTCGGTCAAAAGAAACTGAAATTGGTCGCCATGAGGGGCATGAGTCTTTTAGAAATTGCCGATCCTGAGGGATTTGTCCGAAAGTGCAAGGAATTCCTATCCACCATAAAGAGTGGCCCCTATGCAGGAAAGGGAGGCATTGGGGAATTATCCGCTGCGATGGGAGAAGATATTCGGCAATGGCTGGAACCTATCATTCATCGACATCTCTCCTGTTTTAACACTCCTTTTCCCACCAATACGTTTGTCTTTCTTGACGAAGATCCTAAGCTTTTAAAAGAGACTGAGAAAAAAGAACCAGGATTTTTAATCACAGATGTCCATGGCCTGTTAGGATATAAGAAATTGGGTTTGTCTGCTGCTGAGGCATGTGATTTACTGAGAGATTGCGCAAAGTATGGGATAGATGCCGTTGCCGTTGCGGAGTTGAGTCAAAAAGCAGGTAAGAAGAAACCCGATGAGATTAAAAAGTCTCTTTCTGGCTTAAAAGGTAGCCTGGAAAGTGTCGGCAAGGGAAAATTCAGCCCTTGGGCTCCAAGTTTCACTCTATCTTCCGACGAATGGGAAAGACGGCAAGCCGTGGCCTATCTTTTCGGAATTCATCCGATCTACGCCCTAATGTCTCCCGAATTCAGTGAGGAGAAACTCATTGAGCTGGCGAATCTTGGAACCGGCTTAGGATTTACTTCGGAGACATTGGACAAGGTGATCATTGATATTTTAAAATAGTTTTTAAAGATGCCTTCTATTTCAAATCGGAATCAGTCCTCGTTTGACCCTCCTATTGGCATTTATACAGGCAGCGGCGCCTCCCATTCTTGGCTCTGGTTTGTTGAAATCCTTGAACGAATGGGTTTTTATAATATCCATTTTGTCGATGACAGAGGTCTTTTAGCGAGCGCCTTGGATTCTCTCGATGTTTTACTCATGTCAGGGGGAGATACCTTTGCGATCGCAAAGGGACTTGGAACAGAAGGTTCGTTGAAACTGAGGCATTTTATCGAGGAGGGGGGGCTCTATATTGGGACCTGCGCGGGTGCTTATCTTCCGCTGAGATCCTCCATGGAATTCCTGAACCAATTTAATTTCATTCAGGCCAAGATCGCCAATATTTCGAGAAGACTTTCAGAACCTGAGCGACATTCATTCCAACAGGTTGCATGTAGCTCTTATGGGTGTGAGTTTATCTTTCATGTGGCAAGGGAAGAGGTGGTGGTGGAAATGGCAAATGGCTATCACGCCAATGGGAAAAAGGAAATGATCGCCCCCCTTTATGGAGGACCATCGATCTACCCTTCAGAGGATATCGAATCGATTGCAATTTATAAAGGTTTTACTAAGAAGACAAAATTTCTGGTTGAAAAGGCGCTGGCCCAAAAGACTCTGATCGGGAATATCGCCGTGGGTAAAAAGGAAATGGGGAAGGGTCATCTTTATATTTTCGGGCCCCACTTCGAGCACCCCCATTTTCTACCATGTAACCTTTTTCTTATAGAAGTGATTCGTAAAAAGCATGGGAGGAGGCATAGCCCAAATCAGAAAGATGTTTATGAGGACCCCGTCAAAGAGGAAGTGGTGAGAAATTATATAAGGGATTTGAAAAGAGAAGTAAGTCACTCGCGCATTGCGGCTTCGGGAATGACTGACTTTATGGGAAGCTGGCAGATCGGGAATAAATATTATGATCCGGAAAAGATACAAGTTTTCATAGAAACCTTATGGAAGCGCTTCACCTATTTAGAATCAGGAGGAGAGGTAGCGGTGGATCTTCAAGATCTCGATGAGATGATCGGCCAGATGCAGGGGATTACCGATGTCCTAAGGAAAATGAAGAAGGGGATCGATCGGGGGGAAGCTACGGATGGATTGGCGGAAGGCCTTTTCCCAAGCCTGAAGAAAGTCACCTCTCATTTTTTAACGGTTTATTTTAATAAAAAGAGGCTGGAGTCGATTATGTCTCAAGCCTAAATGGTAGAACTTCTCGCTGAGGAGTCTTTTTATGTTTCGAAAAACAATAGGAATACCCATCATCGCCGTATTCTTCTTGCTTCAATTTGGACTCCCTGGGTATGCGACAGTGGAATATGTGAAGGAGTTTAAAAAGGAACCTAAAAAATTGTGCGTCCACTGTCATGTCGATCATGCTTACCCTGGAAAGAGTTTCTATGAGGCTGAGAACCTTTACAAATGGGTCTTCATGTGGATCACCGGAGGAGTCTCCGTGGTGATCTTTTCTTACGGATTGATTTCCAAGATATGGATCTGGAGAAAAGGACGAAAAGATAGCCATCGGAGAAAAAAGAAGATCAATGTCTTTAAGTTTCTCTTTTACGATGCTTTTTTACAAAGAGGCATCCTACGATTGAATCCTCTTCGGTGGGTGAATTATATGACCCTGTCCATGGGCTTCTCCATATTGTTCATCCTGATGTTATTTGTTTATGGATATGTGATTCCCGCCCATGTCAGGACGTTTGGAATTCCCTCGCTGGGAGGAAGAATTTTGGATTTCCTGATGGATTTTTTAGGGTTGAGTATCCTGATCGGTCTCATCCTCTCGGTGCTAAGGCGATACCTGCTGAAACAGCCCCAGCTCAAGACAGAGACAAGGGATAATGTGGCCCTCCTCTTCATTTTCCTCATCGTGGTCACAGGATTTTTGCTAGAGGCGTTTAGAATTGCTGTCCTTCCATTTTCACTCAAGCATAGCGCTTCATTCGTTGGTTTTACGCTTGCCCTTTTGTTTCGTGATCTCCCATTGAACTGGACTACCTTCCATTTTTATTTTTGGAATTTTCATTTTCTTCTGGCTTTTGCTTTTATCGCTTATGTTCCCTATAGCAAATTTGTTCATATCGTTACCTGTCCTGTGACCGCAACGGTTTCAAGAAGATAGAGAGGAGGGACATCCATGGGTGAAAAGACCGCCATCGAAATAGAAAATCCAACGCCACCCGTTTCTCGGAGAAAACTCTTGAGATTCATCACAGCCCTTCTCGGGCTTTTTGGAATGGGGGCTATCTTCTCATCCATCATTGCCTTTCTGACCCCTCCACGAAGCGCATTGAAGAAAGTGGGAGGTTGGCAATTCGTAGGCACTCTCTCTGAATTCAAAGAAAATAGTCTGGTGAAAACCTATTTCGGTTTGCCGGTCATCTTGATTAAGAACGGTAAAGGCTTGTTTTCATTTTCTACCGTTTGTCCCCATTTGGGTTGTATTGTGATATGGGATGAAAAGAAGAAAAAGTTCATCTGTCCCTGTCATGATGCAGCCTTTGATGAAGAGGGGAAAGTTCTGAAAGGCCCGGTTAAACCTTATAACCTTCTTCCGATGGAGATAAAAGTGGAAGGGGAAAGGATATCCCTGAAGCTTCCTGAAGATAAACTTCCGGCATACCCTTCATGGTTTAGAATTACGATGATCAGCGGAGTGTAAACATGGCAAAATGGGCATCGAGTCTTTCGCAATGGGCTGAAGAAAGATGGAATCTAAAAAAAGGGTTAAGCCCCATTCTCGATACGGAGGTCACCGAATATAAAACGAAGATGAGATTCTGTTGGGGGGGGATGACCTTTGCGCTCATTGTTCTTGAGCTGATCACGGGAATTTTTCTCGCCTATTATTATCAGCCCAGTGTCAAAGGCGCTTTCCAGAGCATTGCCTTCATCACGGATCAAGTCTACTTAGGTTGGTTGGTCCGAGGAATCCATCATTATGCCAGTTATCTGATCATCGTCACGGTGGTGGTCCACATGATGATCGTCTTTTTCCGAGGGGCCTACAAGCCACCTCGAGAGATGACTTGGGTGAGCGGAATTTTCCTCCTGGTGCTATGCTTCGCCTTTTCTTTTACCGGATATTTATTGACTTGGGACCAGAGGGGATATTGGGCGACGAGAATCGGAACAGGCATGGCCAGTGAACTTCCGATCATCGGGGAATATCTGATGATTTTTCTTCAGGGAGGATATGGAGTGAAGCAGCCAACGATCACTCGTTTCTTCATATCTCATGTCATCGTTCTTCCAGTGTTTCTGATCGGATTGCTGGTGGCCCATTTTCTGATGATTCGACGTCAGGGGGTTAAAAAACCTTTTTAAGAGATTTACCCCTAATCTTACCTTCCCCCTCAAGGAGGGAAGGATAGATGGGGGTGAAGGAGCCGATTAAATGGAGGAAGCGAAGCAAAGGAAACCGACCTTTTATCCGGACCAATTTTTTACAGAAATGATCATTTTTCTGTTCATCATCGGTGTGGTGGTCACCTTTTCCGTCATTTTGCCTATTGGGTATGAAGAGGAAGCGAACCCGTTGGTCACGCCTTCCACCATTAACCCGGAATGGTATTTTCTCTGGTTATTCCAAGTCATGAAACTGGTCCCTCCTACCATCGGGGTACTCGTCCCTTTTGTCCTATTAGGCATTTTAATTCTTCTTCCTTTTATCGACACCAAAGAGATCCATACGTTTCGTGAACACCGATGGTTCATATGGGTTGGGGTATTGGCCCTTGTGATCATATTTATTTTGAGCATCTGGGCGACCTTAGGAGAATAAAAGAAATGAAGACGTTCTGGCATCCATCTCTTCGGATCATCTTTTGTCTTATTTTAGTATTATGGGTCTATCCTATTGTTTTTGATGGGGAGATCTTGGCAGAGGAAAAAGTTGAAATTACCCCTGGTGAAAAAATCTACCGCGAACATTGTCTCCGCTGTCATGGGGAATTGGGAAGGGGGGGACAGGGAAATTTTGGGACTAAAAACCCTGCCAGCCGAATGATCCCCTCTTTGAATACGGGTGCAATGAAACTTGCATTGACCACAGATAAGTTTGGTGATGTCCTCAACCGGAAAACCATCAAAGAATTTATCTTAAAGGGTTCAAAGGTAGAGGGGACGGAATCCACTCTCTCCCAGCCTGCTTTTAAAGAGAAATTGACAGAAGCCCAAGTAGATCAGGTGTTAGATTATGTGGCAACGCTTCCGGATATGCGCCCCATCCGTTATACTATTCCTCGGCTTCTATTCCTCGGTGGTTTTTGGATCTTCTTGGGATTGGTAGTATGGAGTATTCAAACCAAGAAAAAAATTTTAAATTCAGTGGACTTCCCTAAGATCCCGATCGACCAGTTAGATCAACTTCGATTGATGGAACTCGATGCATGTACGAGTTGCGGGGAATGTGTCACATGGTGTCCGGTTTATCTCCAGGATGAGAAGGAAGCGATCACCCCTCGAAAAAAGATCGCTGATTTTCGAGAGCTGATTAAAGCTCAGTATAGCCCGAATGCCGTCTTCTTTGATTGTAATCCTGTGGATCCTGAATCGATTAAAGATTTTGCCAAGAGTCTTTACGAATGCAGCACCTGCGGTCAATGCCACTTCGTCTGCCCATCGCGAATCGACACCGTCGAGCTTTGGGAGAAGATCAGGCGATGTATCGTCGATCTCGGTTTTGGCCCCCTGGAAAACCAAATCCCTTTGGTCAAAAACACCAAAGCGTATGACAATCCTTGGGGGCAACCTCGTTCGAGCCGAGCTCACTGGGCGAGGGCAGGAAAGAAAGATAAGACACTCCTTATGCCCCCCAAAGAAATCAAAGAAGGCACAGACATTCTTTATTTTGTGGGTTGCACGGCCTCTTTCGATGCGAATTTAAGGGAAATTGCCATCAACACAACCAATATCATGAATGCCCTTGGGTTGAGTTGGGGGTATCTGGGAAACCAGGAGAAATGTTGTGGTAGCGTTCTCCTGAGAATGGGAGACAAGGAGTTTGAAAGAATTGCCTCTGAAAATATTAAGATGTTTAACGAATTGGGAATCAAGACATTGGTCACCTCTTGTGCGGGATGCTTTAAGACCATCAAACAGGACTATCCCAAAGTCGGAGAATTAAATTTCGAGGTCATCCCTTTTGCAACGCTGCTTTCAAGACTGATCGAGGAAGAAAAGATAAAATTTAACAAAAAATTGGACCTCAAGGTCACCTACCATGACCCCTGCCATATGGGAAGAGCAAGTGGTGAATATGATGATCCGAGAAAGGTCCTTGAGGCTCTTTCGGAAGCAGGAGTCGAATTTGTTGAGATGGAAAGAAATAGGGAAAACTCCAGATGTTGTGGCGCTGGAGGTGGTTTGAAGTCGGGTTATCCCCAGGTCCAGCAAAAAATGACAGTCGAAAGGGTAAAGGATGCTGAGCGAACGGGTTCCACAGACCTTATCTCCACATGTCCTTTCTGTTATCAAGGTCTTCAAAAAGAAATCATCACTATGGGTTCTTCGATTCGAATGAGGGACCTCGTTGAATTGGTCGCTTTAGCGATGGGTCTGCCCTCCACTCGAATTAACAAAGAAGAGACAAAAGAAAATTAAGAACTATCCATCGAGAATATCCGATTCAACAAACACGTTGATTGGCTAACAACGTTTTTACTAATCGGTTCATAATACTGTGGACACCAAAGGCCAAATCCTTCCTAACCTCCCTTTGATAAAGGGAGGAATTCCATTCTTTGGAAAAGAGGGGGAGGGGAGATTTTCAAGAGAATATGTCTTTTCAATTATGGACTCCTTAGTAACTCCCATAGGTTTCAGAACGAACCAACATAAAGAAAATGGGCGAACTGAAAGAATACAAAAAATATGTCTACTGGTTTCAGGAAAAAGAGTTCCAGTGTCTTAAAAATCATTCCGAACAGGAAGGGATTAAACTGGTAGAGGCGAAGAATGCCGCCTGTGATATCCTGTCCAAAGGGATGGAAGTTGGCTTTGTCCCCGTGGAAGCTTGGGGAAAAAATCCCTTCTGCAAGAGGCCTTCATCCTGGTATAAGGCCTCATCTTTCGTGGGTCAGATTTTGGTGATCAGTTCTTTTGATCTTTGCGAATATCATATGACTCCTGAGACGATCATTCGAGAATGTCGATTCCGACCTCCCAGGTTACCAAACAGAGAAGAAAAACTGAGGCTGATCAATCAAAAGCGTTATCAGCAATCAAAGCCTGGAGAGTGGGAAGATATCGATGCAGAGGGACCCGAACTTCACAATCAGTGGTTAAAAGCCATAGGACTGAGAGGAGTCTCGTTTGAGGAGTTATTTATCACCCATCGAGCCAATCATGCCAATTTCATTGAACCCACCTATTTTGTTTTGGAGGAGAACGAGCCCGTACCCTATTCGATTGATAAAACCTCGCATATCTGTTCCGCTTGCCTCGAATTTTTTAATATCATCGGATCGAACCATAGAAAGAAATATGTGGTCCCCTGTCCGGGAGCTGTTCTATACGCTGGAATGATCCCCAACCGATATTATGAGGTCCTGCAGCTGCAAATCTGACCGTCGATCACTTTTATTGAAAGAGGTCGTCATATCACCAAGATTGGTTAATTGAGTATTTGAGTAATCGATCAAAACAGATGAACAGGCCTCCAAAGCTTTGGAAAACGGTATCCGCCACTAAGCTTTATCGACCTGCCCCCTGTTTTAAAAAGTGATAAACGATCAGACCGCAAATGGATTGAAGATTTTGATATGATCTTATAAAATGGATTTTCAATAAAGAAGAGGAGGTCTCCGGATGAAGAAAGTAATCATATTATTTTCGATTCATTGGTTATTTCTTGCCGGAATTTCATCAGGGCAACCGATTCGGGTCGCTTATCTTCAGAGCGATATCCATCATCTTCCTTGCTGGGTCGCCTTGGAGAAAGGTTTTTTTGAAAAAGAAGGAGTACAGGTCAGGGTGGCTGGTATCTTCAAAGCTGGACCAGAGCTAATGAGTGGCTTTGCCGCAGGAGATCTGGATATGGGGTTTGTGGGAATTGCCCCTGCCACCACAGCCGTCGCCAATAAAACAGCAAGAGTCGTTGCTCTGGCACAGGTCAACACGGAGGGTTCAGCCATTGTTGTAAGAAGCGATGATAACATTCAAACCGTTTCCGACCTGATGGGAAAAACAGTGGTCGTCCCAGGCCATGCGACCGTTCAGGACTTCCTTCTCCGAAAGGCTTTGTTGAAGTTTAAAGCGGTTCCTGAACAGGTGAAGATCATGGTTCTGAAACCCCCTGAGATGATTGGAGCATTGAGAACAAATCAGATTGATGGATTTATTGCTTGGGAACCTTTTCCAGCAAAGGCGGTGACCATGGGAGTAGGAAAAGTACTCATCTCATCAAAGGAGATCTGGAAGGACCATCCCTGCTGTGCGTTAGTTTCGGACACTAAGTTTCTCGAAGCCCATCGGGAGAAGGCGAAGGCCATGGTGCGGGCTCATGTAAAGGCGATCGACTTTATCCTCCGCCAAAGAGAGGAAGCCATCCAGATCGGTATTCAATATACAGGGATGGATAGGGCCTCCGTCCGGCTGGCCATGGAGAATGTCAACTACACTCCGATCTTGAGTGTAGAAGGCGAAAAAGAATATGTGGATTTTCTTACCAGATTGAAATACATCAAGGTCGATGATATCGAGGCTTTCGTTAATGGGTTTATGAGGACGGAGATTCTGAAAGAGATCATGAAGAAATGAAGAAAGACCGTTATTTATTGCTCCTGTTATTGATCTCGATTTGGCAGGGTTTGTCTTCTCTCCACTTGATTCCAAGCTATAAACTTGCCTCCCCAGTTGAAATCATCCTTGGATTTATTGACCTGATGATCGTGGGTGTCCCTCCTGGACATCTCCTTCACCATCATGTCCTTTATAGCCTTTATCGGGTTGCTTTAGGTTATGGCGTGGCCGCCTTATTAGCCATCCCATTAGGCCTCTTGATGGGATGGTTTCCGAAACTGCGGAGAATGGTCAGTCCCTTGGTGGAAGTGGTGAGGCCGATCCCTCCCTTAGCCTGGATACCGATTGCCATTTTATGGTTCGGCATTGGCATCAAGTCGGCCGCCTTTATCATTTTTCTTGGAGCCTTCTTCCCCATTCTCTTAAACACAATTGCTGGGGTTCTATCCATTAATCCGCTCTTAGTGGAGGCCGCCAGGACTTTACATGCTAAGGAGAAGGATATTTTTTACAAAGTCCTGCTTCCCGGATCCGTTCCCTCCATCTTTGTCGGAATGAGAATCGGCATTGGGGTTGGATGGATGACTTTGGTGGCAGCAGAATTCACAGGGGTGAAAGAGGGTTTTGGGTTAGGCTATATGATCATGACCGCACGAGATATTCAGAGGCCAGATGAAATCTTGGCAGGGATGTTGGTGATCGGTGTGATTGGTTTGTTGATCGATGTGGGTTTGAGGGCCACAGAGTCGAGAATGATTCGTTGGAGATAAATAGAAATGATGTCTTACGGTAAGGGTAACGATGCCTGTATCGTCAAGGGGTAACGACGTTCGTTTTTGAGATCTTTGACCCTAACCTTTTGACGATATACGAAACGGGCCTCGTAGCCCTAACCATAACCCTTGGTTCATCGACAGGGAGTGATCATTGACGCTTGAATTTTTAGATCTTAGTAAAACATTTTCGGGGGAGATGGAAGGAGAGAGTGTTCACACCTTAGACCATATTGAATATCGTGTTGAGAACGGGAGATTTGTCACCATCATCGGGCCAAGTGGATGTGGAAAGACCACACTTCTGAGAATCATTGCCGGCTTAGAAAAAGCTTCTGCAGGAAAAGTCCTTTTGGATGGAAAGGAGATGGTTCAGGGATCAGAAGAAGTTGGAATGGTGTTTCAAGAGTATGCCCTTTTCCCTTGGAGGACTACCCTTCAGAACATTGAAATGGGACTTGAGATCAGGGGGATTTCTCGGGAGAAGAGGCGTTTGACCGCAATGGAATATGTCAAAAACTTCGATCTCGCTGGATTTGAAAACCGTTATCCTCGAGAACTTTCAGGCGGCATGAAACAGAGGGTGGCCATTGCCAGAACGTTGATCATGAACCCACGCATCGTTCTAATGGATGAGCCCTTTGGGTCACTTGACAGCCAAACCCGCAATGCGATGCAGGAGTTTCTTCTCAAGATTTGGCAAAAGAGAGGCGATACGATCATATTTGTCACACATAATGTCGATGAAGCTGTTTTTTTGAGCGACGAGATTGTGGTCCTTTCAAGAAGGCCCGCCAGAATGATTAAACGGATTGAGGTAGAGCTTTCAAGGCCGAGGGATCGGACGAGTGAGGAGTGCAACAAGATCCGAAGAGATGTCTTAAAGATCTTAGAAGAAGAGATGAAAAGGGAGGGGTAAGATGAAGATCATCGGAGTATCCTGTAGCCCACGCAAAGGGAAAACAACCTTTTATGCCTTAGAGGTTTGTCTCCAGGCCGCAAAAGAGACGATCTCAGGGATTGACATCAGATTGATCGAGCTTTCCGATATGAAGATCCATGGCTGTGTTGCCTGCGGGAAGTGTTCGAAGGTTCTGGAATGCAGTCAGGAAGATGATTTCGTGAAAATGATTCCCATCCTTTCCGACCCAGGATTGGCAGGCCTGGTGATGGCTACCCCTGTCTATTTCGGGTCCATGACCTCGCAATGCAAAGCCTTTCTGGATCGTTGTGTGATGTTCAGAAGGAATGGATTCTTGCTTCGGAATAAAGTGGGGGGTGTCATCGCTGTGGGAGGTTTCAGAAGCGGCGGACAGGAACTGGCGATTCAATCCATTCATGCTGCCATGCTGGTTCAGGATATGATTGTGGTGAGTGAGGGGAAACCAACCTCCCATTATGGAGCTACCTTATGGAGCGGTCATCCGGATGGGATTGAAAAGGATACGGTTGGATTGGAAACGGCTCGAAGCCTTGGCAAACGAGTGGCGGAAGTCGCAACGAAAATGCATGGATGAATCGCATAGCGCAAAATGCAAAGCCTTAAGAAGGTTGAGGTTTAGAACTTCTTAAGCTCAGCCTTAACCTAAACCTGCCATTATTATGCACTATACTCTATGTTATGAATGAGTGCGTATGAAAATCAATTTGGATCATATTGTTGACAGGGTTCGCAGTTACGAGGGCCTTTTGCGGAAGAAACCCATTGAAGATGTTTTTGATAAACTAGTGATCCATGGTCAGCCGGGTCTCCAACTGCCTAATTTTGGAGACGATGCGGCCGTTATCCCATGGAAAGAGGGTTTTCTTCTTCTCGCCGCCGATGGCATCATGACCCGATTATTGATTAACGAGCCCTATGCAGCAGGAAAAGCTGCGGTGATGGTAACAGTGAATGATATTTATTCGATGGGTGGAAGACCTCTTGCCATGGTCAACGTGTTAGCAAGTGGAGATGAGAACCATCGGGCCCAAATAATAGAAGGGATCAAGAAGGGTTGTGAAAAATTGAAAGTTCCAATGGTGGGTGGTCATCTCCATCCTGAATCTCCTGGAGGGATACCTTCGTTAGCTGTAGCGATTTTGGGTTATGCCAACAAATTGCTAAGAAGTCATTTAGCAGAATCAGGAGATGATCTCATTCTGGCTGTAGATCTTAAAGGTGATAAAGGTTGTCGCTCTGTGGTGAGTTGGGATGCGAATTCTAAAAAGACTTCAGAGGAGTTGCTCCTTCGGCTGGAGGCTTTACCCATTATTGCAGAGAAAGAACTGGCTCAAACATGCAAGGATGTGAGCAACGCTGGTATCTTAGGAACGGTTTCCATCATGATGGAGAACTCTAACAAGGGAGCGGTGATTGAACCTGCATCGATTCCTGTCCCTCCTGATATCGAATTATCCGAATGGTTAATCTGTTTTCAGAGTTTTGGATTTGTTCTCTCAGTTCAGCCAGAAAAATCTCAAGAGGTGATCCAACTATTTAGTGAAAGAGAAATTGCTGCTTCGATCATCGG
>JACAEV010000056.1 GCA_013388645.1 Syntrophaceae bacterium | reverse complement strand
GGAACAGCGTCATCTTGAAAGGAGGCTCAGAGGCTTTCCATTCCAACCAGGCCATTGGACGTATCCTTGAAAATGTCCTCACCCAAATGGGGCTCCCCCAAGAGGCCATCCAGATCTTTCCTTTTACCGAGAGAGAGGCGATTCAGGAGATGCTTCAACTGGAGGGTGAAATCGACCTCATCATTCCCAGGGGAGGCGAAGAGCTGATTCGATTCGTAGCAAATCATTCAAAGATCCCTGTGATCAGACATTATAAAGGGGTTTGTCATATTTTTGTGGATGAGAGCGCTGACCTGGAGATGGCTACTCAGATTTGTCTCAATGCAAAAGTCCAGAGACCGGGGGTGTGCAATGCGATGGAAACCTTGCTCGTCCATGAAAAAGTGGCGAATCAATTTCTTCCGAAAGTGGGGGAAGCCCTTCAGAAGGAAGGTGTGGAACTGAGGGGATGTCCTCGGACGAAAGAGATTCTTTCTTCAATCCAGGAGGCCTGTGAGGAAGATTGGTTCCAAGAATATTTAGACCTCATTCTTTCGATCAGGATGGTGAAAGGAATCGAAGAAGCCATCGAACACATTTCAAGGTATGGTTCACTTCATACCGAAGCCATCCTTACCTCCAATTATCAGAATGCGCAGAGGTTCTTAAAAGAGGTCCATTCCTCGTGTGTCTTGGTCAATGCCTCGACCAGATTCAATGATGGATATGAGCTGGGGTTAGGGGCAGAGATCGGGATCAGTACCTCCAAACTCCATGCCTTTGGCCCCATGGGATTGGAGGCATTGACAACGACTAAATTTATCGTTTATGGAGAAGGGCAAATACGAGGATAAAAACAATCTCATGGAGTGTTGGAATACTGGATGAATGCAATATTGGTAAACCAGAGAAAAGGGATCGGTTTGTCGGTTTAACTCTTCTCACTCACCATTCCATTCTTCCATGATTCCAGAACAATAAAGTCGTACTATTGAATGCGGGAGGGCAACAGAGATAAAAGAGAAACATCGGGCCGTAGAAAAAAGGGTTGGCCTTTTTGGAGGAACCTTCAATCCCATCCATCAGGGACACCTCCGGGGAGCCGAAGAGATTCGAGAAGCGTTTCAGCTCGAGCAAGTCATCTTCATCCCCTCCTCCATTCCACCCCATAAGGAGAGAGAGAAAATCATCGAGGCAAAGCATCGACTTGAGATGGTGAAGCTCGCCACTTCAGACAACCCTCATTTTTCGATCAGTGATGTTGAACTCTCAAGACCTGGAAAATCTTACTCGATCGATACCATCCGATATTTTCTGGAGAGAGACCCAACCGCTCCTTATTTCATCGTGGGAAGGGATGCCTTTGTGGAGATCGAGACTTGGAAGGAGTTTCAAAATCTTTTTTCTATCTGTCACTTTATTGTGATGGCCCGGCCGGGATCTCAGCAAGGCCATTTGCCGCCACCGCTCCCCAAGGCCTTGCATCCAAGTTTTCGATATGACCCTCAAGAGAAGGCGTGGATCCATCTTTCCGGTCATCATCTCTACTTTAAGGAAATATTATTCCTTGATATCTCTTCAACAAAAATTCGTGAATTGATTAAAAAAAGGGAATCGGTGAGGTATCTGATTCCTGCGAATGTGGAGGCTTATATTCGAAAGCATGGACTTTACCAGAAGACCCTATAACCCCTCAACGCATGGGTTCATAAACCCTCAGTTAGGGGTTATGCCCTCCATCGTCCCGACAGGAATGCTTTCGAAAATCTTAGAATACGGGTTAGAATATTATTAATAGTAAGGCTGGATTCACTGATGGAATGGAGTCGTGAGATGTGCTGGAGGTACCTGTTCAGTGAAAGATCGAAGCTCAGGTTCCCGCTCTAACATTTTCTCCAGCCTCCCTATCGGTCCTGTTTTGTACCCGAAACTGAGAGAGGACATGGGTTCATCATTTTTTATTTGTCATCTAAAATTTTTCTGGTATAATGCTACACTTAAAATTATCCCATAGGAGGATATGGTCACCGATTCCAAAACAAAATCTCTACTCTGCCTGAAGGCAGCGATTGAAAAGAAGGCCTTGGATCCAGTTCTTCTGGAATTAAAAGGAGTCACTTCTTTTACCGATTATTTTCTTCTTTGCAGTGGTAAATCTGACCGTCAGGTCCAAGCCATTGCCCAGGCGATTGAGGAGACCCTAAAAAAGAAGGGAATGCGTCCTCTTGGTCAGGAGGGGGTGACAGGGGGAAGATGGATTTTGATGGATTATGAAGATGTGGTGGTCCATATCTTCTTAGAACCCATGAGGAAATTCTATGATTTGGAGGGACTTTGGATTGATGCCCCGCGAATAGAGATTCAAAAAGGAGGGAGTGTTGGTCAAGAAACCGATTAAGAAAAAAATAAAAAGGCAAGCGAAGATCCAGGTGAAGGAGCCGGCAGATCAGAGAAAGGAACTGGATAAAAAGGCCATCGCAAAGTTTAAAAAAATCCTTCTTAAGGAACGGGAACAGATCGTCGGCGAAGTCAGACAAATTGTGGAATCCTCAAAGGAAATGGGGCAAGATGGAATTCAAGACATTGGAGATGAGGCCGCCAATATTTATAACAAACAAGTCTTGCTCAGCCTAAATGAAAATGAACGAACGAGGCTCCAAGAGGTCGATGAGTCATTGGATCGAATTGAAAACGGGACTTATGGGATTTGCGAGGAGTGCGGAGAACCCATTGGTATAAAAAGGCTCGAGGTCCGGCCAGTCGCCAAATATTGCGTCCCTTGCAAAACCAAATTGGAAAAGGGAAAATAAAAAGCCATGTTAGTTAAACTTTTGTTGAGTTTCCTTTTTATCGTGATCGGGTTCTTCCTCTGGCTTGCCTACCTTAACCCGATGGATGTCGAATTCCATTTTTTTGGGAAGACCTATGAAACAGATCTCTCCATTCTCATGATCTCCTCCTTTGTATCGGGGGCGTTGTTAGTGTTCATTGGCACCTTGGCCCGCGATGCCAAACGAGCTTTCGACGACTATCTGAAATCCCATCAAAAAAGGAAGGAGGAATCTCTTAAGGAAGAATTGAACAAAGGCATGGACGTATTTCTTCGGGGAGACTTGGCCAAGGCCAAAACCCATTTTGCAGAGGTATTAAAGAGGGATCCCACCCAGATCGATCTCTACCTCCGACTTTCGGAGATCGCCCTTCGGGAAGGCAAGGATCAAGATGCACTGCATTGGTTGGGGAGAGCGGAACTGATCGATATGAGGAACATCGATATTCTCCTGCATCAGGCGGAGGTCTACCAACGCATGAAGCGATTCGATGAAGCCATTCGATCTCTGAACCGCGCTGTCGGTTTGGACGAGACGAATATCCAAGTGCTGAAAAGTCTGAGACACATCTATTTTACCAGTCGACGGTGGGAGGAAGCGATCCGGATCCAACGGACTCTCCTTAAGCTCGCCAAGGGAAAACAAGCGGAGGAGGAGGAAACTCTTTTCTACTTGGGATTGAAATACGAGCGGGCGCGCGATCTTCTGAATCGAGGGGGAGAACAAAATTTAGAGGATGCCCTGAAAGAGGCGAAAGAGATTGTCCGGGAACGAAAGACGTTTCAGCCTGGGTTTGTTTTATTGGGAGACATCTATCTCCAGAAAGGAAGATGGTCCTCGGCTGGCAACGTTTGGGGCAAGAGCTTCACCCGATTTAAATCCATTGTCTTCATGCTCCGTTTAGAAGAGCTTTATCTCAGCCGAGAAGATCCGAGCACGCTTTTACGGATCTACCAAAGGGCTCTCAAGATGGACCCCGAAAATTGGGTGCTCAATTTTTTCTATGCCAAACTTTGTTTGAGATTAGAAATGTTGGATGAGGCCCTTGAAGAAATCAATGAGATTAGTTTTCGGGTCAAAGATTTTCCAGCTCTGCACAGAATTCTTGCAGAAATCTATCTCCATAAAAAAGACTTCAGTCGCGCGGCCCAAGAATTTGAGAGAACATTTGAATTGAGTGGGACGTCCTACCTTTCTTTCTTTTGTACGACCTGTGAAAGAGAATCGAAAGAATGGATGGCCTATTGCCCTCACTGTCACCAGTGGAGCACTTATACAATTAAGGAAGCCGAAAAGGCGGTCTCCTTGCCTTCTCCCTCTTTTTCTGAAAGGGTTCACCCCTCACTGTAATGTTCCACGATTTCATTCAGCGATCCGATTGGATGGGAAAACAGGGGTCGATCAACGTTCGTATGAAGCATGGATTTTCAATCCACCCTCTTTCAATTTATTCTCCCCTCGCAATGCCCCTGCTGTGAAGAGTTTTTAGAAGAGGGGCAGGGGGGAATCTGTCCAAAGTGCCTTTCGGAGATACACTGGATCACTCCTCCCTTTTGCACCATCTGCGGGATTCCCTTTATCTCTGAGGAGGTTGAGAATCACCCTTGTGGTGCTTGTATCACTTACAGAAATTATTTTACAATGGCAAGGGCGTTGGGGACCTATGAGGGGATTCTCCAAGCGGCGATCCATCGTTGGAAATATGAAGGGAAGACGAGCCTCACTCCTTTTTTTGGAGAATGGATGGCAGAAGGGTTGAAGCGTTATTGGACACCTGACTTCTTCGATTTTCTGATTCCTGTTCCTTTGCACATCGAGCGGTTAAGGGAAAGGGGGTTCAATCAAGCCCTCCTCTTGGCGAAGGAGATAAGTGGGCGGACGGGGATCCCTTACCGAAAGAAGATGCTTCAAAAAAAGAAGTCCACTCCCCCCCAAGTAAACCTCAGTGGCGCAGAGAGGGAACAGGCATTAAGAGGGGTTTTTCAGGCGACGGAGGAAGAGGAACTATTGGGGAAGTCCATCCTTTTGGTGGACGATGTTTACACCACCGGAGCAACGGTGAATGAATGTTCAAAGGTGTTGTTAAAAGGGGGAGCCAAAAGAGTGGATGTCCTCACCTTAGCCCATGCTGTCAAAAACTATTAACCCGAGGTTTATAGCTCGGAGATTAAAAAAGGACAGAGAGAGAACGATGAGTCCTCGCAGAAGACGGTCCATCCTCTGGATATTCATTCCGATCTTTGTCGTCTTTGCCCTCCTTCTGGTATCGATTGATTATCTCCTCGATCCCAACATTTATCGAAATATCATTCAAAAGTCATTGGAGGCTACCTTAGAGAGAGAAGTCTCCCTCGGACAGGCCAAGCTCTCTTTATGGGGGGGAGTGGGGATTGCTTTTGAAGACGTCCGAGTGAGGGATCGCTCACAATCCTTTGATCTCCTGGAATCAAAAAGACTGATCTTAAAGGTCCATCTCTTCCCTCTTCTAAAAAAAGAGATCAAATGGAAACAAATCGTTTTGGATCGCCCCATTTTCCGTCTGGTCAGGAATAGTCTGGGCCAATATAATACTTTCATCGGTGGTCCTCTCACGGGTGAAAAACTAAAGGAAACGCAAAAAAAGATCCTAAAAGCGCTCACCTCCCTTTTTGGAGGATCTTTAGCGATTCAGGAGGGAGAACTGATTTTCTCAGATGAACGATTAGGCGATCCCCCTCTCAAAACAGAGATCCGGTCTTTTAATTTTGAACTCTCGAAAGGTACCGAGCATCAAGACGTTCCTTTCAAGATCAGTGGGAAAATGGTTCACCGCCATCAAGAAGGCTTCTTTTCTATCAGTGGAGTGATCCAGAATATTTCTGAAAACCTGGACTATTCAAAAGGAGGCATGGAAGCAGAGGTGAAGATCAAAGGCTTCGACACATCGCATTTCTGGCCCTATCTCAAAATGCTGCTTCCCATGGAGACTCTTTCCGGAATCCTCGACATGAATGGTCGATTTCAGGGAGATTTTCAGGGAAGGTTTAAGACCTCTGCAAAAATTAAATTGAGAGAAGTTCTTTTTGACTATCCCCGAGTCTTTTCTTCTGTTCTTAAACCAAAATGGACCCATCTGGAAGTTGAGGTCCAATATGACTTAAAAGAGATCACCGTCCCCAGGTTTTCTATCGAATTGCCGGAGTTATGGGTCAAAGCAAAGGGGAAGATATATGGCATCGGATCGAAAGAAATGGGAATGGAAGCAGAAGCGCACAGCAGCGCCTTCGATATCGCAGAGGGGAAAAAGTATATCCCTTTTCGGATCATCACTCCAGATGTCTCCGACCACCTTTTTCGGGCAGAAGGAAAGGGTTCCTTCCAAATCAAGTCTGTCAAGCTCTCGGGAAGGATGCCTGAAATTGACCACTGTGATCAACTGATCAATGCCCATGTCCTCTCCGTTGAAGCCTTACTCCATGGAGCTCAGTTGAAACTTCCCTGGAACCTTCCAACGTTTGAAGACCTCAGTGGTCAGCTTCTCTTCCAGATGGGTCATCTCTATCTAAAGGAAGTCAATGGAAGAATCTTTAATTCAACTTTAGAAAAGGTCAATGGTACTTTTTATGAGCTCCTGCATATTCCGACGCTCCAAATGAATTGTCAAGGTAGATTTGATTTAACGGATCTTTCCTCTCTCTCGAAGAGCGAGGGATTTCCGGAAACATTCGATCGCGCCCTCTCTTCCATCCACATCCTTTCCGGAAAGGCGAACTATTCTCTCTCCGCCAAAGGGCTTCTGAAGCCTCCCATCCGTTTCCAACACCAAGGGAAGTATCGTCTTTCAAAAACCCGACTAATTCATCAACACATTCCATTCCCAATTCAAATTGGAGAGGGAGAAGTAGAACTTTCCCACCAGGATCTGCGTTGGTCAGAGGCCAAGGTCGAGTTTGGTCATTCGTCGCTTCTGATCAATGGTTCTTTGAAGCACGGGGAAAAGGACCTTCCCCTTGAGATCGTCGCCAAGGGAAGGGTGGATCTTAAAAATCTTTTTGCCCTCATTCAAACACCCCTCTTCCCTGAAGAAGTGAAATCCAGAATGAATAGTTTTGAAGCCCTTTCAGGAGCCACTCAGGTCTCGTTCAAGGGGAAGATCCTTCCGGGGATATCCCGTTTCTTTTATGAAGGAGAATTTTTACCGAGGGAAGCCTCCCTCCTGCCGAGGGGAAATCTTACCCCTCTTGTGTTTAAAGAGGGGAACTTATCTCTTTCCAACTCGGGAGTGGTTTTTTCAAAGGCTAAATTTTTATTTGGAAAATCCTCTTTAACGATAGATGGATCCATTCAGGAGGGAAACACCCATCTTTCCACCTGGGGTCTGATCGATTTAAAACCGGTCTCCTCCTTCTTAAAAACGCCATTTTTTTCTCATCTGATGCGTGGCCAGATAGAAGACATTCCGGATCTCTCCGGGGAGGCAGAGGTTCGACTGAAATGGTTTGGAAAGGGTACCGAAGGGTCGATGGCATTAAGAGAGGGAGAGGTTCGTCTTAAAAAGATTTTTTTTCAGCATCCAAGAATTCTTGTCCCTATATCGGATATCGAAGGCTCTCTACGCCTTCTGCCTGAAGAGATTCGGTTCGAAGGGTTGAAGGGAAAGGTGGGGAATTCCCCTATTCATCTATCTGGAACAGTTTCCAGAACGGCTTTTTCCGGTTCCATCGTTGGATCCTCCAAATCGGAATTGGACAAAAAGTCCACGGAGCCCATGAAGCGACTTACCTTTCAGGTCTCTTCCAGTCAACTGGATCTCGATGACATCTTTCCAAAGAGAAAAGACCCCTCCCCCATCTCCTTTGAAAAAATTAGAGATTGGCTTTTATATTGGTCCTGTGAAGGGAACGTGGCGATCGATCAGGGAAACTGGGGGAGCCTTCATTTTCAAGACCTGAAGGCAGAGATGAAGACGATGGATGGAAAACTCCAAATTGGCCTCTTTCAATTTAAATCGGAAGGAGGAGATTTCTGGGGAGAGGGATGGATACAGCCCACCGCGAGAGGCATCCGATTTGAGGTCAAACCCCGTTTCTCGAATATGGAAGCGAAAGCCTTTATCCGGGCCCTCCTTCAAAAAGAAGAAGAAGAGAGGGTTTTGTTGACAGGAAGAGTCCATATCGACAAAGTGGAGTTACGCGGGGAAGGAGAGAATTTTCAAAAAGCCAAGGAGGCCCTTAATGGAAGTTTAAGGGTGGAAGTGGAGGAGGGAGTCATTGAGAGATGGGGAACTTTATCGAAAATCTTCTCCATTCTAAATGTCTCTCAGTTGTTCAAGGGAAGGCTTCCAGATTTAAAGACAAAGGGGCTTCCCTATCATCAGATTTCAGGAAACTTCTTCATCAATGATGGGATCGCTTCCATCGATGATTTTGTGGTGGATAGCGATGCCATGAGGATTACACTCATCGGAAAAATAGACCTGGGCAAAAACTTGATCGATGCGAGAATCGGGGTTCATCCGTTGATCACGATCGATACGATATTAAGTAATGTGCCCATTGCCGGTTATATTCTTACAGGCAAGGACAAGGGTTTCATCTCTTATTTTTATGAGGTGAAAGGGAATTTGGATAATCCAACCATTGAAGCGATTCCTCTAAAGAGTATTGAAGAACGATCCTGGGGAGTTATTAAGCGCCTACTCGAAACACCCCTGAGACCATTCCAAAAGGCCCCTTTCTCTAATAATAAGCCAAAAAAGTAAAAATATTTTTTCACAAATTAAGTTTTTACTTGACAAATAACAATATGTTGTTGTAAACATCTTGAGTCACACTAAATATAGTCCTTCCAAAAATTTTTTTAGCCTGTCTCCAATCAAATTAGGTGAGATAAAAGGTGAGATAAATGTCAACCGTGATTGAGATAAAAGGAGATCATCAGGGTTTTAAAGAAGATGTTGAAACAACCGATATGGCCCTGTTCGTTCGCACCTCCGATGAAGCGATGTACGGCTGGGATCGGCAGAAAATTGTGGACGCCCTCATCCGTGAGACATACGTGGATGTGGATACCGCAAAAGAGATCGCCAGGGAGGTGGAGGACCTGATCGCCACCTCGAAAATCAAAATGATTACGGCGCCACTCATCCGTGAGCTTGTGGATACCAAACTGATCGAGAGGGGGCTGGAACAGGCCCGCAAGATGCATACCCGTTTAGGGATGCCTCTCTACGATGTCGATCAACTCATCCTCCACCCCAATAAAGAGAATGCCAATGTCCCCCATGGACCGGAAGCTACCAACCTCACCTTAGCGGAGAGGATCAAGAAGGAATATGCTTTGCTCTCTGTCTTCTCTCAGGACGTTGCCGATGCCCATATGCGTGGGGATATTCATCTCCACGATCTGGGTTTTATCGATCGGCCTTATTGTAGTGGTCAATCCCTTGAATATATCAAACGCTTTGGCCTAAGCCTTCCCAATTCCATTGCTATGGCTAAACCTGCCAAACATCCTGAAGTCTTGCTTGCACATATGGTAAAATTTGCAGCCGCTCTCCAGAGTCATTTTGCTGGAGCCATTGGTTGGGATTCCATCAATCTCTTTTTTGCGCCTTATTTAGAGGGGATGTCTGATCAGGAGCTGGAACAACTGGCTCAGATGATGATCTTTGAATTTTCCCAACAGGCAGTGGCCAGAGGAGGACAAGCCATCTTTACTGACCTGAATCTCTACTGGGAGATCCCGAAGCATTTTGAAAATGTCCCTGCCATCGGACCAGGAGGAGAGTTTACGGGAAAGACCTACAGTGATTATCTGAAAGAATCTCAACGCTTTGCCATAGCGCTCTTCAATGTCTATCAAGAAGGGGATGGGTCTGGAAGGCCCTTTTTCTTTCCAAAACCACTGGTTCATATCACCGAGAAATTCTTTCAGACCCCTGGACATATGGATTTTCTCTACCTCATCTGTGAGGTTGCCTCAGATAAAGGGAATACCTACTTCGTCTTTGACCGTGGGGAGACAGCTAAAATCTCTGAATGCTGCCGCCTCAGTTTTAAATTGGATCAAACAGATTTCGAAGATGCCAAGCAGCCCTGGAGGATGCGTTACTGTGCTCTTCAGAATGTCACACTTAATCTTCCCAGGATCGCCTATTTGGCAAAGGGAGAAGACGCACAGCTCTTTTCTAAAATTGGTGAGTTTGTGGAGATGGCGGTGAAGGCCCATTTGGAAAAGAAATTTTTTATCGAAAGACTTCTCTCTCTGGGGGAGAGAGGCCCTCTGGCTTTGCTGGCCATGGATCGGGATGGAACTCCCTATTTAAGGATGCATCGCGCCAGTTTTTTGGTCGGCATGGTGGGGCTCAATGAATTGGTCCAGATTCATACTGGACAAGAGATGCATCAATCCAAGCAGGCTTTTAAATTGGGTCTCAAGGTGATTGCCCATATGAAATTGATGTTGGACAAGTTCAGCCAACGCTATGGAATGCGGTTCGTTCTCGAACAGACCCCTGCGGAGTCTACCGCTTACCGATTTGCTAAATTAGATCTCAAATTTCACTCCCCCCAATCGGGACACATTGTAAAAGGAGATATCTCAAAAGGGGAAGTCTATTATACGAATTCCACCTATTTAAATAATTCTGCCGTATTGAATCCTATCGAACGAGTCAGACAAGAAGGTCTTTTTCATCCGTTAATCGAGGGAGGGGCGTTGACTCATATCTGGCTGGGTGAGGCAAAGCCCGCAAAGTCCTCGTTGGCTAATTTTGTGCGGAAAACGTTTCAGTGGACTCAAAATGACCAAATCGCCTTTTCTCCGGAATTCACAACTTGTAACTGTTGTAATCGAACGAGTCGGAGCCTTCGATCTTCATGTGCTTACTGTGGATCAAACGATGTGGATGGCATCACCCGGATCACAGGCTATTTCACCAAAGTCTCCAGTTGGAATAAAGGGAAGCTCGGAGAACTCCGCAACCGGTACCGCAACCAGGCCTTCCTCACGGAAAAGGAAGGGGAGATGGAGTTAGTCGTCAATACGAAATGACCAATGGCCATTGACCATTGATCCTATTTTAAGGAGAAGCCATGGGATTAATAAAAATTTTTACCAAAGCGCATTGTCCGAAGTGTCCGGCCGTTAAAGAAATGGGAATGGTACTAAAAAAGGAAGGAGTGCCTGTATTGAACTACGATCTGGATACGGTCGAGGGTCTTGGGGAGGCCTCTTTCTACAGCATTTTGGCCACGCCTTCTATTGTGATCGAGGATGAGGAGGAAAGGGAGGTGGTCAGCTGGAGAGGGGTGGTCCCATCGCTCCAAGAAGTGAGGCGGTACCTATTGAGAGGTATTTCCTGAATCCACCCTTTCTATTCATGACATTCTTCCTCCATGATCGAGATCAAAGGATTTTTAGAGACTTCCCTTTCAGATTGGCCTGGAAAGATTTGTTCAGTGCTTTTCCTTCCCCACTGCAATTTCCGGTGTCCTTACTGCCATAACCATCCCCTTGTCTTTAACCCAGAGCAGTATTCTACCATTCCATTGGAAAAGATTTTCGACCGACTTCACTCGTTCACCAATTGGATCGACGGCATTTGTCTCACAGGTGGAGAGCCAACCCTTCATGCCGACCTTCCTTTACTCATTCGAAAAATCAAGGAACATCGATTTTTGGTCAAGTTGGACACCAATGGTTCCAACCCTCGGATGTTAGAAAATTTGATTGAGAAAGGCGAGATTGATTTTGTCTCCATGGATGTGAAAGCCCCTTTAGATCCATTTCGTTATTCATGTTCCATAGGCGTTCCCATCGACCTGAAACCCATTTTAGATTCCATCGCACTTCTGAAGCGGGAAAAGGTGGAATATGAATTTCGAATGACGGTCGTTCCTGGACTCCATCAAGAAGGGGATATTAAAAACCTGGGCAATCAACTGAGGGTTGGCCGAAGACTCATCCTACAGAATTTTAATCCAGAAAATCCACTCGATCCCTCACTGAAACAGGTCATCCCTTATGATCCACAGGTATTGAAACAGATCGAAAAAGAAGTCCAGGAGATGACCCCATCGCCTTTGTCTCTTAAGGATGAATCTGCTATACTGACCCTAACCCATTAATAGCCTAATGAACAGAGCATGGGGCGTGGCCTTTATGAAATAAAAAATGATAGACTCACCATGGTTAAATAATAAATTCCAATTGCTCAAATTTAAAATTTTAAACAAAGTCGTTTGGGTGGATCTGAAATTGGAATTTGAGATCTAAGATTTTAGACTCGATGCGCTTTGCTCTCTGCGCTATGCGACTCTTTGGATAGCCTATGCCATCTCCCTCGCTCAAAGACATTCGGACCAAGATTGAAACGCTGGAGAAGGAAATCCGTTTACAGCGATCCCTTCTGGAGGTGATTCAAGACCCCTTTTTCATTCTCGACGGCAAAGGGAATTTTCTCAAGGTCAACCCAAAGGGGACGGAGCTTCTCGGGTATCCCTTTGAAATACTTCGGCAAAAGGTCTTTATGGAAGTGATCCCCCTCGAGGATCTCACCCGAGTTCTGGAAGGGTTTGGGGAGATGGAACGAGGAAAAGAAATCCGTTTTCGGTCCCATGTCCATAGTCGATTGAGAGGTCGGATCCCTGTTGAGTTCTTTGGGACCTTCCGGGACGGTGTCTTTTTCATTACTCTGAGAGATTTAGGAGAGATGATCCAGATGGAGGAGGAACTGGAAAGAGCGAAGAAGGTGTTCTCAGAGAAGATTCGAGAAAGGGATCGATACGCCAAGGAACTTCAGGTGGTCAGGGATCTCTATCAAGAAAAATTGAAAGAGATCGAAATCATGAAAGAGGAGGCGGTGCGCCTTTCTTATACGGATGATCTGACGGGGATTTACAACCACCGTTTTTTTATTGAACAACTGACCCTCGAGGTGGAGCGTCAACGGCGTTACTCCACCCCGCTTTCACTTCTCATGATCGATATCGATTATTTTAAACATTACAACGACACCAATGGCCATTTGGCGGGAGATCAGGTTTTAAAAGCCATCGCCGTTCTCATTCAGCGGGGCGTCCGGCAATCGGACATTGTCGCCCGATATGGAGGGGAAGAGTTCTCGGCCATTCTCATCAATGCCGGGAGGGAAAAGGCATTGGAGATTGCGGAGAGAGTGAGAAGAAATGTGGCCGAAACTCGATTCCCCAATGAAAGCGCCCAACCCAATCAAGATTTAACGGTCAGTGTGGGAGTGGCAACTTTTTACGCTCCTCTTACCACCCTTACCGACTTGATCCGGGAGGCAGATCATGCCCTCTATCGGGCAAAGAAAAATGGCAGGAACCGTATCGAAGGTTAAAATGAGAACGGTCATCGTCACGGCTGCTTTGATCATCGATAAAGGGAAAATTCTTATCACCCAGAGAGAGCCCGGGGATTCCCATGAACTCCTCTGGGAATTCCCAGGGGGGAAGGTGAAGGAGGGGGAAGAGCCAAGAGAAGCCCTACAAAGAGAGCTGAAAGAAGAATTAGATGTGGAAGTCAGAGTGGGGATGATGTTTGATGCAGCCTTCTTTTTCTATCCAGAGTTTCCGATCCTTCTGTTAGTCTATCAGTGTTGGATTGAGAAAGGCTCTCCCAAAGCGATCAGATGTCATGACCTTCGATGGGTCACCCTTCAGGAGTTCGAAACCCTACCCATACCCCCTGCGGATGAACCAATTCGCAAGCATTTATGTTTTACTTGTAACCCATGAATGTGGTTTGGGATAAAGGGTAGGAGGCCAAGAGGATAAAGAGGGGAACGGGATCCAAATGGAATTGGGATGAACGATGGAAAAAGACCGCGTTCAACGATATGCCGAAAGTTTAAATCGGACCATTCAAAATAACTTTCATTATTTGAAGAAAACCATCGAGGACTTTCAGGAGATGTGCCGAATGGTCACCCCTGAGAGAAATATTCCCACTGGTATTCTTGTCGATATCCGGGAGATGTACAAGGAGATTCGCACCCGGCTCACAGAAATTAAGGTGATCGAGCAACTCCTCCAGGGGAAATATCGGCAGTATTATCAGCGGAATTCCATGCGAGATAAAGAGATCATGGAATTTGGATTCGTTGCAAAGAATTGCTACTCCAAATTTGAATATACCTTGATGCAGATTGAGGCGATAAAAAAAATGAAGGATCATCCCCCAAGGACGGATCCTTCGAGGGAACCTTTGCTTTGGTTTCGCTCAAAAGAGAATCAGATTGCATTGATAAAAAACTTAAGGATATTGAGAGAACTGGATTACGAACCGTCCCCTGAGACAATCGGTGTGGAGAGAAGAGAGGTGATGGGCGGTCGAACCCTCACCCTCTTCCTCTTCAGTGGGGACCCCCTTTCTCTGGATCATCTCCAATCCCATATTCGATTTCGAGAACATGATATCTTAGAACGCTATGGCCAGAGAGAGATTCACGGAGTTTTGGTCCATTTAAAAAAAGTGGATCCCCGCATTGTGGAGGAGGTATTTCGTCGCATGATGGAGAGCAGCGGCATGAAAAAGCTGAAATGTCTCCTCATCCCAGTCCATTCCGACAAGGATCTCCGGGGTGACCTATTGCATTTGATCCACCCAACGTTGCAACAGATGACGGAGGGTGAATTAAAAACGATTTCAGTTTGACACCCTCTTTGAACGTCAACCCTGCTTGGTGCATCGACGGAATACACCCTTCCTCCCCTCGGGTAACCTTAGGGTAGCAGGGCATGACGTGATCACATCTATTTCCGTTTGACACCTTCCTTTGAAGTCGTTATAAAGAAATAATTTGAGAGTTCAAACTGCCCTCTCTTTTGGGGAGTGAGGAGTTGACCGGACTAAAAATGGAGCAGGCCCTTAAGGAGTTTTATTTCTTCAGCGATTTTTTAAACCGAAAGGTTTACAACCCTTCCCATCAGAAAATCGGCAAAATAGCGGATTTGGTTGCGGAGAGGACAGACCCCTACCCAATGATCATTGGGATGAGGGTTCGAATTAAAAGAAAAATGAAATACCTTCCTTGGGAAAAGATCATTCACATAGAGCCTTGGTTTACCCTCTCTGAGGAAGAGCTCTCGGATCTGGAGACCACTCCTCCGGAGAGAGACATCATCCTACTTCGAGAGGAAGTGATGGATAAGCAGATTGTCGACACCTTCGGTGCAAAAGTGGTGAGAGTCAATGACCTCCATTTTCTTCGGGTCGATTCTCGCCTCAGGCTGGTTCATGTGGATGTGGGATTTCGAGGGTTGATGAGAAGGGTGGGGTGGGAGAAGATCGTCGATCACGTACTTCGATGGCTTTTCTCCTACGTTCTGCCCAATCAATTTATTTCCTGGAAATATGTCCAGCTCCTTTCGGGCTCAGATCTTCTTCACCTCAGCGTCTCTCAGAAAAAACTTTCCCATCTTCATCCTGCGGATTTGGCAGATATCATCGAGGACCTCAGTGGCCGTGAACGGTCCGCCATTTTCCATGCCTTGGATGCTGAGACGGCGGCAGAGGCATTGGAGGAAATTGACCCCAAAATTCAAAAGGCCTTGATCGAGACGATCCCTGTGGAAAAGGCGTCGGATATTGTCGAGGAGATGTCTCCCAGTGATGCCGCCGATCTTCTCGCCGATCTCCCCGGAGAGAGAGCGGAAGAAATTCTTGAAGGGATGGAACAGGAGAAAGCCGAAGATCTGAGAGAACTCCTGGTGCATCCCGATGAGACAGCGGGGGGCCTGATGACCACGGCCTATCTCAGTTTAACCCCAGAGGTGACGGTCGAGACAGCCATTGGACGATTAAAATCAGAAGCGGCGGATTTGGACATCATTGATTACATTTTCGTAGTCGATGAAGAGGAGGTTTTGAAAGGAGTGGTCAGCATCCGTGACCTCCTCACTGCCCATTCCCACCAAACGCTCTCCGAAATCCAACCTTCGAGGGTCGTCAGTGTGAAACTGGAAGAAGATCAAAACGAGGTCGTGGAGGCCTTTGCAAAATATGGATTCAGGGCCCTGCCTGTCGTGGATGAAGAAGGCCACCTGAAAGGAGTCATCAGTTTTCGTAGTGTCCTGGGTATTGGTACCTGAAGCGGGTTCATCTTAAATACCAAGCGACAATAACTAAATAATCACCAATATTCAAATTCCAATGATCCGAATTATTTGGGAATTCAGTCATTTGGATGGTGAGGCTTATTTGGGATATGGTGTTTGGTTAATGTGATTTTATATTTTTGGGCTGAAGAGTTCAGTATGGCTGATTATAAAAAATGGGTTTCCAGTTCGAGACGTTCCTTGTGGAGGACGATCGGACTTTTTTTCATTTTGATGGGGCCTGGGATCATTACTTCTAATGTCGATAATGATGCAGGGGGTATTACCACCTATTCTTTAGCCGGGGCAGAATACGGACTTAAGCTTGTTTGGTCCCTGATACCCATCATGATCGCTCTGATTGTGATCCAAGAGATGTGCGCTCGGATGGGCGTCGTCACGGGCAAGGGGCTCTCCGATCTGATCCGCGAAAAATTTGGCGCCAAAATCACCTTCTATCTCATGATCGGTCTCTTTCTGACCAACATGGGCAATGCCCTTTCTAACTTTGCCGGAATCGCTGCAGGCATGGAGATCTTTGGGGTTCAAAAATTCGTTTCTGTTCCTTTAAGTGCCTTTTTGGTTTGGTGGATGGTCGTCAGAGGGACCTATCGATTTGTGGAGAAGGCATTCCTTGTCGCCTGCGTATTTTATCTTTCTTACATCATCACCGGTGTTATTGTAAAACCGGATTGGGGAAATGTTTTTGAACAATTGACTCATCCTCAATTGAGTTTTCAACCGTCTGAAATGACCATGCTCATTGGCCTGGTGGGAACCACCATTGCCCCCTGGATGCAATTCTATCTCCAGGCGTCGATCGTGGAAAAGGGAATCAAAATTGAAGAGTATAAGTTCGCCCGGTTTGATGTGGTGATGGGATCGGTGATCGTCCATATCGTTGCCTTTTTCATCATCCTTGTCTGTGCGGAAACCCTTTTCAAGCATGGCGTTTCCATTGAAACAGCCAAAGATGCTGCCCTTTCGCTTGAGCCCCTGGCAGGGAAATATTGCACCTACCTCTTCGCTTTTGGATTGGTCAACGCCTCTCTCTTCGCGGCGTCTATCCTTCCTTTATCCACCACCTACCTCATCTGTGAAGGATTGGGATGGGAGGCCGGGATTGACAAAAAATTTGCAGAGGCCCCTCAATTCTATGGATTTTATTCGATGATGATCTTTTTGGGGGCGGGCATTATTCTCTATCCGAATTTCCCCCTCATTCCGATCATGTACTTTTCGCAGGTGGTCAATGGGATGGTTCTCCCTTTTGTTCTCATCTTTATGCTCCTCCTCATCAACGATAAGAAGTTGATGATGCATTACACCAACGGCCCGATCTTCAATATCATCGCCTGGGTGACGTCCATCGTGTTGATTGCTCTCACCCTCCTCCTTGTCATTCGAATGTGCTGATTCAAGGGTGGGAGATGTCCATTCTTGATTTTTCAAAAGACCTCGGTTAATTTCATTGGGAACGAATGGAGAGATGACCATGAAAACCGTAATCATGGGTGCTGGAGCCATGGGAAGCCTTTTTGGGGGTCTCTTGTCCCTTCAAGGGGAGGAGGTCTGGCTGGTTGATATCTGGAAGGAACATATCGATGCGATTCGCTCGGAGGGTCTCATCCTGGAAGAAAGAGGGAAGGCCCAACCCATCCCTATTCATGCCACCACTGATGCGGCTTCTGTGGGAAAGGCAGATTTGGTCCTGATCTTCGTAAAAACCTATCATACGGAAAAGGCGGTTTCGGATGCCCGGGTACTACAAAAAGAAAGTACGGCCTTTCTCAGCCTCCAGAATGGTTTAGGCAATGAAAAGGCCATTTGTAAGCAGATCGAACCCCAGAAAGTGTTATTGGGGGTAACAAGCCATGGGGCCACCTTATTAGGGCCCGGAAAGATTCGCCATGCTGGATGGGGAAAAACTTATTTGGGCGAATTGGATGGGAAGATGACCGATCGCATTGATCAGATCTCTCAAATGTTTGTTAAGGCTGGAATCGAAACAGAGGTCACCTCCCACATCCAGGACCATGTCTGGGAGAAACTCTTTATTAATGTGGGCCTCAATGCCTTGGCAGCTATCACCGGCCTGAAGAACGGACAGCTTCTTGATTATCCTGAAACGTTACGATTAATGGAGGCTCTCGTCTCTGAGGCGATGGAGGTTGCCAAAAGAAAAGGGATACGGATTGGAGAGAATCTGATGGACAGGGTTAAAACCGTCATCGAGGCCACCCGGGAGAATCGGTGCTCGATGGGGCAAGATCTGGACTTCAAACGAAGGACTGAGATCGATGCCATCAATGGAGCGATCGTCAGGGAGGCAGGAGCACTTGGCATCTCTGTCCCGTATAACCAAATGATCACGGATTTAGTTAAAGTCATAGAAAAGAATTTCTAAATACGAAGCACGAAATCCGGGCGAAGCATCCCGGAGGCATCAATCCGAAAGAAATTTAAATTTTCAAAATTCAAAATTTCTAAGCTGTCTTGTTTGGAACATTTAGCATTTGGTCATTTGAGTTTGTTTCGAATTTCGAGTTTGGAGGTAAAAATGGAACGCAAGAAGATCACCCCTGTCGACATTCAAGCAATGAAAAAAGAGGGAAAGAAGATCACCATGCTAACAGCTTATGACTATCCCATGGCCTTACTCGAAGACCGGGCTGGGATCGAAATTATTCTGGTCGGAGACTCTCTGGGGATGACGGTGTTGGGTTATGAAAATACCCTCCCGGTGACCATGGACGAAATGATCCACCACACCAAGGCAGTAACTCGGGGGGCAAAATATGCATTGATCATTGGAGACATGCCCTTCATGTCTTATAACACCTCTGATCGGGATGCCATTCTCAACGCAGGTCGATTCATGAAAGAGGGGGGAGCTGATGCAGTGAAATTGGAAGGGGGCGCCAGTGTCAAGGAGATTGTAAGGGCCATCGTCAAAGCCGGCATCCCAGTAATGGGCCATATCGGACTAACGCCTCAAACCATCTCGATGCTCGGGGGATTTAAAGTTCAGGGGAAGGATGCCCAAGCTGCCCAGAAAATTATTGACGATGCCCTATCCCTCGAAGAGGCAGGGGCTTTCTCCGTCCTCCTCGAGGCAATCCCAGCCCCCATTGCAAAGAGGATTACGGAGCGGCTGAAGATCCCGACCATTGGAATCGGTGCGGGGATCCACTGTGATGGACAGGTCTTAGTCGTCCATGACATGCTTGGTCTTTTTGACCGCTTCACACCCAAGTTTGCCAAGCGATATGTCAATCTGAGCGAATTGATGCTCAAGGCTTTTGAATCTTATCGAGAGGAGGTGTTGAGAGAGACCTTTCCGACAGACCAACATAGTTTTCACATCGACGAAAAAGAGTTAAAGAAAATCAATTAAATCCATAGGAGGTAGAGAAAAATGAAAGCGTTAAAAATTGGGTTCTTGGGTTTTTTGGCCACAAGTCTCATCATTTTAGGAACCACGGGGATCAGTCCATCTGCGCCCATCACACTGAAGTTGGCTCATGTGGTCTCCACTTCCGCCCCTTATCATATTGGAGCCATGGAATTGGCAAAATTGGTGGAACAAAAAACCAAAGGTCAAGTGAAGATTGAAATCTTTCCTGGAGGACAATTGGGTAAGGGAGAAAGGGAGTGCATCGAGGGACTCCAGATTGGAACGATCGATCTGGTTGCCACCTCCACCGGCCCCGTGGGTGGGTTTGTCCCTCAGATGCTTGTGGTGGACCTCCCCTTCCTCTTCAGAGATAACCCTCATGTGGATAAGGTTCTGGATGGACCGATTGGAGAAGGGCTACTTAAGGACCTCTCAAAAGCTGGAATTAAAGGGATTGCCTTCTGGGAAAATGGGTTTAGAAATTTGACCAATAATAAACGAGCGGTCAATAAACCGGAAGATGTGAAAGGTTTAAAATTGAGAACCATGGAAAACGAGGTCCATATGGATGCCTTCCGAACATTGGGAGCAGACCCAACCCCGATGACTTGGGGAGAGGTTTATACCTCACTACAGCAAGGAGTGATCGATGGTCAGGAAAATCCTATCAATATCATTCGAACCCATAAGATTTACGAAGTCAATAAATACCTTGCCCTGACCGGTCATGTCTATTCTCCTGCATTGCTGCTGATGAATGAAAATAAGTTTAAGGGCCTCTCTCCTGAACTCCAGAAAGCCCTTATCGAAGCAGGAAAGGAAGCAGCCCAATTTGAAAGGAAATTCATCCGAGAGAATGAAACCAAGATGCTGGAAGAACTGAAAGGTTTCGGAATGCAGGTAAGCGCCCCCGATAAGAAACTCTTCCAAAAGGCAACGGAGCCGACCTATAAAAAATATGAAGCCAGGTTTGGAAAAGACCTCATTGATAAGATCGTGGGCACGAAATAAGGAAGAAATGTTTTCGAAAACCAGTGATACTTTCAACAAATCTGCGGAATGGAGTTGTCTCATTTTACTGGTAGCGATGACCGTCGTCACCTTCGCCCAGGTCTTCTTCCGCTTTGTCATCGTCCATTCTCTCCCTTGGTCTGAAGAATTTTCTCGCTATGCGTTGGTGTGGGCCTCCTTTTTGGGAGCCTCGATTGCTCTTAAAAGGGGGCTCCACATTGGCGTTGGGGTCTTTATGGCCAGACTCCCGGAAGGGAAGAGACGTTTGGTTTATCTGATCACGCTGGGGATGATGATTCTCTTTCTCTTCGTGGTCATCATCAAAGGATTCCAGATGGCTTCATTCAACATGAGGCAATGCTCTCCTGCCATGAGGATTCCAATGGGATTTCCCTACCTGGCCATACCGATTGGGTCACTCATCATGCTCCTTCACCTCTTGAATGAGATGGTTTCGGGGGTAAGGCATAAAGAGGGACTGATTGCTTTGGAGAAGGGAGAGGAGAAGAAGAGATTGGAAGCGGGGTTTTAAATTGCTCTGGATTCTCGGCATCAGTTTCGTCACTTTTTTGATCTTAGGCATTCCGATCGCTTTCGTTTTGGGTTTGACCTCTTTCGTTGCACTCCTTTATTCCGGCACCATTCCCCTTCTCCTCATGCCCAAGGAGATGTTTTCGGGAACAGATTCTTTCCCCCTTCTCGCCGTTCCTTTTTTCATCTTAGCCGGAAACCTAATGAACGCTGGGGGAATTACCAAAAGGCTCATTAATTTCTGTAACATTCTCTTAGGATATGTGAGGGGAGGATTGGCATTAGTCAATGTCGTCGCCAGCATGTTCTTTGCTGGCATTACCGGTGCTGCCGTTGCTGACACTTCTGCTCTCGGATCTATCCTGATTCCTGCCATGACCGAAGAAAATTATGACCGTGATTTTAGCGCAGCGGTCACCGCCGCCTCCTCAACGGTCGGCCCCATTATTCCACCGAGCATACCGATGGTCATCCTCGGAACAGTAGGGGAACTTTCCATTGGGGCCCTTTTTTTAGCAGGAGTGATTCCGGGGATCATGGTCGGACTCTCTCTCTTAGGTGTTTCGTATATCATCTCTCGGAGAAGGAATTACCCGAAGGGAAGAATAAAAACCATCAAAGAGTTTTTCTTTGGATTAAAGGATGCCATTCTTGCTCTCCTCATGCCGGGCATCATCATGGGAGGAATCCTGGGGGGGATATTCACCCCTACCGAAGCAGCCGTCGTGGCAGTGGTATACGCCCTGCTTGTCAGTTTCTTGATTTACCGAGAAATAAGATGGAGAGATCTTCACAAAATTTTAGTGGATAGTATTGTCACGACGTCGATCATCATGCTTGTTATTGCTAATTCCGCTATCTTCGGCTGGATTCTTGCGAACCAACAAGTTCCGCAAGCCTTCGCTCACATTTTTCTTTCCATTTCCAACAATAAATGGGTCATCCTTCTTTTAATCAATATCTTTCTCCTTTTTGTGGGAACGTTTATGGAGACCACCGCCTCCTTGATCATTCTTACTCCCATTCTGCTTCCCTTGGCTGTAAAAGTTGGAATCGACCCGATTCATTTCGGATTAGTGATGGTTTTAAATCTTGTGATCGGGCTAATCACTCCCCCCCTGGGTGTCTGTTTGTTTATCGCTTGTAGTATTGCCAAGATCACTCTGGAACAAATTGTCAAGGCCATCCTCCCTTTTCTCATCGCAGTCATCGCCGTTCTTTTTATTGTGACCTATATTCCCCAACTGTCTCTTTGGATACCCCAAATGATCATCAAATAAAATAACCTCTCATTTTAAACTGTTACCAACTTTTTAAAAGTGCACACTTTTCAATTTAAAAGTGCACACCTTCGAGATCAGAGCTTTTGACTTTATGGGTATCGATCAACTTCCCTTCACACCAGAATCGGATCTC
>JACAEV010000015.1 GCA_013388645.1 Syntrophaceae bacterium | reverse complement strand
TGAAAATCCACTATAACAAACGCTCCCTCCTCCTTCAAGGATCGGGCCACCTCGTTAAAAAAATCAACTGGGTGGTTCAGATGATGAAGCGTGTTGATGCAGAGGACCAAATCAAGTGAGCGATCTTCGACAGGAAGACGATAAGCGGAGCCGACTTCAAAATCAATCCTGCTATTCATCCCCGCCTCCACGGCGTTTTTTTTAGCAAGGTCGACCATCACCGGAGAGAGATCAATCCCTTTAAAGCGAATCTTTGGAATAGCCTTGGAGATAAAGATAGGGAAAATGCCAGGCCCTGTTCCAACATCGATGGCTTTCCCCTTCTCAATCCCTTTGGCTAATACCCGTTTAAGAACTCTCTGGCAGGGGAATCTCATATATCGTTTGGCCATGAGATTGTAATATTCTGCCAGCTCTTGATCTTCAATGATTCCAGATTCGGAAATGCGATCCTTCATTTCTTCAAAAATCTCTCAAAAGGATCTCAGGATTCGAAGGTTCGAGGGTTCAAGAAATTTTTCCTATAAGAATTTCGTTAGAACTCTTGACCACTCGACTCCTTGAATGCCTGTCCTTTGGCTATTACCAGAACCCCTTCAGCCACCATTTCTTCCCTCACTCTGGCCAGAACCCTCACTTTAGCCAAGTTAGAAAAAATATGCATCACTTCGGCTTCAACGATGAGTTGATCTCCTGGTATCACTCTTCTTCTCAATCGAAATTCTTCGACTCTTGCCAAAACCGGAATCCCTTCTTCTCCCTTTTCCAACGACGATTGAAAGGCCAGACCTCCGGTCTGTGCCATCGCCTCGAGAATTAAGACTCCTGGCATGACCGGGTTATTTTGGAAATGACCTATAAAGTAGGGTTCATCGATGCTCACATTTTTAAGTGCGACTGCCCTCTTCCCTGGCTCGATCTCGATGATCCGATCGATCATCCGGAAAGGAAAAGCATGAGGAAGGTTTTTTAATATCTCGTCAAAATCCACTGTTCCCACTAAAAAAGCTCAAAAATCTCAAAAATTCCTTTTGCAATCCCCATGATGATGAAAATTCCAATGAAAGAACCGATCATCAGGAGCAGAGTCCCTTCTGCTCTCCCTTTTTTGAGAAAGAAACTGACGATGCTCGCTGAAAGAATCCCAAAACCTCGAATGGGAAGGGCGGAAAGCAGAATCAACCCTACATCTCCGAGAGACATCATTTTCTTTAAAATTGGTCTTTGATCCAGATGGGATAAAAAATGATCCATTTTTTTCTTCACCCATCTTACAGGAAAGAAATTTCTGCTCGAATGTTCCAAGATCATGCCATAGACTGGGATTTGAACATAATCATAAGCTAAGGCCAGAGGAAAGTAGAGAAAAACCGGCATTTGATTGAAGATGGCGAATAGCACAGAGAAGGATCGCCCCAGCGTGAAATGGATGAGGGTAAAGAGGAGCGTTAATTTCCAATGGACGGCTACCCATTCCATTCAACACCTATTAGAATAGACGAAAAGCAATTTTCAGGTGAAATCCCCAGATGAAGTATTGTCTCAATGCTCTGATCTAATCCTTGATTAAAAACATAAGGGAGATCACAGACTGGATCAGAGTTTAAATAATTGATGGTCGGTGGAATGAAATTATTTTCCATGGAGAGCACATTCGCCACCATTCTCATCCCACCCGATGCAATTGCCTCTCCCACCATCGATTTGATGGAACTGACAGGAATTTGAAGATAATGGTTTGGATAGGCTCTCTTCACCCCCTCGGCCTCCAAGGCATCTAATCCTTTGGATGAATTTCCAGCCCCGCTGAGATAATCAATTGAAATTTCTTCTCTTCCCTTCCGTGTGATCTGGATGGAGCGTTCCAAATCCTTTGAGCCATTCCCTCTCGATGACTTCCCCACTAAACTATAGCCTAAAAGATATCCATAAATCCTCGCTCCTCTGAATCGTGCATGCTCCTCATGTTCAATAACCAATAGCCCTGCCCCTTCTCCCAAAACAAGCCCATTTCTCATTTTATCGTAAGGACAGGATCTCTCTCCATATCCCTGATCTTTGGCTAAAAGATGAAGTTCGGAGAATCCACGAAACAGAAATTCGCTCAGTTCATCCACCCCGCCTGTGAGAATGAGGTCAGCCCTTCCCCTCCGAAGCTGATCGCAGGCAAAAATGAGGGCAGCCTCAGCAGTGCAAAAAGACTGGACCAATGTGCAATTGACTCCTTGAATCCCAAGTTCAATGGAGACATAACTGGAAGGGGCATTGGGAACGGTATTGGGGAAAAGTATAGGGTTTAAATCCAAAAACCCATCCAGCACCTGGTTCCGATGAAATTCTGCGGAACTTGAGAGGCCGCAGAAACCAGAGCCGAGGACGACTCCAACCCTCGAATGATTCTCCTGGGTTATGGAAAATTTAGCATCAGCTAAAGCTAATTTCGAGGCAGCAATGGCAAATTGGCTTGCCCGATCAAGGCGTCGAATTTTACTGGCCGGGATAAAATCCTTGGGATGAAAAGAACGAACCATCCCTCCTTTTTTTGAACGGGAAAAATGCGTATCGAATTCTTTGATCTCCTCGATCCCCGATCTTCCGCTCTTTAAGGAGGAAAGAAATTCCTCTTTCCCAATCCCAATCGGAGAAACCACTCCAATCCCGGTGATACAAATCCCGTCCGCCATCACAATCAACCCTTTTCCCTTATTTAAAAATTGCCTTAAATTGCAAAGACCTTTAAGCTTATTATCAATAAATCAGGTAACTTTTAATGGGGTTTATTAGAAAAAATATGCCGGATAAATATTTTCAAAGCAAAAATTGTGATGAAACAATAATTTTAAATTTAAGCAAGTGAAATAAATTATTCCTTTATAGCTTTTGGCTTAAGGTAGAGTATTGCTTGTGTATCAAAGTCCAATATTGCAAAATCTTCCCCACATTCGTCACAGTGATAATAAATTGTGGATTTGCTGTCAAAATACTCATCATCCTGAACGACAATTGCTTCCCAAGTGTTTTTCGAACAAAGGCAGAATTTATATTCTAAACCTTTCTCCATAATTTCCAATTATTTTTTTACGGGGGCAAATAAATTTTGTTGATTCGCCATATATAAGTGTTCTTTAATCCGTCTTTCTGCCAATTTTACGTATTCTTCATTGATATCATATCCAACATAATGTCGCTTTGTTTTTACCGCTGCAATAGCGGTTTGTCCGCTTCCTATAAATGGGTCGAGGATCACCTCCCCTTCAAAAGTGTAAAGGTGGATAAGTCTATAAGGTAGTTCGACAGGGAAGGGAGCAGGATGTCCTACTTTTGTTGCTGGTTCTGCGGGAAATGTCCAGACACTTTTAGTAAATTCTAGAAATTCTTCCCTGGAAATTGTACTTTTTCTTTTGGGATTCCCTCTTGTAAACATCCCTTTAGAAAATACTAATATATATTCATGAATATCCCTTAAGGTAGGATTTTTAGCGGAAAACCAGCTCCCCCAAGCGGTTGAGGGGCTGCCACTCGAAGCCTTATTCCAAATGATTTCACCACGCATTAAAAAATCTAAATCGAGCATATCTTCAACAATAAAGGCATGAAGAGGAATATATGGTTTTCTTCCTAAGTTAGCAATATTAATACACACCCTTCCACCTGGGACAAGGACTCTTTTAACTTCCTCCCACACCTTTTTTAAAAATGCTCTATACTCATTCAAGGTAAGGTTCTCATCATATTCTTTCCCTACATTGTACGGAGGGGAAGTTACCATTAGATGAATACTGTTATCAGGTAGCTCCTCCATCTGTTCACCTGTTTTACGAAAGATTTTATTTAAAAATTTAGTTGGAATTGGATTTTCTATATACTGAATTACCTTCTCTTTAGGCAATTCCTCATATAATCTGCTTGTATAAAATGCAGTAGAATCGTGATTGATTCTTCCAGGAGAACCGAAAGCACTTGTCTTTGTACCAACTTTTCTTCGTATTAGTGCCATCTTAGTCTTCCCTCCAGAGGTCAACCCATCTCTTGTAGGGATTGTAGTCTATTGGGGTTCTTTCCCAGTTTATAATAATGCTTTTAGACTCAGTATCACCTGCTAAACTTGAAAGTGCTTCTTGAGTGAACTCTGGACCTCTTGGGTTTGTCCCTAATTTAGGAGGTTTAATATAGGTTTGTCTTCCTATATTATCGAAAATTTTCTTCTGTACCTCTAACGGAATATAATAGAATCCTCCTAATCCGCCCCAATTGATTCGAACAAGCAAAATATCACAGAAGGGGTAATACCCATCAAAAAATTCTTTCGCTTTTTGAGGATCAACAGTCCATTTTATCTTGACCCCGGCAAAACTCTTACTCGTAAATTTTTTATAGAAACCGGCTTCCCAAATACCTTTGCATCTACTTCTGGCTCAGTGATTGGAATTTCAGTTTCCACATTTGCTTCACCAAACTTATAAATGAGTAAAGCAACAATTATCTTTTCGCGAACTGAACCAACTTCCATTCCACTTCTCCCCGCTCTTGAGCTTTCTAACTTGGCGAGTTGAAACAAATAGGGCAGTCGCCCCTTGATTTTCTCTACAAGTTTTTCATCTTCAAACATTTCTATTAACCGGCTGGACATGCTTCACCTCTCTCTCACTCTGATTCTCGTATGAATTCTCTATCAAAAATGACAAAGGATCAAGGGATTTCTTGTTTTCTTTGCCCAATCATTCATAAACCTTCTCTTCTTCTCCTTCGAGGTCAGTGGCATCTTTTTCTACATCCCTTGCATCGCTCTCTCTTTTCAACACTTCTCTATAGAATTCATGCTGTATGAGGAGGTTCATGATTTCATTCGTTCCCGTCCAGATCATCTGCAATCTCGCATCACGGAAGAATCGCTCGATCGGATAGACATTCGTATATCCGATCCCGCCCATCACCTGCATGGAGTGGTTAACGACCTCCCAGAGCATTTCGGTGGAAGTCTTTTTTGCTTCGGAGACCATCCGTCTCGAATCAAAGCCTTCGTCCACATGCCTTGCTGTCACATAGACGAGACTCCGAGCTGCGTCAAGTTTTGAAATCGAATCAGCAACCTTAAAACTGACCGCTTCAAATCTCCGGATCGTCTCTCCAAAAGCCTTTCTCCGGTCGCTATACCGGGTCGCAATCTCCAGACAGCACCGGGCCATACCGAGTGCTCCAGCAGCCGTGGTCAATCGTTCAGGAATCATCATCTGGTTGAAGACCAGGAAACCTCCATTTAATGGACCAACAAGATTTTTTGCCGGTACTTTGGTATCCCGAAAATAGAGACGTCCTGTCCCTCCACCCCGTGAACCTAAAAGTCCATAGACATGCTTGACTTCGACACCCATGTCCCTTTCGACGATAAAGCAAGAAATGGATTGGTGTGGTTCTGCGTCAGGCGCTGTCTTGGCATAGACTAAGAAATAATCGGCTCCTTCTGCCCCCACCACAAAGCGTTTTTGGCCATTGAGGATATAATAGTCACCATCTTT
>JACAEV010000121.1 GCA_013388645.1 Syntrophaceae bacterium | reverse complement strand
GCTTCTTTTTTCGGGACCTTTCTCACCCAAATGGGACCTAAGGTCAAATTCTCAACAATCGTGAGGTGCGGAAAGAGGTTGAAGTGTTGAAAGACCATGCCCACTTCAGCACGTATTTTTTCAATATTCTTGATGTTATTAGTCAATTCAATACCGTCCACAATGATTCGACCTCGTTGATGCTCCTCTAACCGATTAATACAGCGGATGAGTGTGGATTTCCCTGAGCCTGAAGGTCCGCAGATGACGATACGTTCCTGTTTTTTGACCGATAAGTTTATCCCCTGGAGCACATGAAATTCACCGAACCACTTATGTAAATCTATAATTTCTATCATCGTCTCCCCTTGCGATTTGATCTCTATGTTCTTGATGCCTTTTTTCTCCATAAAAGCCTCTTCACCATTTTGTTTTAAGAAACCCCTTTAATTACCAGTAGAAAGTTCCCTTTCAAGCTTCCTGCTGTAGTTGGACATCGAGAAACAACCCAGGAAGTAGAGGATAGCAACCACCACATAGGCTTCTCGACTGAATCCCATCCACTCTGGATTGGAGAGCACGGATTGAGTCGTCTTGAGCAGGTCGAAGAGGGCAATGATCACCACCAGAGAGGTATCTTTGAATGCTGAGATGAGAATACTCACGGTGGGTGGAATGACGATCTTCAGGGCCTGAGGCAAGATGACCAACCTCATGGTAAGATAATAGTTCAACCCTATAGACTCCGCAGCCTCATACTGCCCGCGAGACATGGCCTGCAGTCCTCCTCGGACCACCTCAGCAATATAGGCAGCTGTGAACAGGATGATCGCTGCCTGCGCTCGAAGGATCTTATTGATGGTGACCCCTTCCGGTAGGAAAAGAGGAAAAATGATGGAAGACATAAAAAGTAAGCTAATCAATGGTACTCCGCGGATTAATTCTATATATAGAACACACAACACTTTGACCCCAGGCATCCTGGAACGTCTCCCCAGCGCCAGAATCACTCCCAAAGGGTAGGCTGCAGTAAGCCCAAAAACGGCGAGAAGAAGAGTAAGGGGTAACCCTCCCCATTGAGTACTTTCGATAGAGGGTAGACCGAAAATACCTCCTTTCATAAGGAAACCCATTGTGAAAAGCCCAATAATCCAAGCATAGGCCAAAGGTTTTTTCCAATGGTTGCGGTCCCTGCTGTAAAAGAGAAGGCCAAAAAGAATCATCATCGCAAGGAAAGGTCGCCATTGCTGTTCATAAGGATAGAACCCGAAGAGAATGAAACGATAGTTCATGGTAATGATTGACCAACAGGCCCCGGCAGCCTCTCGGCAAGCCTGACCGGTCGTTTGCCAGGCACTATCAATGAATGCCCATCGGAAGAGAGGGGGAACGGTTTTCCAGAGAAGGAAAAGAGTGATAAGGGTAAGAATAGAGTTAGTAACCCCATTGAAAAGGTTGTTTTTTATCCAACCAATGACACCGATGCTGGTGACTGGGGGTTTAATCTCTTCTGGTTGTACGATTTGTTCCATCTTATCTCTCTACAAGAGCAATTCTCTTGTTATACCAATTCATGAATGCTGACGTGGAAAGGCTGAAAAAAAGATATACCGCCATGATCAGGGCAACTCCTTCGATGGACTGGCCTGTCTGATTGATCGTGGTATTGGCGACCGAGACAAAATCCGGATACCCAATGGCTACTGCCAGAGAACTGTTCTTTGTTAAGTTAAGCATTTGACTGGTCAGAGGGGGAACAATGACCCTGAGGGCTTGAGGTAAAATCACCAGGTTAAGCACCAGCGATGGCCTGAGACCTATGGACATGGCCGCTTCTCTCTGGCCTTTGCTCACTGACTGAATCCCAGCCCGGACCACTTCCGCAACAAATGCAGCCGTGTAGAGTATCAAACCCATAAGAAGAGCAATGAACTCTGGGCTCACCATCAACCCACCCTGGAAATTAAATCCTTCAAGGATGGGGACTTCCATCTTCATTGGGGCTCCAAAGGCTAACCAGGTGATGAAGGGCAGGCCTAAAAGGATAGCGATACCAACACGAAAAGTTGGGAAAAACTTCCCTGTATTTTCCTGGCGCTTTCTTGCCCAGCGACGCATCACATAAACGATCCCCAACCCGATCAGAAAGGAGAGAAGCATGTACAGATAAGCAGGATGGCCCTTCGGAATGGTAAAGGCCACTCCACGGTTGGAAAGATAAATTCCTGCCCCTGGGTTGAGGGCCTCCTGTGGAGAGGGCATGGTTTCATAAAAGATGGCGTACCAGAAAAATAATTGTAGAAGGATAGGAATATCCTGCATGACTTCGATGTAGAGGCCTGCCAATTTTGACACAAGCCAGTTGGTGGATAGTCTTGCCACTCCAATGATCGTGCCCAGGACAATTGTGATCACAATCCCTATGAAAGCGACCTTGATGGTATTGATGGCACCCACCAATAGGGCCCGCCCATAAGTGCTGGCCGCTGAATAGGGAATCAGAGACTCTCCGATCTCAAAAGAGGATTCTTTTTGGAGAAAACCAAACCCTGTGGCAATCTTTTGTTTTTCGAGGTTGATCAGGGTATTCGAGATGAGGTAGTAGGCCAATAACCCTACCAGACAAAAGGTGAGGAATTGAAAAAAAATGGCCCTTTTTTTGGGGTCAAGCCATAGGGGAATGTTCTCTTGGGTGGTATTTTTTTTAAACCCTACCATCTTCCTTTTAAAAATTAAAAACTTTTAAAAGAGATCGACTCTTAGGGCTTCCGAGGGGATAATCTCTTAAATGTCCTATTCGTCATTTTCTGTTTGATCGCAATTCAAAAAAGGGGTGCTCCTTTTGGCAGGAGCACCCCTCCTTGAGTATTATCTGAATGGGTAAGAATACATCAACCCCCCTTTAGTCCAAAGATTGTTTAACCCACGTTCGAGCTTAAGGGGTGTTTTGGGACCAACATTACGATCGAAGATTTCTCCATAGTTTCCTACCTGCTTGATAATATTATAAGCCCACTTCTCGTCTAAACCAAGAGCCTTCCCAAAGCCAGGGGAGACTCCAAGAAACCGCTGGATTTGAGGATCAGTACTTTTTAGCATTTCGTCGACATTGTTGGACGTGATACCCAACTCCTCAGCTTCGATCAAAGCCATGACAGTCCAGTTGACAATATCATACCACTGATCATCTCCATGACGGACAACAGGTGCAAGAGGCTCTTTGGAAATGATTTCGGGTAAGATGATGTAATCATCGGGATTGGGGGCTACTGATCGAATGGCGGCCAATTGGGAAGCATCTGAGGTCAGTGTGTCACAGCGGCCCGCAAAAAAAGCCTTGTTCAGCTCCGTGTTGCTCTCAATAACAACCGGTTTCCAGGGCATTCCGTTTTTCCGAAAGTAATCAGCGGCATTCATCTCGGTGGTTGTTCCAGGAAGGACGCAGACGGTGGCTCCTTTCAATTTCTTGGCACTTTTGATGCCTTTTTTCTTGGAGATCAAAAATCCCTGGCCATCGTAATAATTCGGATGAGCAAAATTGAGACCGTTGATGGTTTCACGTGTCAGCGTAATGGTCGTATTTCGGCATAAAACGTCTATCTCCTTTGATTGAAGAGCCGGAAGGCGCTGGACGGCTGTCAGAGCGACGTATTTCACCTTATTGGCATCACCAAACACGGCAGCAGCAATCGCTTTAGCCGTATCCACATCAAGACCCTTCCAAACGCCCTTCTCATCAGGCATGCTGAACCCAGCGATAGAGGGATTTACACCCACGGTGAGAACCCCTTTCGCACGGACTTCGTCAAGCGTTCCAGCAACAGCCACCCCCCCTGTGATGAGGATCAAGCAAACCAATAACATTGAAAACCATTTACTAATCTTCATTCCCTATTCCTCCTTTCATATCCTATCGTTACCTCATTGGATCTCTTAGGTCGATTTCCACCCCCTTTCCTATGGCAACCTTATCTCCTCAATTAATTCTGAAATTTTTCTATCGAATGGGTTGACTATACGAAAAAAGACATTCCATGTCAAGTTAAAAGACCCATCG
>JACAEV010000069.1 GCA_013388645.1 Syntrophaceae bacterium | reverse complement strand
TTATCCGAATGGTTAATCTGTTTTCAGAGTTTTGGATTTGTTCTCTCAGTTCAGCCAGAAAAATCTCAAGAGGTGATCCAACTATTTAGTGAAAGAGAAATTGCTGCTTCGATCATCGGAGGAGTCACCGAGCAACCGATGATAATCTTGAAGAACAGTTTAGATTCAAAACTCCTTTTTGACTTTAGAAAGGATAAGATCACAGGCATCGGACATCGTTCTAAAGACTTTAACGAATAGAGTTAATTCAAGGGATCATTAATCTAAAACAGGAACTTCGATTATTTTCTTATAAGTTTTCTGGAAGTGAAAGGACATTAAATTAATATATTGATATCATTAGCTAATTAATTATTATAATATTTATGATATTTTTCTTGACATCCTCAATCAGTTTTCGATAAGATAACCACACTCCATCAAATCTAAGAAAAAAAACAAGAGAGATACATCTTTGTTTCAGGTCGCTAATAGAACCCAAAAAATATCCGATCAGATCATCGAACAGATTCGAAATTCCATCCTCTCAGGTCAATTTAAACCAGGCGACAGAGTAGCTTCTGAAAAGGAACTCATGTCCGAGTTTGGCGTCAGCAAAGCCACATTACGCGAGGCATTGAGGGTACTCGAAGGGATGGGTCTAATTGAAATTAAAAAGGGCATAGCAGGGGGTGTTTTTATTGCGGAAGTGGACATGAAGACGACCATCCATGGCATCATCAATTTTCTCCACTTTAAGACGGTCTCCATCCGGGATATTACCATGATTCGCTACTTGCTTGAACCCCCTGTGGCGCAAATCGCTGCCAGGCGCATTCAGCCTGAAGACATCGTTAAATTGGAAAATATCATTACGGAAACTCCTGCTAACCTGCCCGCGATTGTTTCCAGAGAAATAGGATTTCATCGTTACTTGGCGAGGATGACCGAAAATCCTATTCTGATCCTGGTAATGGATTTTATCGATAATATCCTGAATGATATTAAGTTCCAGTTAGACCTCGGGGCTGAATTTTATCATAAAGTGGCAAAGTCTCATCAGGCGATCCTGGATTGTTTGAAGCAGAAGGATGGCGTTGGGGCAAGAAGAGAGATTGAGCATGATCTTTTGGAGGTGGGCAAGCATTTAGCGAAGGTGAGTGGAACTCAAGCTTTTGATCCAACCCAGCTTCTCAATGAAGGCCTTCTTTTTGATACTCAACACTTTCCTCTCTCCGTTGATCAACCCAAACATGAAATGATCGTAACGAAAGATTTAGATCAAATTCTTGGCCCGGAGTTATCCGAAAGGCTTCAAAGACAAGGTGTCGTTTTAAAGAGAATTGGGACAGGCGAATTATATTTCATTTCACTCGAGGACTTATCCCATCCTTTATATTAATGATTTTAAGACAAGGAGGAATGACCAATGGCGACCGAAGAGAGAACGAAAGAGATCCTGAGAGAGCTTCACCATGCGGTGACCAATTTTGAGGAGGAGGATGCGGTGAAGTGGGCCAAGATTGCATTGGAAGAGGGCGTTGATCCGTTCGTTGCGACCATGGATGGGCTGGCGGATGGTATGATTGAGGCTGGGGAGAAGTATAATCGCAAGGAATACTTTGTTCCCGAGTTGTTGATGTGTGCGGATGCGCTCTATGCAGGGTTGAATCTTTTGAAGCCTGCGATTGAGGCTTCTGGGAGGAAGTCGGAAGTGAAGGGTTCAATCGTTTTGGGCGTAGTGGAGGGGGATGTTCATGATATTGGGAAGAATCTGGTGAAGTTGATGTTTGAAGTGGCGGGTTGGACGGTTTATGATTTGGGGAAAGATGTACCGCTTGATAAATTTGTAGAGGAGATGATCAAGACGGATTCACAAGTGGTGGGGATTTCAGCGTTGATGACGACGAGCATGCTGTCGATGCCAGAGGTGGTCAAGAGGTTGAGGGAGAAGAATCCGAAGGTTCGGATCATGTTAGGGGGGGCACCGTTGACACCGGAGGTGGCGGAGAAATATGGAGCGGATGGATATGCGAAGACGGCTGGTACGGCGGTGGATGAGGCGATTCGTCTTCTGAAGATGTTGAAGGAGGAAGAGGCGAAGAAGTAAATGAATCAGAAAATAGAGTTTTTCGGTAACGGTAAGGGCAACGAAGCCCGTATCGTCCCGTGGTCGGGTCTTATCGACATACGGTTAGGTTCTTCGGCGCAAAAAGTTCACGTGACCCTTGAACCCTAAACGAAACGGGCCTCGTCACCATAACCTTTACCTAAGACCTCAGGTTTCAGGACAAGATATGTCTTAATTGAAAATACGATAGAGGGGAAAGGACATATGGCAGGAGGTAAAGACGGAGACGAAAAATATTTGGTTATCTTTCAGCCTTCTGGATGCAGAGGATATATTCCGAAGGGGAAGACGTTAAAGGAGGCTTCGGTTGCTTTGGGTGTTGACCTCGAAGGGGTCTGTGGAGAGAAGGCGATTTGCGGCACCTGCAAGGTGAGGATCGAAGAGGGGAATTTTGAGAAATATGGGATTAAGTCGTCGAGAGAAAACCTGTCCGCAATGGGAATGACGGAGAAGAAATTTTTCAATCTCAGGCAGCAGCAGGAGGGTTATCGGCTCGCCTGTCAGACCCATATCCTGGGCAACGTTGTCATTTTTGTTCCTGAAGAGAGCCGAATGGGAAAGCAGGTTGTTCGCAAAGCAGCCACCAACCGACCGATGAAAGTGAATCCAGCGGTCAAGAAATACTATGTGGAGCTGCCGAAGGCGACTTTGGATCATAACGTTGGTGATTGGGAACGGCTTCAGTCCGAGTTGAGTAAAAAATTTAATCTTAGCCATCTTATGATCGATTATGAGGTACTTCTGGACTTACAGGACATGGTGCGCGAGGGAGAATGGAAGGTGACGGTTTCCGTCTGGCAGGGCAAAGAGATCATCAAGATCGAGCCAGGGTCCGTGGAAAAAGCCTATGGGCTGGCCGTCGATGTGGGCACTTCTACCGTGGCCGGCTATCTCTGCGACCTGACCGATGGTTCCGTCGTTACGACCGCCTCGATGATGAATCCGCAGGTGGTTTATGGCGAAGATGTGATGTCTCGCATCAGCTATACGATGACGAATCCAAAGGGTCTGGAGATCTTGAACAATGCGATTGTTGATGGTCTCAATGGAATTGTTGCAGAGGTGGCAGCGGCGGCAAAGATTAAACGTACAGATATTGTGGATATGACCTTGGTGGGGAATACCTGCATGCACCATATCTTTCTAAACGTCAATCCCAGATATATTGGTCTTTCTCCTTTCCCCCCTGCCTTGCATCACTCCCTTGATATTAAAGCCCGTGACTGGGGGCTCAAGATGCCTCCAGAAATAGAGACCACTGACAAAGGCACTTATCCACCCTGTCAGGTGGCTTGTCCGGCTGGAATCAATGGTCAGGACTTTTTATATCTCATCGCCCAGGGGAAGTTTAATGAGGCACTTGAAGTGGTGCGGCTGGCCTTTCCGTTTGCAGGCGTGCTCGGACGAATCTGCACCCATCCCTGCGAATCAGAGTGTGAAAGGGGAAAGGTGGAAGAGCCTCTTTCGATCCGTTCGCTTCATCGTTTTGTGGCGGACGTTGAGCGTAAGGCGTGGAGAGCAAAGGCAACCCCGGTTGAGAGGACGAGAGGGGAGAGAATAGCCATTGTTGGCTCGGGGCCCTCAGGGCTTGCCTGCGCCTATGAATTGGTGAGGCGAGGTTATCCGGTGACTGTTTTTGAATCTGCTCCCAAAGCAGGGGGCATGATGCGTTATGGGATTCCGGAATACCGATTGCCGAAGGAGGTTCTGGATGATGAAATTAGCTACATCGAAGAGTTAGGGGTAGAAATAAAAACGAATACGCCAGTGAAGAGCGCGGAGGATCTCTTCAAACAGGGATACAAAGCAGTCTATGTCGCTACCGGTGCCTGGACAAGCCAGAAGATCGGTGTTCCAGGTGAAGAGAGTGAGGGCGTCATTTATGCCCTCGATTTTCTGACGAAGGTTAATTCTGGGGAGAAGGTGAAGTTAGGAAATAAAGTTGCGGTCATCGGCGGAGGAAGCGTGGCCATCGATGCAGCAAGGCTTTCCCGACGCCTTGGAGCTCAAGAGGTTCATCTTATCTGTTTGGAATCGACTGACTTAACCTGTAAAGACAGAATGCCTGCCCAGGACTTGGAGATTGAACAGGCGAAGGAGGAAGGGGTCGTAATCCATCCTTGTTTGGGGATCAGAAAAATATTGGCTGAAAAAGGGAAGGTCGTTGGCTTAGAGACAATCCAATGCACGAGTGTCATCAATGAAGAGGGGAGGTTTGCTCCGGAGTTTGGGGAGGGCGAAGCCCCCACGATCCTAACTGACATGGTCATTGTGGCGATCGGTCAGAGACCGGCTGAAAAAGATTTTGTCGACGTCGAGAGAAACCCCTCCCAAACCATCAAGATTGATGAGATCACCTTCGAGACAAACCTCAAAGGCGTCTTTGCTGGAGGCGATGTGGCTTCTGGCCCGGCCAATGCGGTCAAGGCGATTGCCGCCGGAAAAGAAGCAGCGACCTCCATTGAATTTTATTTGGCTGGAATGGATTTAAAGACAGCCAGACCTGCGCCTCCCAAACGAATCGAAGAGGTTCCTAAAGAGGGGGTGGAAAAAGAGCCGAGAAAGGTGATGCCGGTTATTCCTCTTGAGAAAAGGATGAGTTTTGATGAGGTTGAGATCGGTTTCGACCAGGAAAGTGCAACCCAGGAATCTAAACGTTGTCTCAATTGTAGTATCTATGCACAGAAAGAAGTTGCCGAAGGGATGGAGTGCCGTAATTTGGGTATCCGTATCAATCCCGGTTCTTATGTCCATGTTCTTCCTATTGAGGCCGGCTTTGTGGGCGCTGATAATGTGGGGGTGCTCATTGCCGAGACTCCCTATAATCAGGATAGCATCGAGCTGGTCATTGATATCGGAACCAATGGGGAGCTCATCCTGGGTAATCGAGAAAGGTTGATCTCCGCATCCTGTGCTACCGGGCCTGCCTTTGAGGGAGCCGAGATGAAGTTCGGAATGCGTGCGGCACCCGGGGCGATCGAAAAGATTGTCATCGATAAAGAGACCAAGGAAGTTCGATTCAAAGTCATTGACAAAGACCAGTGGAATACAGAACTGCCCCCGGAGGAAGTTCGGGCTAAGGGGATTTGCGGGTCAGGGATTATCGATGTCGTTCCGCAACTCTTTTTAGCAGGAATCATTGATAAGACGGGTCGCTTTAAGAAGGATGTCCATACCCCTCGCCTTCGTGAAACAGATGGACAGATGGAGTTCGTCATTGCCTGGGCCAAAGAGACTTCCATTGGTCAAGATATTGTTATTTGTCAGAATGATGTCCGGGCGATCCAGTTGGCAAAGGGAGCGATGTATGCTGGATCCAAAATTCTGATGAAGACCTTGGGTGTGGAAAAGCTGGACAAAGTGATTTTGGCAGGTGCTTTTGGAAGTTACATCGACAAGCAATCCGCTGCGTTGCTCGGCCTTTTCCCTGATGTTCCTCTTGATAAAGTTTATTCTGTAGGGAATGCCGCTGGGGACGGGGCACGGATGGCTCTGCTGGATGTGGATAAGAGGAAAGAAGCGGATCATTATGCAAGACGGGTGGATTACATCGAGCTGACATTGGTTCCAGAATTCGAGAAGACCTTTGTTCAGGCGATGTGGATCCCCAACATGAAAGATAAGTTTCCGAATCTGGCACATCTTCTACCAGAGACGAATTGAAAGGCGAATCTGGTTTGTTGGTATGGGTAAGGGTAAGGAGGCCTGTTTGGTTTAAGGTCAATGGGTCAAGGTTATAAAAAGAAAATGAGTTTACGGTGACGATGTTCGTATCAAAGCAAGTCGAAAAGACCCGACCACGGGGGACTTGAAATTAGAAGTTCGAGTATCCAGTATCCATATACGAGATTCGATACGAGCTTCGCCAACAATAAACATCAATTTTAACTTAACGAGACTGGCATCTTTTCCTTAACTTTAACCCAAAGACTTCGTACTATGAGGCGTTTTGTTGAGCATGTGGAAAGGGGGTTAAATCAAAATGTTTAGATATCAAAGAGAGCAGAAGGTTTGCAACATCGGCGGGGTAAAGGTGGGAGGGCAGTTAGGGGAAAATCCACCCCTCCTGATTGGCAATATGTTCCAGAAGGGCGATCTCATTTTAGAGGATAGAAAAGGGGGGAAGTTCAATCGGAAGGCGGCTGAAGAGCGGATTCGAGAGTTAGAAAATATTTCTCGGGAGACAGGCGTTCCCTGTCTGATCGCCATGGTGGCCAATTCAGAAGAGGAGATCAAAGGGTATATTGATTTTTTTACAAGTGTCACAGAGATGCCCTTTGCCATTGATATCTGGCAGCAGAAGACGAGGTTGGCCGCAGCCCGTTATATTGCCAAGCAAGGATTTCAGGGTCGAGCTTTATATAATAGCATCACGCCGTGGGATGAGGATATCCCAGGCCAAGTATCAGAGCTCAAGGATTTGAGCATCAAGCATGTGGTCGTCCAGGTCTTCGATATGGAAGACAAGAAACCAACGGGCAGAGTGAAATCACTTAAGAATTTATTACCTCTTGTGGAGAAAGGAAATTTTGAAAGCATCCTAGTGGATACGGCGGTCATGAATTTGCCTGCGACGACCTTCTCCTTAGTGGCGAACACGCTCATTAAGAATGAGTTTGGTTTCCCGGTGGGGTTTGCACCCTCCAATGGAACCTATATGTGGAGAAAAGCGGCTGGTGAAAAGGGGAAAGATAAGTTTCCTGGCATTGATGCAGGTGTTCATGCGATCGCTGCATTGGCAAGTGATTTTCTTTTTTATGGTCCCTTGACTGGAACGAGTCGAGTTTTCCCGGCTGTGGCGGCGGCAAGCAGTATGATGGCAGCCTTGGCCTTTAATGAAAGCGCTTTCTTGCCCACGGGAAATCACCCTTTGAATCTTCTCTTTCCCGATGTGGTCAAACAATTTGCAGCGGAGAGCTCGACCGCTACCACTTCCCCAAAATAAGTATTGATTAATCCCCCTCCCCCCCTTAGAAAAGTCGGTATGACTCGAAACCGAGGGGGGATTAAGGGGGGATTTGAAAGGAGAAAAATAAGATGGCAACGAATCTAAGTCCGAGAGAAGGGGTCCTTAAATTCTTTAAACGTGAAAAATTAGATTATATTCCTCTCTTTAGCGGCATGGGAAATATCACCATTCATGGGCTTGAGAAATATGGCTGGAAATTTCCAGAGATCCACACCGATGCTCGCAAAATGGCGAGTATGGCTGCCTCGAGTTTTCAGCTCTTTGGTTTTCCTTGCGCCGTTGTCCCTTTTGATATGGGAGTAGAGGCTGAGGTCTTAGGAAGCAAAGTCAATTACTATGCTCATGCTACAGACATCCTCTATCCAACCATCATCGAGCATCCAGCAGAAAAGGTGGAAGACCTGGACATTCAAGTTCCCTCCGATTTGACCAAGGCAGGAAGGATCCCGGTGGTCACCGGAGCGATTCGTTTTTTGAAACAGGAGGTCGGTTCCCAGATCCCCATCGGGGCCTGGGTCTTGGGTCCCTATACTTTAGCCGGACAGTTGGTTGACCTTTCTCAACTTGCCAAGGCAGCTTTTAAGAAAACAGAATTGGTGGGAAAGGTCCTTGACAAATTGGCTGAATTTCTCATTCAGATCATCAAGATCTATCGAGAAGCCGGGGCGGATTATATCACGGTTCGTGAGATGGGCGCCGGACCGGATATATTAAGTCCTCGTATGTTTGAGTCCCTGGTTCGCCCTCCTCTGAAGAAGATCTTTGATGGGATTGAGTCACCTAAAATCCTCCATATTTGTGGCGATACCAATGCGATTGTGGATCAGATGGTTCTCTGTGGAGCCGATGCCATCAGTGTAGAGAAAAAAAATAATGTGATTGAATCCAGAAAGAAACTGGGCTCCGATGTTTTGATTTTTGGGGAGTTAGATGCGTATGGGGTTTTGTCGATGGGAAAACCGGAAGATGTGGATAAGGCGGTCAAGGAGGCGGTGGATCGGGGAGTCAATGCGATCTGGCCTGGCTGCGATATGTGGCCTATGGTGCCCAAAGAGAATATGGAGACTCTCATAGCGGCTGCTAAAAAATATGGAAAACTCAGTTAGCAGTCTTGACCATCCTAATTCTTGACTTTTAAAACATTGAAGTTTATCATGGGCATGCTTTTGCAAAGGATGTGGTTCTTGATAGAATGGAGAGGTTCAGTTGACATTCTTTAAGCGATCACGGTTTCAAAGGAGGTTCCAAATTGAAAGCTAAAAAGGAAATAAAGAAAGGGAAAGCGGTTAAAGCGGTCAGAACGGATAAGAAAGAAAGAATCTTAAAAGAGTTGAAATCGATTGTTGGAGAAAAAAATGCCACAACTGACCAACATATCCTCTATGCCTATTCTTACGATATGTCCTTTGTTACACCCAAACTGCCTGATTATGTGGTCATAGTACATACTGTGGAGGAGGTCCAAAGGATATTGAAATTTGCCAATAAGGAAAAAATTCCAGTAGTGCCTTATACGTCAGGGACCAATATCGGTGGGCTCTGCATCCCCGAAAGAGGTGGGATGATTCTTGATTTTAAGAAGATGAATAAAATTATAAAGCTTGACCCCGAGGCCTTATATGCTGTGATTGAGCCAGGTGTTTCTCATGGCCAGTTGGCCGAGGCTTTGTACAAATATAATCTCAGGTTTGGTTGGCCGGTGGGGCCGCCGTCGGCCTCGGTTGCCTCCTGCGCCATATGCCACGGGATCGGCCATATGAATGCCAGATATGGATTGAACAGCCAGGAGATCACAAGCATGGAAGTCGTTCTTCCAACCGGTGAACTGGTGAGAGTGGGATCCTGCGCCATCAATCCGGATGCCTGGCATAGCTGTTTACCCATGCCTCAGATGGATGGACTCTTTAAAGGTTGGCTGGGTTCAACTGGCATCGTCACCAAACTTGGAATTGCTGTTCATCACATTCCACCGATTCTAAAAATCTTTACTGTTTCGTGTGATCATGTGGATGATATGTATTCATATATGCTCAACCTGAGCAATTATGAAATCTGCGATGATCTCACAGCCGTCTCCTGGTGGCTCTCGCAGGTTCCCATTCCTTATCCTTACAAACCGAAGCCGGATGACGCGCCGGAGTGGTTCAGCTATGCCACCACCTTTTCCTTCACGGAAAAGGAGAAAGAGGCACGGACCGAAATCTGGGAAAAAGTTGTGGATGAAGAGAAGAAAAAGGGAACAAGCATTCAGGTGACCCATTATCCGGAAGAAGCGTTGAAGGCGAGAACCCAATTGCCCAGCCAAATTGTAGGTTCGACCAAGAACTATTGTAAGATGGCAGGAGGAGGGATCTCCTGGCCAGGGACATTTACTCCTGCGAATCGGTGGGCTCCCATTTATAAGGAATGGAAAAAGATAATGATTGGCCACAATCTCTCCCCTTCTGTCAGAATGAGTATGTATCGGGGTGTTCATTACGGCATGCTCAGGGCGATGACTCCTTTTAATAAACAGAGTGCCAAGGAGACCGAAAATGCGAGACAAGCTATCGTGGAATGTTTAAAAGTGGATCTTGACAATGGAGGCATGCCCTATAAACCTCCTGTTGACTTCGCTATGGAGATCAATAAACGTGCGCATCCGGGTTATCTCATGCTGATGAAACGGTTGAAAAAGTTTTTAGACCCAAATGATATTATGAATCCTGGGAAGTTGGGTATCTAAGAGGAAGAATGGAATAATGGAGCATTGGAATAATGGATTGATAAAAAAGACGGAAATGGAAAATCGGAGTAATGGAAATCTGGGTATGGGAAGGTTAACCCACCGTTCCATCATTCCATCATTCCGTGGACTTAAGTTAGAGGAGGTTATCATGAAATGGAACATTCCGAGTCTTAAAGAATTAGAAGATGTCCTCTGGCGATGCACAGCCTGTGGAACCTGTAAAGAGGCTTACGAATATGGCCCGCCGTCAGTGAGCAGTCCCATCTGCCCTGCGGGGGAAGAGTTTAGTTTTGAAGGATTTCTGTCCTCAAGGGGAAAAATTGCCTTTGCCAGAGGCATCCTGAGTGGAGACTTGAAGTGGAACGATGCGCTGATCGATGCCATTTATAAGTGTAATGTCTGTGGGGGGTGTCAGAGTCAATGCGAACTCGATCATAAACCTTTTATCCCGGAGATCATCGAAGCTATGAGGCGAAAGATCGTCGCAGATGGTGTTGGACCTATGCCGAAGCAAAAGGTGATTGCTCAATCTCTGAGTAGTTATGATAATCCTTATCAAGGTCCACGTCGGGTCAGGTTGGATTGGACGAGACCCTTCAAAAAGCAGGGAAAACCCATCAAGAATATTTTGGAGGAACCTGCCTCTATTTTATATTATGTCGGTTGCACAGGGGGTTACAATGTTCCTGTAAGGGTAGTTCCGCAGGCCACTGCCTCTATCTTCCACAAACTTGGCCTTGACTTCGGAATTCTGGGAGAAAGCGAAATTTGCTGTGGGTCCACAGCGATGAGACTTGGTGATGTGGAGGCTTTTAAAAGGGTGGCTGAATCAAATTTAGAGTTGTTCAGAAAGTTACATGATGAAAAGGGCTTAAAGACGATCGTGACTTCCTGTGCCGGTTGTTATAGAGCCTTTATGAAGGACTATCCCATGGCAGAAGAATATGGGAGAATGATGGAAGGAATCCGAGTGATCCACACGTCTCAGTTCCTATACGATCTATACATGACCGGGCAATTGAAATTTGCGGAGTCGTTGCCCTGGAAGGTGACCTATCACGATCCCTGCCACGCCGGTCGACATCTTACTAAGTTCATCATCGACAAAGAAGGAACACAACTCTGGGCGGGGGCTTATGTCAAATTAGAGGATAAGGATTGCCTCTACGATATCCCGAGGCAACTTCTGAAGGCGATCCCCGGAATCGATTTGAGAGAGATGAGGAGAATCAAGGCCAATTCCTATTGCTGCGGTGGTGGGGGTGGGGTCATGACCGGATATAACGATTGGGCAGCACGGAATGCTGGTATCCGGATCCAAGAGGGAATGGAAACGGGCGCAGACCATATGGTCTCCATCTGCCCCTTCTGCCATTACAATTTAAACCAAGGCGCTCAGGGTACCGGAAGCAAAATGAAGCTTTTCGATCTTACAGAACTGATTGATAAGGTTTTACCGGAAAAGGCTTCTTAAGCTGTGATACTTTATCTCTTTGAAAAGGCTCTCTTCTGTGTCATTCCCGTGAAAACGGGAATCCAGTGCCTAAAGGGACAAGACCTAAATTCCCCGCATCAAGTGCGGGGCAGGCCTGCTGGAGTTTATCTCATACTTTGATACAGGGCAGGAATGATAGGCCTATTTGACAGCGTTTTTTTATGATTTTTGAAACAGTTTAATTGATACCCTAATTTAAATCGAAAAAATAGAAGAAAGGAGGTGAGATTGGGTTGAAGAGGTGGGAAATGTTAATCGTTTAACATTTTAAAAAAAGGGAGGGGGATATGGAAACAAAAAAATCAAAGAAAAAAGTTGAAGGAGTTTTAAAAAAAGAGTTCTCACGCCGTGATTTCATCAAAACAACTGCCCTTGGAGCCGCTGGATTGAGCCTCAGTTCCTGGGCACCAGTTCCTTTCACTTATGGAGCCCAGCCTCCCATTAAAATTGGAATGCTCAATGAATATACTGTTTTTGCTACGGAATATGGGTATTGGCTGGGGAAGGTCGGTAGGACAGCCATCGCCAAGATCAATGCCGAGGGAGGCATTGCAGGGCGTAAATTGGAATTGCACGAATATGATACGAAGGCTAACCCAGCCTGGTCAGCAAGCATGTGCAGAAAAATGATTCTCGAGGATAAAGTCGATTTGATCATGGGGTCGATCCATTCCGGAGTCCATTTGGCCTGTTTCCCGATTATCAAACAATACAAGATTCCATTGTTTAGTGGTGGCTCAATGACCTATGAGTTTACAGGGAAGGATTCTCTTTCTCTCCATGGTGGATATTATATTCGCAACCATTCCCATGCGAGGTCGCAAGCTGTTGCCGCTTGGAAGTTTGGCTTTGATAATCTTGGCAAGAAATGGACGTTTCTCAATGCCGATTATGCATGGGGTCACTCCCTGGCAAGAGAATTTGGAAGCCGTGTCAGGGCAGCAGGGGGAAAAACCCAGGACATTTTTGCTCCACCAGCCACCCAGGATTTTATTCCCTTCCTGCAGAAAGTGGATCCTGACACGGAGGTATTGTTTACAGCTTTCTTGGGGTCTTCGGGTTTAGGGGTGCTGAGGCAAACCGTGGAGGTAGGGCTCCATAAACGTCTTCAAAGATTTACAGTGATTTGCACTACAGAAGGTATCGGTCAGGAGGTTGTTGGAAAAGAATCCGTAGGGGCTTACTATATCGAATACCATCCCCGCCACTTAGATCAGGTTCCTAAAGAACTTCATCCTTACGAGATCGCCTATCGAAAAGCCTGCGGAGTAGATAAAGACGGAAAAGAGGTTGGGAATCCAAAGGTGACCATTGCAGGCTCCCATATGTATTCGATGTGGATCTATCCTTATATGATCAAATTGGGCATCGAGCAGTGCGGCTGGAAGGATAGCAAAAAGAATATGGATCTTATCAAGGCCATTTGCAGTTTGAAACTGAAGGCCGGTCCATGGTGTCCGGTGGGTGACCTGGTGATGAGGGAGGAAGACCATCAGGGTTTCAACGACTTTTATATTTCGAGAGTTGAACCCGATCTCAAGCTGAAGGTCCTTGAGCGTATTCCTAAAGAAAAGGCCATGTATGAACCGGAAACGGATTTAAGAACGATAACTTAAGGGACCACTGTTTTACATCCGGAGCCCCTCCTCTTGTTTCTAATCGAAGGATAAAAAGGGAGGGGCTTCGATTGAAACTCATTTTAATAAAGAGATTCTGTCTATAAACTGACGTTTTCCAAAAAGGTCGTCATTCCGGCCCCGATTTTTATCGGGATAAACTCCAGCCGGAATCCAGGGTTTCCGGTGGAAACCGGAATCCAGTCTATAAGTTGGCTCCCGACTTTCGTCGGGACGACGTCTGGATGCCGGATCAGGTCCGGCATGACAAAAAAGACACTAATCAAGGACAAGCTTCGTGATCTCCAATTTGGCAGTTGCCATTATGAATGGAATTGTCTGGGGCTTGATCATGGCCCTTATCGCCTTAGGTTTAAACATGATCTTCGGCCTCCTCCATATCATCAACATGGCTCATGGGGCTCTTTATATGTTAGGGGCGGTGGTGGCCTGGTATGTCATTGAGTTGACCGGAAATTTTTGGATTGGACTGATGGTTGCTCCTCTTTGTGTCGGCTTCATCGGTTTGATCATAGAGAGGGGACTTATCAGGACCATCGAAGATAAACCGATCATCACGATCATCTGCACCTTTGGGGTGATGCTTGCAGTTCAACAATTGGTCTTGATGATCTTCGGCGGTTCTCCGAGAAGAATTTCTCCACCCATTGCTTACCGTTTTCCGCTCTTCGACTTGCAGTACCCGGCCATGCGCATCATGATTGCTTTGATCTCCATTGCGCTGATGATCGGTCTTTGGATTTTCTTAAGAAAAACGAAGTATGGGCTCTGGATGAGAGCCGTGGTGCAAGATAGAGAGATGGCTGTTGGTTTAGGAATTCCAGTTAACAAGGTCTATATGTGGACATTTGTTTTAGGGTCAGCCTTAGCTGCCTTTTCAGGGGTTTTGGCTGCTCCCATTGTCTCCGTTGAATTCATGATGGGTCGCGAAGTCCTCATCATGGCCTTTATCATAGTTATCGTGGGCGGGATGGGGAACCTCGAGGGGTCGGTGATCGCTGCCATTATGATCTCCTTGATCCAGGGGGTAGGTGCCCTCTTTGTTCCTCCTTCTATTGCGACGGTCTTCGCTTTGGCATTTATGATTATCGTTTTATTGATTCGTCCCCAAGGGCTATTTGGAGAATAGATCGTGTTCCTTCAAAAGGGAAAGTCTTTTGGTTTTATTTTAATTTTCATACTCATTCTTTTGGGGTTGATTATTATCCCTTTTTTCGTTGATCTCTTCTATCAGACCTTTTTAACAGAGCTTTTTGTTTGGATTTTGTTTGCTATCTCTTTTGACCTTATTTTTGGATATACTGGACTTTTAAGTTTTGGGCAGGCTCTCTTTTTTGGCCTGGGGGGGTATACCGTCACCATCCTGATACGAAAGTTTGGCTTGAATACCGAACTGAGCCTTCTCTTCTCCATCATCATTCCCATCCTCTTTGCCTGGTTTGTAGGATATTTTTCGGTGAAGTTGACTGGAATCCATTTTGTCATTATCACGATCATCTTTGCTATCATCGGGAATATTATCGGAGATACCTGGACCTCCTTTACCGGTGGGGCGGATGGCCTCACCTTTTCACCTCCTCCTTACCGTCTGGGGTTGTTCCAAATAGACTTAATGGATATCAAGGGAAACTATTATTTCGTTTTGACGATTGTCGCTATTTCTTTCCTCTTTCTGAGAAGAATGATTCAATCTCCCCTTGGAAAGGTATTTATCTCAATAAGAGAAAACGAAGAAAGGGCTCGCCTCATCGGTTACAACGTCCAGCGATATAAACTGATTGCTTTTATTATCGCCGGGGGGCTGAGCGGATTAGCCGGGGGACTTTACAGCCTGACCTTAAAATATGCATCGGCCGGTTATCTTCATTGGTCAGTTTCAGGACATGCGGTCGTTTATACGATTGTTGGAGGTATGGGGACATTAATAGGGCCAGCATTGGGGGCAGGAATCGTTATGTCTCTGGAACATTATTTGATCAATTTTCTTCAGACCACAGATCTCGTCGTAGGGATCGTTTTGGTCGCCATGGTCCTCATGGCCCCTAAAGGACTTGTGGGTTTCATCCAATCCAGGTTCAAGAAAGGTGAAACCAGTGCCTGAAAAGAATGAAATCATCCTTGAATTGAAAGAGGTCAACAAGTCTTTTGGGGGTCTATTAGCCGTCAACAGAGTTAATCTTTCTGTAAACAAAGGGGAACTGCGGGCACTGATTGGACCCAATGGAGCGGGCAAGACCACCCTGCTTAATCTGGTTAATGGAACCCTTCCTGTCTCAGGGGGACATATTTTCTTCAAAGGGAAAGAGATTACCAATCTTAGCCCACATCGGATCTCCCATATCGGCATTGCCAGGACCCTTCAGATTACCAGCCTCTTTTCTGGTCTCACCGTCTATGAAAATATCTGGACGGCCGTCCAATCGCGAAAGAAATTCTTCAATCCATTTATTCGGGCGTTGAAATGGCAGGATGTGAAGGAAAAAACAGAATCCATGCTGGACCTGACTGGATTTAAAGATAAAGCCCATCTGATTTGCTCTGAGTTGTCCTATGGGGATCAACGCATCTTGGAGATGGGAATCGCCCTAAGCACGGAGCCAGATCTCCTCCTATTAGATGAACCCACAGCTGGCCTCAATAGTCAGGAATCCATGGCTCTGGTTAAAAAGATGAGAAGTATGCTTTCGGGGCAAACCATCATCTTAGTGGAACATGACATGGGAGTGGTGATGGAATTGGCTGACAATATCTCTGTCCTTCATTATGGGGCCATTATCGCTGAAGGGGCACCCGATGTCATCAAAGAAAATGAAGAAGTGAAGAAAGTTTATTTGGGTAGCGAACATGCTTAGAATGGAAAAATTAAATTGCAGTTATGGAGAATGTAAAGTCCTCCATGATACCTCTCTGGAGATCAAGGAGGGGTCCTTAATTGGCTTGATTGGCAGAAATGGAGTCGGGAAGACGACGACCCTCAAATCCATCATGGGTTTAGTGCCTCACCGAAGCGGATCGGTTCATTTTTATGAGACCAATCTATCAGGGTTACCGCCCTATAAAATCCCACGGATGGGTATTGCTTATATGCCTCAAGGCAGGCATCTTTTCCCCAAACTGACCGTTATGGAAAACCTGAGGATTCCTGTCGTCAAGGGAGAATTGGATAAAGAAGTCCTTGAGGAAATATTCGTCTATTTTCCAAGATTGAAGGAACGACTCAAGCAAAAGGCGGGCACTCTTTCCGGGGGAGAACAACAGATGCTCGCCGTTGGCAGGGCTTTAATCACCAAGCCCAAAATGATGCTCATGGATGAGCCCATGGAAGGGTTGATGCCCTTATTGGTTAAATTGATTGCTGAAACCGTCAAAGCCATCAATGAGAAAGGGACCACGATTCTGCTGGTTGAACAGAATCTGAAAACCATAAAAAACATGTGCCAGGGAATCTATATCATGGAAAAAGGGACGGTCGTCTACGAGGGGACACCTTCTGAGTTGGAAAGTGCGATCGATATTCAGGAGCGTTATTTGAGTGTCAAGGTCTAAATTTGAAGACACCTCTAAAATGTCATTCCGGCGAAAGTCGGAATCCAGAACCTATTGATAACACTGGACTCTCGCCTATACGGGAGTGACGAATTAATAATTATTAGAAGTTCGCTTGAGATTTTAGAGAGGTTAAAAATCTCTGATTACAAAGATTTTTTTACCAATCCTTCAAATCTTCCTATTTAGTCTGTTCCTACTTTCGAGTCCAGTTTCGGTGAGTGAGGGAGCAGATTACGAAACATTCAACTACAAAGGCCAAAAGTTATCCATCCTGAGAGATTCTTTTACTCAAGCTCCCGTGATCATACGGGGAATCGATTCGAACCTCTTAGAAATTAAAAATTTCTCCAAGTTATCCAGGGAAGAGATTACTCATACTGGCCCTATCCTTGTCAATAAATATAAATCCTTACTTCAAATTGAGCCTGATCAGTTAAGGCTCAAAGGGGCTGAAAAAGTAGGAGATACCTGGTATGTGAGTTATTGGCAGACGTTTCATGGTGTGATCATTTATGAGTCCTCTCTTGGATATGCCATAGATTCCCGTGGACGAATAAAATCTTTGGGCGCTTTGCTCTACCCCCAAGTTAAAGCACCGATGACCTCTAAGGTAAGCCATGATGAGGCTCTTAGAATCGGCCAGCAACAAATTAAAGACTTCAAAAAATTGAAATGCGTCTTATTGGCTGAAAGTACCCTCATCTATCCAGTAAAAAAGAAAAGTTCGATTGACTATTATCGGGTGTATGCCTTTAATTTTTTTCCCCAGGAAGCTCTTCATCCAGCCTCCGTCGTAGGCGGTTGGGCTGTGTTCATAGATACTCAAACAGGAAAGAGGGTTTTATTTGAAGAACTCCTCAAACCTTTAGGATGCTGTATCCCGGAGGATTGGGTCCCACCTAAGTTAGAGGATTTGAAACCAAAGTGGTAAGTCTTAAGCTCTTATATCAATTTGGATCGCCTGTAAAATCCCTCCCCTGCCTTCGCCGAAGCGGCTTCGCGCAAGCAGGCAACCTCCCCTGCCTACCGGCAGGAAGGCTTTGCCAAAGGGAGGAGAGGGGTCTCCCCCTTTTGACAAAGGGGGATGAAGAGAGATTAGATTGGGTTTTCAAAGTCCTAAAAAGTTACGACGTTTTAAAAATTCTTTTTATAGGTCTTCTTCTCTTCCTCATTGTCTCCGCCTGTAAGGAAAAAACCGAAAAATCTTCTCTCCCCAAATTAGGAACTCCTGCCTTTGATTTTAACTTTCAGGATCTGAATCACCAAACCTGGAACCTTAATAATGTCAGAGGGAAGGTGGTGCTCTTAAGATTCTGGGCAGATTGGTGTCCTTATTGCCGTTATGAGATGCCCATCATCGATAAATATTATCGCCAATTAAAAAAAGAGGGATTTTTGGTTTTGGCCGTCAATGTCAAACAGAGTGCTGAGGTCGCTCTGGCTTTTATTGCACAGCTCGATGTGACCTTTCCCGTCCCCTTGGATCCGGATGGAACCATTGCGAAAAGATACGGGGTCTACGCGATTCCAACCAATTTCCTCATCGACCGAGAAGGAATCGTCCGTGAAATCTTGATCGGAGAAGTCTTCCGAGAAGAAAAACCACTTCGGGATCTGCTAAAGAATTATTTTTCTTTACATTAGAGAGTTATCCCATGGAGATTATAAATCAGTCTATAATGGGATAGACATTGGAAGCTAAATCCCTCCTATCCTCCCTTTACGAAAGGGAGGTCGAAGCGACTCTGCGCGAAGACTCGCTACGAGAGTTTCCCCTCTTTGGCAAAGAGGGGTGACCTGCCTGCGCGAAGCCGCTTCGGCGAAGGCAGGAGGGAGATTTTCTGAAAAATATGTCTTCCCAATTCTGAACTCCTTAGTAACCATCTCTTTATCTACCTCAGTTGATCAACGTCATTCTTAGCATTTGAACGAACATCGAGGACAGAACCCCAAAAGGCCCCTTGACAATTTATGAGCATATGCTTATAATTAAATTTGAAAGGGTATGCTTATGGCAAGACCAAGAAATTGTAGACGAGTTGGTTTTATCCCTGAGAGTAATTACTTTAAACCAAGAGGTGTCCCCCTCTCTATGCTGGAAGACGTCATTCTAACCGTAGACGAATTTGAGGCAATCAGGCTTGCTGATCTTGAAAATTTATATCAAGAGCAGGCAGCAGAAAAAATGAAGGTGTCACGTCCAACCTTTGGGCGGATTATTGATTCGGCGCACCAAAAAGTGGCAGAGGCATTGGTTACAGGTAAAGCATTGAAGATTGAGGGAGGTGAATTTGAAATGGCTGTAATGAGAAAGTTTGTATGCTATGACTGCAATCACACATGGCAGATGGACTATGGAACGGGTAGACCTGAGAACTGCCCTTCCTGTAAAAGTGGCAACATTCACAGAGTGCAACAAGGTAGAGGATATGGCAGAGTTTTTGGTAAAGGACAAGGTAGAGTTTGCCGTGGAGTTCAACAAAAACAATAACAAGAGAAAAAAATAAGAAATCGAATAAAGACACGTATCAGCAAAAAAGGAGAAAGTGATGAAGGTGGGTTTCGCAGTTCAGACAAATCAAGGGATTGAAAGTGAAGTTTATGATCATTTTGGCTCAGCACCGACATTCATCATTGTCGATACCGAAGGGAAAGAGGTTCTGACGGTAAATAATCAGGACTTACACCATATTCACGGTGCTTGCAATCCCATCACGGCCCTTGATGGGAAGAGCGTGGATGCGATGGTAGTTGGAGGGATAGGGGCAGGAGCATTGACGAAGTTAAACGCTTTAGGGATAAGGGTATATGGAGCCGGGGCGTCGACCGTTAAAGAAAATCTTTCCCTCTTGAGGGGAAATAAGCTCCAGGAGCTTTCCGTATATAATTCCTGCCGATCCCATCAGGGTGAATGTGGACATAAAGTGTAGAGGGAATGTGAATTCTACCTTCACCCCTATTGGGTATTTTAGTTTAAGAAACCCTATGGTATAGTCTTTTGTATGAAAAAAGGAGAGCCCGATAGGTTTTTCAATGTCATTCTCAACAGTATTGCCGATGGTGTGTTCACGACAGACAATGACGGCAGGATCACTTTCATAAATAAAGCTGGACAGGAAATCACAGGATTTTCCAACAAGGAGGCTGTCGGCCGATATTGTTTTGATGTTTTCAGAGCCGATATCTGCCAAACACGGTGTGCCTTGAAGGAAACCCTCAAAACAAAGAAGGAGATTATTAATCTCCCTGCCACCATCTTGAAGAAAGGAGGGCAAAAGGTTCCCATTAGCATCAGTACAGCCGTGCTGAAGAATGAACGAGGACAAATCATCGGAGGAGTTGAAACCTTTAGGGATCTCTCTGTTATTGAAGAACTTAAGAAGGAACTCGCTGAAAAATATACGCTTGGTGATATCATCAGTAAAAATCACTTAATCCATGATATCTTCAACATTCTTCCCAACATCGCAGAAAGCGATAGCACCGTTCTCATTCAAGGAGCCAGCGGCACAGGCAAAGAACTTTTTGCAAAAGCCATCCACAATCTAAGTCGGAGGAAAAATAAGCCCTTTATCAAAGTGAACTGTGGTGCGCTTCCAGACACATTGCTTGAATCAGAGTTATTCGGATATATCAAGGGGGCCTTTACGGATGCGAAGAAAGATAAGCTCGGGAGATTTGCCTTGGCGAATGAGGGAACCATTTTTCTTGATGAAGTAGGCGATATGTCACCTTCCCTTCAAGTCAAACTGCTCCGTGTCCTTCAAGAAAAAGAATATGAACCCCTCGGATCGACCAG
>JACAEV010000120.1 GCA_013388645.1 Syntrophaceae bacterium | reverse complement strand
TGCCCCATGGCCTCTTTTGGATGGGTCAACGATGAACCAAGAACATACCCGCCTGCTCCAATAGCCATACCTTTTAGAAAGCCCCTTCGACTCGTAGAATGAATTTTGGTATTCATGGGTACCCTCCTTCCTTTTTAATAGATTTTGACTAATTTTAAGTTTGGTATATAATGATGACGGTTTAAACCGTTCCTCTTTTTTTTGTAGTTATAGGTAACCCTTTAAAATTTCTTCTCTATTTTAAAAAAAGTTGAGGCCTCAAAATGGAAGAAAAAACCAGGCGGGCCATAAAAATTGACCTCAATCAGTTCAAACTTCACATCCATCTCAAACATAAAACCGAATTGACCCTCCATTTCGATTCGCCCTCGCGGATGTTTTACCTTGCCGTCATCGCCCTTGTTGTCAATGAGATGAAAAGGCTTGGGAAAATCACTTCCATCCCCATGGAAGCCCACTCCGATCTTCTCGCCTTACTTAACGAAACTATTGGAGGAACCGCCGGATCATCGGATAGTGAACATTTGATTCCGAGGATTTACAGGAAATGGAAAGATGCTTTGCCTGACCTTGAAAATGGGCCGCTTTTTAAGGTGATCGGCAGAAAGAAAGAGTTAGAAAATGGGGTTGGAAAAACTTATCAATTTACAGATGCAGAAAAGGACAGTTGGGCCAATCTCTTTGAATACAGAGGAAGCCATGAGAGTGTCAGACTCAGGTTTTCTATTGATAAACTCGGGGCCGGTTTAGATGATGTTATCATCATCTATGAAGGATACCAGAACGCCGAGGCCTGGGAGAAGTTTATTTCAAGTCTTAAACAGAAGGAAGAGGAGAAACTGGAGCCTGTTGAGCTCATCCCTAAGGAACCTGAGGCTCCAATCATCCTACCGAGGGAATGGAAAACCATCTTACGAAAACCATGGCGGTGGATGGTAGTTGCCGCCGCAGTTATCCTTATCGTTTCAGCCTTATTTGTCTGGAGAGGTTATTTTTACTCTCCCACAGGCAGGGTTGCATCCTTGGACAGAATGGCATTCCCACTGCCTGATAAGCCCTCCATTGCAGTGCTTCCATTTGTGAATATGACCGATGATCCTCGCCAGGAATCTTTCTGTGACGGCTTGAGCGAGGAGATCATCACGACACTCTCAAAGATCCAGAAGCTGTTTGTAATTGCCCGTAACTCCACGTTCACCTACAAAGGAAAGCCAGTGAAAATGCAGCAGGTCGCAGAAGAGTTAGGGATACAGTATGTCCTGGAGGGGAGTGTAAGGAAGGCCGGGGAACAGGTAAGAATCACGGCGCAATTAAATGATGCCCTGACGGGGCGTCATTTATGGGCGGAGCGTTATGACAGGAATCCAAAAGATATATTTGTTATTCAGGATGAGATTACAAAACACATCATCACAGCGCTGCAGGTGAAATTGACGGAGGGTGAGCAAGCCCGGATATTCTCGAAAGGCACTAAAAATCTTGATGCCTATATGAAGGCTGTAGAGGCGATCTATTTATGCCATCAGACCACCATTGAAGGGAATATCAAAGCGAGGCAACTCGCAGAAGAGGCGATCTCCCTTGACCCTAACTATGCATCCGCATACAGGGCGCTTGCGCTCGCCAACATCATTGATATCTGGCTCGGATTGAGCAAGGATTCAGAGGAGTCTCTGAAGCAAAGCCTTGAGCTATATAAGAAAGCGGTCACCCTGGATGCCTCCTATGCCATGGGTTACGTCGGTTTGGGTTATGCATTGATGATGGCGCGGAAATACGATGAAGGCATTGCCCAGGCGGAGCGGGGGCTCGATCTTGCGCCAAATTCTGCTGATGTTGTTATTGGATATGCCAATATCCTGCTTTACACAGGAGGAGATTCCATCCCCTTCTTCGAAAGGGCAATGCGGCTCAATCCTAAACCGCCTAATCTGTATTTGCGTAAATATGCGGAGGCGCTTTGTGATCTCGGGCGGTATGAAGAAGCCATTGCTCAATTCAAGAAAGCGATTGAGCGGGAGCCCGAAGATATTTTTGCTTATATCTTCCTTACCGCCACGTATAGCATGGCAGGACGAGAGAAGGAAGCCCGTGCCTCAGCCGCTGAGGTCCTCAAGATAAACCCAAAATTTTCACTTGAACAATTTGCAAAGGCCCATCCCTATAAAGATCCGGCCACAAAGGCCCGCTTGATTGATTCCCTGCGGAAAGCGGGCTTGAGATAAAGAAGTTCAAAAAGACAGATTCTCTTGACAGATGAGTCCTAATGGTGAACATTAAAGGTGAGAAATAAAGATGTAAGGGAGGAAAAAATGAAGTTCAGATTGACGGAAGAATTATGGAAGGAAGGAAATATGTACGTATCTTACTGCCCGGAGCTCGATATAGCGTCCTGTGGAGAAACGGTGGATCAGGCAAAAAAGAACCTGAAGGAAGTCATTTTAATTAACTTAGAGGAAGCTCAAAAGATTGGCACCCTGGATAAGCTTTTGCAAGAGGCTGGCTTCGATAAAACGCAAAGCATCCTTGCCTTACGGAAAGAGCTTGTCGGTTTTACACCCATTGAAGTGGCCTTATGACATCTGGGATCAAACCCACCCCATATCAAATCCAGGTAAAAATATTTGAAGCTGCCGGGTGCACTTATGTGCGAACTCAAGGAGATCATCTTGTTTATTATTATCCTGGAGCAAAGCGACCCGTTGTGATCCCCAAATATAAAGAAGTGCCAGTATTTATTATCAAGAACAATATGAAAGTTATTGGTATGTCGGTAGAAAAATATCTCTCTCTCCTTGAAAAGTTTTAAGTATTTTGGTCGCATTAAAATAATACCCCATTGCTCCCTCTGTGCCAGGCTCCACCCTTGGGAGGCTTCCCCCCGGAGAGAGGCCCCATGGGCTGGTGGCTGCAATCCTGCCTATAACAGATCCCTTACCAGAATGACCCCAAATATTGCGCCTTAGAGCAAATTGGAAAGACAACTCCACATAAAGATCCTGGTAGAAAAGCGCGTTTTATTGATTCCCTGCGCAAATCCGGTTTGAAATGAAATTGGGGACGGGTTCCAATTTGGAGTGATCGGATACAGTCATCATTTTGAATCAGTCCCTAATCCCACCTCCCCAATCCCAAGGGTTGGCCTCTTATCCTCAATCATAAAAGAAAAAATAGTTGACTAATCTGCAATCATTTAGTATCATTAGAATGACATCAAATAGTGCATGCGGAGGAAGACCATGAAGACCATCACGATTCGCGGAATTGATCCCGGGCTGGACCGGGTCATTAAGTCCAGGGCAAAACAGAACAACCTGAGCGTGAATCAGTGGATTCTGCAGGCGCTGAAAAAAATTACCGGTATGGGGAAAGAGTCCGTGTTCAAGAAGTACCATGATTTGGATGCTCTGGCTGGTGGCTGGAGCAAGGAAGAGGCGAATGCTTTTCAACAAAACACTCAAATCTTCGAGAAGATCGATGAGGAGCTCTGGAAATGAGAAGAATCGCAATTGACACAAACATCTACATCTCTTTCAAGCTCAATGATCAAAATGTTGTTGAGGCCTTAAGAGACTGCGACCTTATCGGCGTAGACATCACTGTCATCGCCGAGCTCTTTTCCGGGTTTTCCCTCGGCGCCAAGGAAAAGAAAAACCGGCAGGAGTTAGAAGCGTTTCTTAACACTCCCCGGGTTGAGGTACTCCTTCATGATCTCGAAACGGCAGATTACTATGCTTTGATTGTCAAAAAACTAAAGGCCAAAGGTCGGCCCATTCCCACAAACGACATCTGGATCGCTGCCAATGCCATGAAGCATGGTTTGGCACTTTATTCTTTTGACAACCATTTTGAAGAGATCGAAGGTCTGCTGCTATTGTCCACAATAAGAAATGACGCCTAACATTCCCTTTGCTCTCCCAACAGAGAATAAATTGGGAACGGGCCCCTATTTCGGGCGGTCGAGAGAGGTCTTTAATTTGAACCCGTCCTCACCTACTGTTCATCCCATCTGTTAGACAGTCTAAAATTCAGGAATGCCGTCCTCTACCTTGATGATAGTCATAACATTATCATATGTGCACCTTCTGACATACTCGCCTGGGTACTTCTTGTTACGCTGGAACCGACAACAATCTGTGCCTTTCCAAGCGTCGGATGTACACACCTGGTCGTTGCCCTTAACCTCCCAAGTTTTAAGTCTACGGTGATCTCCAGAGATAGAAATTCCTTTACCGTCGGCACGGTAGTGTTCGACGACAGGAACTCCCGCAAAAGTGTGCCTGAATGTTTTGTTTGAGTAAAGGGCGCGAAGTTCTTCCGGGTTCTTGATGTCCACCCAGTCCTGCGACGCGGCCAGCCCTGACAGCATGAAAAAAATTACACCTGTGATCAATACAATGATTCTTGATGCCATGGCTCCACCTCCCAAAGATTTCCTTTTTGTCTTCTGTCTGCTCATCTCGCTATTTGAAGAAACTTATCAATCTCCTCCCAGGCGGCCGCGGCTGCTTGCGGGTGGTAACCAATGGTCTCCAATTCATAGAATGTCCTTGGGGGCAGGGCAAGAGCTCGGGTCAGGCTTGTTTCTTGCGTTTATCGTAAGATCCCATCTCCAAAGAAGGGTGGTTGTCCTTGTAAAGTCAAGAAACAAGCCTGACCCCGGTGATCCCATTTTCTTTAAGTTTCAGCATTCAAATGACTTGACTTTCAAAACCTGTTTAATTATAAAATTCTTGTGGAATTAACAGAAGAAATCAAGACCTCCCTAAGGCGTGAATATTTCCTTTGCTCCAATGCAATCGCCTTTTATGAAAAGGCGATAAAAGGGTTGGAGCAAAAATACCACCTCTCAACTGAACTGTTTTTGAAGCAATTTGAAGCGGGTGAAATGGGTGATGATGCTGATTTTTTTGACTGGTATGCTTATGCAAAGTTCCTCGAGCAATGGCAAAAAACCCAATCCGTTCTCCATTCAGCTATCCAGTGATCAAAGCATTTATAGAAAATATTGACAGACTCATTTCATCCTCTTCAATTGTTCTCTCCTCGAATATCCAAAAACACTTCTCACCGGATGGAAAAACCCTCTATTTGAGGGGATCTCTCTTTTTTTAAATTCATCCGTCTTGTAGATCGCAATCTTTATCAATAAAACCCATCATGATTTAACCATTGAAAAATACAGATTCCATTATATGAATCCACATGGACAAATGCTATTCCGATACGATAATGCGCCCCATCATCCGGAAATAACTTCCCATCCCCATCACAAACATCTTCCCGATCATGTCATCCTATCAAGAGAACCCTCTTTAAAGGATGTTTTGGACGAAATCATTGCTACCATTCTTGGAAAACCCAATTTGTGATTTGTAAGTTAGGAATTCCGCTTGACGTCCCCTTCTTCACCGTGTCCGTGATCCGCAATGCTTCATTTACGTTTTTAGATTTGCGATTTAAAATCGAAAATCTGGAATCAAAAATATTTTCATCATCCGCATTCCGCATTCCGAAATTTGATCGTCTATCATTCTTCCGCCTTCTATAACTTACTGATCACTGATCACTTTCTCCTGCCTTTTGAATCCGTCCCCAATTCCTCTAATTCATATCAATTGATTTTATGTAACATCTTACCAATGACCTTCCAGACACCGTCTTGTTTCAATCGGATTTCTGTAAATCGACTATAGACATTACCACCCATCGTACTGTATTTACAGGTATACTGCACAATGGCAACATTTCCGAAAACCTTAATCGCATAGGGTTTCAATTCAGCAGAGTAAAACTCAATCGGAGCAAGGAACTCTTTAAATTTAGCCCGGTTTATAGGTTCTTCAGACCAATAAGGCCAGAAGGCTCCATCCTCATGATGATCTTTTACGAATCCTTCTAAATCTCGTTGCGTCAAGGCCTTCCATCTTGCTTCTTCAAGTTCCCAAATCTCCTTTTGCACCGCTGTCCATTCTTGGCCATAAGCGGGAATTTGGAATAAAGCCACCCCAGTGATTAAAAGCAGAATTACCCACATCTTTTTGGTATTCATAAGCCCCCCACTTCCTTTTGATTTTCACACCTGTTTTTGGGTTGATTTGTAGCGAGTTTAGCCGATATAAAAATTCTTCTCAGCTCTCAACTTCCCCTGTTTTTAATCACCTCCCCCCTTGCCCCCGCCCTCTCCCCGTGAGCGGGATATTCGACCCGCCAGGGGAGAGGGAGTATCCTTTGGATCTTTTGTTGAGGAGTTCAATATCTCCCAGAGCTCATCAAAGGAGTTAAAACCCCTCTTTCCCCTTTTACCTACTTCCTCTACAAGCCCCACAAGACTTCGGGGTTTGTCTTTCTCAAAACGGTAGATGCGAACAATGTAGTCGTGTGAGAAATCGTTCGACCCCAAACAAAACTCCTCATCCCATTATTTATTTCCCCTATACCACAGACCAAGTTACAAATAAGTAACATATTCAAAATATTTTTTAGGCAGGCATGAAATGAGCTAATAGGTAAATGAGGGATGGCGGATAGATAAGTAATATCAAGATGTTAAGACATATTGTTCGTAAAGCGTAAGACGTAAAGGGTGAGGAGTAAATTAATTCAAAAGACAGGTTGTCAGAAAACGCTTGAATTTTAAGCTCAGCAAACAATGCCTCCATGGTACAGAAAAAAGTTGACCAATCTGGAATGATTTAGTATCATGAAAATGACATCACATTATGCATTCGGAACGTGACGATGAAGACCATCAAGATTTGGGGAATTGAGCCGGGGTTGGACCGGGTGCCATAGAAGTGCAAATGAAATTCATTGCTTTCCCCCGATAAAGATGAAATAGAGGTATTGTACCATGGAAAAAGGAACGAAGAAAACGGGTCAAAATCGATTCCGGGATGATCCTGTTTTGGCCGAAATCGTTCACCGTTTGGTGAACGTCTTTCAGCCGGAGCAAATTTATCTTTTTGGATCGAAAGCCCGTTTAGATGAGAGCAAGGACAGCGACTATGATTTGATGGTTGTCGTTCCAGATAATGCGCCACCTGAGAAAAGACGCAGTCGCCTTGCCTATCAAGCACTCCGAGGTACCAGGGTGGCAGCCGATGTGTTGGTATTGCCTCGCCGGACATTTGAGAATCGATTGCACCTCAAAGCTTCCCTCCCATCAACCATTATCAGGGAAGGAGTTCTGCTCTATGCCTCATGATCCTGTTCTGGTTTCCGAGACCAAAGCATAGCTCATCAAAGCGGCTCAGGATATTAGATCTGCCGAGCATGGTCTGCTCGCCTTTCCTCCATTACTTGGAGACGTTGCGTATCACTGTCAGCAGGCAACGGAAAAAACATTTAAAGCGTTTCTCGTATGGCACAATATTCCTTTCCGGAAGACCCACAGTCTCGAAGAAATCGGGGAACAATGTATCGAGCAAGACAGCTCCCTTAAAGATGCCGTAGATCGGGCAGTCCCGCTTACAGAATATGCTTGGCTTTTTCGATATCCCGGGGAGCCTGAGGAGCCCTCCAAGGGGAAGCGGAAGAGGCCCTCGCAATCGCTCCCCAGGTTTACCAATCCATTCTACTCAGATTACCAGAAGAAGTTCGAACTTAAGTCCAATTGGCGCCCCATTCCGCCCGGAGCCCAGCGCCAATGGATTTCCCAAAATCTAAACAACACTCTTTCGGGCAATTACAGAAACTGGACCTGACCGGGAAAGATGAAAAAACAAATGAAAGTTTGATCAAATTGAGAAAACGAAATTAACGAATCACCGAGGCCCCCCTTTGAATGGGTTCTGCGATCCTCTCAATTAGCTGATTGAAGAAGCCGTATGATCTCCTCCCCTGCGCCTGCGGTAGCTTGCGGGTTTTAGCCAATTGCTCCAAATTAAGAGTTCGTCATAGGCGGCAGTTCAGGCATATTGAGTAAGCATAGTTTCTAATGAACTCATTGCTTCCAATCAATAGAAGTAACTCCTCTTCCCCCTCCCGTGGTCGGGTCTATTCGACTTAATTTAAGGGGAGGCGGGGTGGCCCGCCTGCCGAAGCACCTGCCCGTCGCAAAAGGCTCTATGAGGCGGGGGTTCCGCGCAGGCAGGGGTTATAAGTTTTCGAACTTCTGGATTAGCTGATTAAAGACAGTGTCAGTTTAGCTGTGATCTCCTTCTTATTTCTTTTCTGTAGGGGGATACTCCTCCCTCATTTTCGGGTGATCGTCATCTTAAACTTCTCGCTATCGTCGATTATTATTTTATTTCCATCCTCACCGACTCGGCCCTTAGAATTTAAGATGCACAAGGCCCCATACCATTTTAATTTAATATCTGTTTTTCCAATAACCAGGATGCCGGCGAAGATGCATGATTGCAAGTACGAATATTTTATCCCCCTCAATGCTGTAGATTACGCCATAGGGAAAACGGTGCACAAGGCATCGCCGGACACCTTCTTCTATTACCGGCCACGCAGTTGGGTAGGTTGTAATATTTTGGATAGCTGCAAATACTTCGATCGAAAAATCGTAACCGAGGCCCTGTTCGCGGTCTTCATAGTATTCGATTGCCTCGAGGAACTCCGATTCTGCCTCCGGATGAAATGAGAAGGTCATTTTTCGAAGCGCTCCCGGATCTTAGTGAGCACTTCGTTTCCTGGTATAGGCTTCACTGCGCCAGATCGTAACTCCGCAAGCCGACGTTTGGCAACCTCGACCCATTCTCTGTCGATTTCCATGGATAGCGGATTCAGTGATCGAAGTAAAGAATCGATAACCATTGCCCTTTCCTCAACGGGAAGGGATTCAGCCTCTTCTATTATCTCTTTCATCCCATGCATAAATTCTCCCCTTTTATATCTAATTTATCACATTGACTTATTCGCTCAATGTTTACGTGGATTTTCGTATTCTATCATGAGCAGGTAATGACTGTTTCGCCTTAAGTGTCCCTTGTAATCTTTTGGCTTTTTCCCTAGTGAACTACCCCGCAGCAAGCTGCGGGGCATCAAATTCTCTAAAAAACTTTCCTCCCCCTTGATGGGGGAGGATTAAGGTGGGGGTGATGATAAGATCATTTCCCCCTCACCCTAACCCTCTCCCCCCAGGGGAGAGGGAGGCCATTCATCCCCCCAGCAGAGCTGAGGGGTATTCTGGCATATTTTTATAAATTTAATCTGTTCTTCTGCCGATAGATTCTTTGTTTCCTCATAGTGCTTATCCCTGATCTTGCGAACCATTTCAATTGCCTTGACCGCCATCTGAGATTTTTTCCTATTTTTTAACTTTATACGTCAACTTTGATGCGATGTCAATTGATCAAGATCGGGGTGTCATTTGCAAATTAAAAGTGCACCGTTTTTTTAGATTTTCATTTTAAAAGTGCACACCTCGATTTCGTGATCCTTTGAGTTATCCATAGAGGGTAGAGAGCGGAGAGATTTTAGC
>JACAEV010000153.1 GCA_013388645.1 Syntrophaceae bacterium | reverse complement strand
CCATTCTCCCACTGGGCGGCTAAACGGGAGAGGTTTACCACCACGATGTTGGGAAGCTGGTTTAAATAATGTCTCTCAAAAAAACGACGAAAAATAAACATCGGGATGAGAAACCAGAATAAATTCAGATGGAAATCGAATGTCCGACTGATTCTGATGTCAGGATGATGAGGTTCAGCCACCTCGATTTTCCATTCGGCCTCTGCAAGTCGTAGCCCAAGCACTCTCTCGATATTTTGGTTGAGGAGGCTGCGAAAAACCTCCAGGGAACGGGAAAGACCGGCATGGGCCTTTTTTAGAGTTCCAAAAAAATGTTTGTGTTCCGTCTTGGAGATATGACTGATCTCTTCGGTTAAGGTTTCCTTGAGCCAATTCTCATATTGGTCGGTCAACTTTGAGAGATTTCCCTTCCAGGCAGGTATTTCTTTGAGCAAGATCTCACCCAACTTCTTTTTGAGTTGAGATTGATGGAATTTCTCCAAGTAATTCTGGATAAGGGCTCGGGTTTGTTCGGAATGTTCTCGGGCGATCAAATTGATTTCTTGCCGGACCAATTCGTAGTTGACCTTCTCATCCAGAATTTGTTTCCTCAGTTGTTCCCGATCGAGATCCGCCTGCAGGGATGTCTTCAGGGCAATCTCAAGGTAGCTCAAGCAGCCCTCGATGAGGGATTGGATCTTATGCTGGAGAATATTTTCAAATTCCTCCTCCCGGTTTATGGAGAGGGGGCGAAAGAGCTCGTTTTCTATTCTTTGTTTCCATTGTTCATTGTCCTGACGAGTGGAGTAAAGAAAAATAGGAAATCCCTCATGAAGCTCCCGTTGAAGTGACGTCCTGAAAAAGAGGACAACCTCCTTCTGCTGGTCCGGAGATAGCAGATCAGCCTTTGTAAGAAGGATAACAATCTTGGGGGTGTGCCTCCTCAATTCTCGAATAAGCTCCAGGTCATTTGCTGCCAGAGGTCGATCCGAACTAACTGCCAGAAGGGCCGTTCCTACCTCTGGCAGCCAGTTTTCAGAAGTCTCGATGTGGTATTTAAAAATGCTTCCCAGACCCGGGGTGTCTACCAACCGAAGCCCAGTATATTTCTCCAAGGACGGGAGTTCAAGGTCAACGACTTCCACATTTTTTTGATTGGCAGGATTTTGGGCCTCGGAAGTAAATTCTCCAACCGAGGCAACATCTGCCTCGGCCTCTTGCCCGTCAAAAAACCGGATGATAGCCTTTTCTTTTTTTCCATACTGAAGTCGGGTAATCGTGGTGGTCACTGGGGTGACCCCGACCGGAAGAATGGGCTTTCCAATTAAGCTATTAAGGAAAGAACTTTTCCCGGCCTTAAATTGTCCCAGGATGGCTACATCAATCCGTCGATCTTGGGCGAGAAGATTTCTGCAGACCTCCATCTGGCGATTCAGAGAGATGATATGGAACTGATCGCAGATTTCCTGAATTCGAGGTAACAGGGCTTGATACGTATCGGAGAAAGAATGGAAAGGAACCTCTTTGAGTGCTATATCCATAAAAAAACTCCTTCAGGTTCTCCCTGTAGGAGTTATCAGCCTTAACGGCGGTTTTTGGGTGAACTCCATCACCTTACGAATAAATATTAACAATATGAGGAACTTCTGTCAAGGTAGATGAACCATCATCAATCAACCATTGTTCTAAAGAGAAAATTTTTGTATCATTGAAGTTGAAAAAGATGGAAGTATCATCAAAATTAGGAGGGAAGAGAATGAGCTCATTGATCAAATCGATTCACGGGAGAGAAATCTTGGATTCTCGAGGAAATCCTACGGTCGAAGTGGAGGTTGGCTTAGAGGAGGGAGCTTATGGACGTGCAGCAGTCCCTTCAGGGGCTTCAACGGGGGTCCACGAAGCCCTCGAATTACGCGATGGAGATAAAGACCGTTATAACGGAAAGGGTGTCCTGCAAGCAGTGGAACGCATCAATAAAGAAATTGCCAAGATCCTGATTGGCATGAATGCATTGGATCAACCCAAAGTAGATCGAGCCATGATCGATCTGGACGGCACTTCGAACAAGAGCAGGCTGGGTGCCAATGCCATTTTAGGAGTTAGCCTCGCTGTCGCGCGCGCAGCAGCCAATTCAGTCAAATTACCACTCTATCGCTATCTCGGGGGGACGGAGGCTTGCCTTTTACCGGTTCCCATGTTCAACATCCTTAATGGCGGTGTGCATGCGAACTGGCAGGGGACCGATTTACAGGAATTCATGATTGCCCCGGTTGGAGCACCCACTTTCCGGGAGGCATTGCGCTGGGGCAGTGAAACCTATTCGTCGCTCAAAAACGTTTTAAAAGAAGCTGGCTACTCAACAGGCGTAGGTGATGAAGGTGGTTTCTCGCCAGCCCTGAAGAAGAATTCTGACGCCCTTGAATGGATTCTTAAATCCATTGAAAAGGCTGGCTATCGCCCTGGTGACCAGATCGTTCTTGCCCTTGATCCTGCTTCAAGTAGCTTCTATGAAGATGGACATTATCACCTCCGGACAGAGGGTCGAAAAGTGACTTCGGATGAAATGGTTCAAATGTACGCAGAATGGATTAATAAATATCCCATCCTGGTTCTCGAGGACGGTTTATCCGAAGATGATTGGGAGGGTTGGAAACTGCTTAATCGAACCCTTGGCCATAAGATAGAACTCGTAGGGGACGATCTTTTTGTAACCAATGTGAAACGCATTGAGCGCGGCATCGCTGACAATGTTGCCAATGCCGTCCTGATCAAGCTGAATCAGATCGGGACATTGACCGAAACCATAGCCGCCATCGAGATGGCCCGAAAAGCCGGATGGGGAGCCATGGTTTCTCACCGCAGCGGCGAAACGATTGATAGCTTCATTGCAGATTTCACCGTGGCAATGGGGACAGGTCACCTTAAAACCGGTGCCCCCTGTCGCGGCGAGAGGGTGGAAAAATATAATCAATTGTTACGGATTGAGGAAGAACTTGGAGACAGGGCCATTTATGCTGGTCGCAAGGCTTTTGTGCGCTAAATTTTTCATTTCAACCTTGAAACAGCGTTACCAGATCTCCCTCTCCTTCTTCTCCCCATTCAATTTTCGGTGACAGAAGGGACAGGGTTTTCCTTCCTGAATAAGAATTTCCTTCATCATCTCGATCAATTCTCTGTCTTCCAAAATCTGCTTCACGATATGTGGGTGGGGCTTCCGGTCAAACCTACGATAAGGAAAACTGCTTTTCACGCTCATTTCTCAACTCCTTATTGGCCTAATAATTGATTTTCACACGTGACAAAGCCTTCTCCATCAGGAGTTCATAGGCACTTTTCTTTCCGAGAACTGGTTCCTTTCTCTTCTGACTCCATACTGTTTCGGGGCGGCACTGCACCATGAATATGTTGAAAGGAAAAGGTTTTTGTTTGTCGATGACCCATTCGATATCCTGAGGGCACCCATAATACTCTTCTACTCTTTTGGCGTACCGTGCCAGTTCAGTTATTTCTTGATCTTCAATGCATTGGATCTCCCGCCGTTCAGGAGGAATATCTTGATGGACAACTCCTAATCTTATTGGATCATAGATACATTCGCACTCTTTGATAGAGACGTTTCTCTCTATATCCAATGTGACTTTGTCGACGACAAATCTATCTGGATTCACTAATCCTGAAACGACGGATTCTCCCAGCCCCCAGTTCCCTTCAATGACCACCTTGGATGGATCTCCGTTAATGGGGTTCAAGGTGAACATGACACCTGCTGCCCTGGCGTCGACCATTTTCTGCACACCAATGCTAATCAAAACCTTGTCATGAGGAAACCCCATTTTAATTCGATAGGCAATGGCCCGAGGTGTAAAAAGACTCGACATACATAATTTGATTCTTTTCAAAACTTCCTCAGAGCCCCTCACCCACAGGTAGGTGTCCTGCTGTCCAGCGAAACTCGCTCCGGGCATGTCTTCAGCTGTCGCACTGGACCGGATTGCAACGGGAACATCGGGAACATCAAACACTTGTGTTAGGGCTTGATAGTTAGCTCTTATATCTTCCTCTATCTTCTTCGGTAATGAGGCTTCAGCCATGAGATCCCGGATCATTTTGCTGGCCTCCTCCAGGGAAACCATATCCTGAGGGTCAATTTTAGATAGAATTTCCTCGATCCTAACTCTCATTGCACTTCCACAAAAAAATTCTCCATAAGCCTCCGTCGTGACGGAGAAGCCAGATGGAACCGGAATATCGGCTCTGATCAACTCACCGAGGCTGGCATTCTTCCCTCCAACAAGGCCAAGTGACTCCTTCCCAGCTTTATCAAACCACAATGTATAAGGCATAATGGACTCCTTTACCCCTTTGACCCATCCCCTGCTTAGCAGTAGATAAACATCAAAGGGTGATAAAAATTTATTTTTTAGTGCACCCCTATCAGGTGTTCCACGCCCATTTCCTGTAACTGCCGTTTTCGTTCGACCTCTCTTAGTGCAATTTCTTTCATTCTCAATGGATAGCCACCTGTCACCTCAGCCAAGTTTTTTATTTGCTTCTCTGGCCAGCCCAAATGCTGTTCTTTGGATAATTGTCGAAAAAACTGAGCCACACTCAATTCACTGAGACGGTGAAGGCTGATAAAGGTTGAGGGGTTCATCCAGACCCGTAGTCGAAAGAGGCCCTCTTTTACCAAAAAACTCTCTACAATTGAAACAAATTGGAATCGGTTTTCCCATGTGAGATATCGGATCAGGTTAATCTTTTGGGCCGAAAGTTTTGAGATATTGTCCAACACGATGGCATGCTTCCTATTATCTTGGATGGCAAGGGTTGCGATTCGGAAACGACTGGGTTTATATTTTAGGTGCTCACGATCAAACGCGTGCATGGGGAACAATTCTGCCAACAGATGATTGCATACACTCCCAGGGGTTTTGGAAAAGTCCACAAAAACAAACCGCCATTGGCCTTTCATCGTATCTGCGATATGTTGGACCAGGCTCGTCCGGCCCATCCCATATTTACCTGAGATGATGACATTCCTTCCCTCTTCGAGGGATTCTCTGATTTGCCCTATCTCTTTTTCCCGACCTACAAAATACATGCTTTTCTTCCTGTCTTTCTTCTCTCGGAGAGGAAATATACAAGGTTCTCAGCATCTTCAAAACTACTTCCATCAAATGGAATATCGAAATCAATCATGACATTCTCACGCGAGAGTTCCATTCGTAAAAAGGATAGACCTTTCCCATGCATCTTCCTTTCAAGTATTTGCGCTGATTTCAAAGCGTCAAAAGCAATACAGGACACATTGACCCCAAAACTAAACATTTTTGGTCTGATACATGGCTCATCTGTAGCATGGATGAATCCTAAACTGGATGATATCAAAATGCCATTTGTGGAAAGATAAACTGGGATATTTCTCCAGCCCTTCCTTCTTAAAGCCCAAGCCTCAGAAGAACGAAGCGTACTGAATGGAAATTCCCCTTCGATGAGGAGTGATTTTAGCCTATCCACCTGTGTCATGGGGGTACGTTGCCAAACATCTACCCAATCTATTTTTTTCGGGAACCGATCACCATTCGTTATATTGTTTCTCCGGTATTCACGGATTAACGACTGAAAGTGCGCGATACCCGTAGCAGTAAAAAAGAGGGTCTTAGAAAATGTTTTCTTCTCCTCGATAAATTGAATTCCAAACCACCCTAAACTCAGGGCAGTCCCTAACCGGATATAAAGCACTCGATCGAAGGGAATGGATTGAACGGTAGGGAGAATTCCCTCTCGGTGTTGATTTTCTGAAATGATAAATCGACCCCTTGTCACTGCAACAGCATGTGATCCGGGGGTCGCATGCAGTCCAAAGGGTCCTTTTTTTTCCGGCCAAATAGGGGCATAAAGAAGATAAAGCAACGCTTCGTTTGGGCGAAGGGACATTTCCATAAGATCGGAATGTACGCCGAGGAGCCCCTCAGGTCTATTTGCTCGGAAGACAAAGGATTCTCGGCCGCTTGACTTCACTCCGCGCATGTCTTCAGGACTCCTTCCTGAGTCAACAGATTTAGATTCTCTTTTTAAGTTGAACATCGTATCGACTTTATTTAACCTGACCTCCTATCCTGTAAGGTCTTGGCTCTTCATTATCAGCTGTATCTGGTTCAGGCGACAGGGAGACAGGGCATTGAAAGTTTATTCTCACTATCTCCTTTATCATCATCTGCTTCGAATACCCTACTATACAAATCTTCGCCGTAACTCGTTTCCAACGGCTCTCCTTCAACCAACTTAAATGTTCGCCCTCCGTCAGCTTGTCTTTCGGCCCGGAGGAAGACGGCTTTTTCCCCCTTCT
>JACAEV010000014.1 GCA_013388645.1 Syntrophaceae bacterium | reverse complement strand
GGCTAAAATCTCTCCGCTCTCTACCCTCTATGGATAACTCAAAGGATCACGAAATCGAGGTGTGCACTTTTAAAATGAAAATCTAAAAAAACGGTGCACTTTTAATTTGCAAATGACAACGTGGAAATTTTAAATTGTATCTTTATTTTCATTGTGTTAAGATGCCAACAAACTTTTTTAAAGGTGGGATGCCATGACAGAAATCAAATTCAGCGATAACTACAATGACTTATCTCAACAATCTGGAGTCAATGCCGGTTTCCAGTTTGAATTTTTCTGCGAACGTTGCAACGATACCTGGCGGACCGATTTTGTCCCTTTTAAAAGTGGACAGGCTTCTGGATGGCTTGGAAAAGCGGCAGGAATTTTTGGGGGGGCCATCGGAGGGGCTTCCGAGGCTCTGGAAGGGCTGGCTCAATCGGGTTGGGGAAAAGCCCATGATGAAGCTTTTAAACAGGCTGTGGAACAGGCAAAGAGGCATTTCCATCGCTGTGCACGCTGTTTTCAATACATGTGCGATACATGCTGGAATAAGGATAAAGGACTCTGTCTCAATTGTGCTCCCAGCGCAGAGGTAGAGATAGAAGCGGCCCGAGCGCAAGGAGAGGTCTATGGCGCAGGAGAGAAGGCGGCATCTGAAGGGACTCGTCGGGGTAAGCGCTTAGACGTAAAACGGGACCGTCAACTGGTCTGCCCCCAATGCGGCGCTGAGACCAAAGGAGCTAAATTCTGTCCCGAATGCGGGCAACCCTTAGCGACCAAAGGAAAATGTCCTCATTGCTCCGCCGAGGTCTCCCTGGCCGCAAAATTTTGCCCAGAATGTGGTAAGAAGTTAGCTTGACCTATGTGGATGGTGAATTTCATCCCCTCCGAATGACGGAGGCAATCTCTTCCGTAATGAGAGAGCCAAGTCCGGTCTATCGGTGATGATGGCATCCACCCTCCTCTCTTGAAACAGGCTTCCCATCATTTTTTCATCATTCACGGTCCAGACAAAAACAGATTTGCCATGTCGTTGGGCTCTCTCTAAAAAACCAAATCTTAACCATGTCCAATGAGCAACCAGCACATCGGCCCTGGCTTTTTTACATCGTTTCATATAAAAAAGTTCTGAAATTCTTGTCCACAAAGGTGCTCTGAATTTCCCTAAGAGCAAACCCACTTTTATATCGGGATAACGGTCTTTGATGGTCTTCAAAGAAATCTCCTTGAAGGAAGTGATGACGAACTGATCTTCCTCGAAATACTTCAATAACAATTCGACGATTTCCTTTTCATAACCCTCTTCCTTTAATTCGACATCCAGTTTTACCTTTCCCTGGGTGAATCTTAAGACCTCTTCAACCGTGGGGATGGAAAATCCTCTCTGTTGAACCATTTCACGGATTGTTGGGTAGGATAAGGCTTGAAGGGGTCTATTTTGAATGGATTCATCATGGTGGACAATGAAGAGAGGATCGTTTGTCCTCCTCACATCGAATTCGATCATATCAACCCCGATGGCGATCGCTTTCTCAAACGACTCGATCGTATTCTCCTTGGCAAAGTTCGGGGCACCTCGATGACCAATGATCAATGTTTGGGTGATATGATTCCTCCGCTGGTAATGGTGATCGATCTCTCAGGTGCCATTTTTTTCGAAGAGCACAATCAATTGCTGGTCTCCGATTGAAAAAGCTTCCTTCACCGTTCCTTTCACTTTCATTTTCGTTCCGATCTTAGGCAGGGCTTTTTCTGTCACGATCGTGATTTCCCCTGTCCCATCCTGAATGACGAAGTATTTGATGATGATGAGACTGAATACCCGTGTCACTTCACCAGACACGGTCACCGTCTTCCCCTCATAATTTCTTGGATTCTCCAGTATCTTGGAGATGGACGTGGTGAATCGCTGGTCACAGCCGGACTGAAATAACAATAAACAAATCATCATTAAAACCAATAGAGGAATCTTTTTAATGATCATCCACCACCCTTTTCCGACCGCGGAAGAACCATTCCTGCATCACCCAGACATACGCATTGTTCAAACTATTTTTCCCCTGTTCGGTTTTTAAGAGACTTTTTCTTGATTCAATTCGGCAAAGGCGTTCAAGGTAGAAAGGATACTCTTTACATTGACCAAATAGGCTTTGCACTGAATGCCGCTTCCCCGATGGTATTTCCCGAAATCCTGCCCGAAAAATTGATAGACGTGACAGGTTAAAAAAATGTTGACCGATGGGTCCAGGAGTTGCTGGGGTGTATATCCATAATCTTTGCCCCAGTGTTCCCAATTCACCTGCCCGAGGCCGTAATCCCCTGTCTCTTTATTGATGCTATTCTCCTTGAAACCGCTTTCCGCCATGATGAGGGCGATGATCTCAATGGGATTGACTCCACACCTCTGGGAAGCATGGAAGACCAAACCGGCATACCTTAAGATTTTTCCTTCGGGGAGTTGATCCTCTGTGATCCAGCGGATCAGATTGGCTAAATGTAAAATTTCTTTGACGCTGGAATCCCGACTGGATTTGGTCAAAGAAAAAAATTCATTCATTTTGGATGGGAAGTGAACCCCCACTTTCCTTTGGACAAACGGTGCAGCATACTCTATTAAAAAAAACCCGGCAATGGCAATGATGACAATCAGCTTGACTCCTTCCAGGGCGATATGGAATATCATCTTCCTTTTGAATTTTGTGTCAACATCACTGTCCGAATGGCAGGATATCACATGGTTTTTGAAAAACTTCATGTCCCCTCCCTCCTCTCATTAAAATTCTTCCTTTCATCAAAAGACGAGATCAGATGGACCCATTGAACGGTATGGGATAGAGTGAAACCCTCAGAAGAATAATTACAAAAATTATAGCATGAAACGTCTGGATGCGAAATTTAAAAAAAGCATCACCCGTCACCTCTACGCTCTTTCATGGATTTTTACCTCTGCAATCCGTTTCCGCATTTTTATTTCTTGAGAAACAGAAAATTGTCTCTGGCAGAGAGGTTGGAAATAGGGAAGGAAAAAACACCGAGGAATTCTATCTAAAAAAGGAGGAAGGCCTAATCTCTCATTTCGGCAAAGACGGATTGTTGAAATCTGACCCGGAGGAGTCCATATCGATCCTCCTTTCCTGTTTCAGTTCTTATCTGCTCATCGGGGATGGAGCCAACAACCCTGCCAAGGCTCCCACCGCAGCCGAACCTAAGGCAATCAACCCTTCAGGGATGGTAGCGGCTGTTTTGATGCTCAAGTAAAAGCCTAAAAGGATGGTCAAAAGAACAGCAACACCAAGGAAGGCTACGACTAAACGAAAGATCCACCGGTCAGATTGAAGGGGCGTTGATAATGGTTGCAGACTCTCAAGAAGCTTGACCTTCTGGTCCAGAGGCAAAGAATTATCAGTAGTCACCTGCTGAATCAGGTCTTGTAATGCGTTCTTCATGTGGTTGGCCATTTCATTCTCCTTTCCTTATCGTCAGGCGTTTATCGTAAGGCGCAAGGTGTTTTAGGGAATAATCCGAATAACAATCTCTGGACGAAAGGCATCGCTTCCCGAACCAACCTTACGAACAGGTTTTTTGTTGGCATCGAGAATCGATACATACCAACGGCCCTCTTTGAGATGGCGTTTGAAACTCTGTGTGCGCCATGTAAAAAAGCCCAGATGTTTGTACTGTTTTTTTATGGCTTCGGCCAATTCCATCCACCTTTCCTTCGCCATACCAATGTCAATGACATCCACTACCCCTTTTTCTGTTGCCCAGGCATGGTAGATTGGCATCTGGCCCTTTGCCTCAAGCATGGTCAGAGCCCGTTGCCCTGCCTTAATTTCCATCCAGAGAAATAACCCTTCCCCCTTCTTCATCTCAGCGATCTCCTTAAAGGGGCGGACGGGTTCACGATCACGAATGGATTGGCAATAAGATTCTCTTTCCACTTCAAATAAAGGTTGAGCATATCCACAAGAGATGGCCATGAAGAATGTCACCAAGGCCAAAATAGGATGAGGCATGGACTTCACTTCAAAGATGATTCGCTCCCGTTATAAAATATGAGGCTTCAGATTCCTCAAATCGACTATATAAAAAAAGGGGGCAGTCGTCAAGGAAAGTCAGCGAATCGGAGTGATAGATGGGTTGACATTTCATGGCCAGAGTGTTAGGGGAGAGGAAGAGGAGGAAATATGTTTTTTTCCGTTCAGAAGGAGTTATTCGATATCCTTCCTGACCTCACCATCGGGATGGTGGTGGCAAAAGGCGTGGACAATACTCGCCCTTCCGAAGAAATTGAAGCCCTTCTCGATCAAGCGGTCGAAGAGGTGAAGAAAAATTTCATCGGTGACAAAGCCCAAGAGCATCCAAGAATCAAACCTTGGAGGTCGGCCTTTACGAAGTTAGGTATTTCCGGAAGCAAATTCCCAAGCTCTATTGAATCTATGGCGAGGAGGATTCTGAAGGGAGATCCTTTCCCAAAAATCAACTCGCTGGTTGACCTCTACAATAGTGTCTCGTTAAGATTTTTAGTCCCCATGGGGGGCCACGACCTGGATACCCTCAAGGGAAACATTTATCTCTGCTTTGCAGAGGGCTGGGAGCCTTTTACTCCGATGGGCGGTGGAGAGACTACCTTGGTGCCGAAAGGAGAATTGGTTTATCGCGATGATCAGGAGGTATTGACCCGAAATTGGGTGTGGCGTCAGTGTGAAAAAGATAAAGCCACTGAAAAGACAAAAAATCTCTTCATCCCCATCGATGTCTTGGGTGAGGTGGGAAGAGAGCGAGCCAATGAAATCATTCTGGAGATCTCTCAATTGATTCCGCGATACTTAGGCGGAACCCTTTTTTCCGCTATCCTCACGAATTACCAACGATCGATTGAATTTCAAATTTAACTCAATAAGTGATCAACGGAAGACGGCAAAAAAATAGGGGAAGTGAAATACACTCCCCCTGTTAAATTTTTCTCTTTCCTCCAGAGGATAGTTAAGTTCCTTACAAAAAGTGTGTTTAGTAACCTTTCTTTTGAATTTCGGCTAAGCCTTCATCCACTGTGAAGACCGCACCGCATTTTGGGCATTTAATCTTTGCGTCCTTCGCAACTCCACACCCAAAAGAAAAAACTGCTAACATCGCCAATGCCAAAAAGATGCTCACCCATTTCCTCATTAACCCTCACCTCCTTTCATGATATGTCAGAAAAATCACAAAGTAATAGAGAATATAGATGAAACGGATAACAAAAATCTGTCTCTATGTCAAGTAAAAAATTACTTCTCTTCTTTATCCCTCGGACAACCCGCCTCCCTACTTCTTTTTCTTGGGTTTTGCCTTCTTCGTTGCCTTTTTCGCCTTAGGATGTTTCATCCCGCATGTCATTTCTCTCCACCTCCTTTACCATTTATTCTATTGATTTATTTATCCCTTTTAAATTAATATTTGTCAAGAGTTTTCTTTCAGATTTATGAAAAAGTCAAGAAGTCTCTAATGACACCGATGAGGGAACTGTGATAAGGGTTGGTTTTTCCTTTTGACCGGAACGTGCCCCGCAAGCCCCGCCCTGTGGGCGGGGAGATTCACTTTAAAGGGATAGTAATGATCTCGAGATGGATAAAATCTCCCTTTCCTAAAGGGGTGTATTATTTCTCAGGAAATGAAGCAGCTGCGGAAGGTGCCATTGCTGCAGGATGTCGATTTTATGCGGGGTACCCCATCACACCATCCAGTGAGATCATGGAACGAATGGCCGTGCGATTAAAAGAGGTGGGAGGCATTTTTATTCAGATGGAGGATGAGATTGCCTCCATCTCCGCTATCATTGGAGCTTCGTGGGCGGGGGCCAAAGCCATGACGGCGACGTCCGGACCTGGCTTCAGTTTAATGCAGGAATCCATCGGATATGCCGCTTTTACTGAGACCCCCTGCGTCATCATCGATGTCCAGCGGGCAGGTCCTTGTACGGGTCAGGCGACCCGGGTGGGAAGTGGAGACATCATGCAGGCGAAGTGGGGATCCCATGGTGACTACCAAGTGATTGCCCTCTCCCCCTGGTCTGTCCAGGAGATGTATGACCTCACCCTTCGAGGTTTCAACTTAAGCGAGCGATATCGAGTCCCCACGCTGGTGATGTCGGATGAAGCGATTGGACATCTAAGAGAAAACCTCTCGATCCACTCAAAAGTAGAAATATGGGATAGAAAGAAGAAGAGAGGGCGTCCCCCTTTTGGAACGGAAGAGGAAGGAGGGGTCCCCCCGATGCCTGCCTTTGGGGAGGGAGAACGGCTTCTTGTGACAGGCTCAACTCACGATGCGTTTGGTTTTCGAAAGACGGATGATCCAGAGGTCCACTCCAGATTGGTCGATCGGATCAACCAAAAAATCTTAAGAAACAGGACCGAGATCACCGAAACAGAGGATTATTATTTAGAGGACTCTGAGAGGGCCATGATTGCTTATGGATTTACAGCACGAACTAGCCTCTATGTGGTACATCAGCTGAGAAAAGAGGGAAGGAAGATTGGGATGCTGAGGCTCAAAACCTTGTGGCCTTTTCCGGAAGAGGCGGTCACAACATTGGGAAAAAGGGTTAAAAAAGTGATCGTCCCAGAAATGAATTTAGGTCAGGTCGCTGGGGAGGTCAAAAAATTCTGCGCCTGTGAGGTCATCTCTCTTCATCAAACCAACGGAGAAGTCATCGGGCCGGAAACGATTATGGAAATGTTGAAGAAGATTTGATGAGATAAATTCGAAGCACCCGCCTGCGCGAAGCCGCTTCGGCGAAGGCAGGCGAAATTCGGGCGAAGCTTCCCGAAGGGATCAATACGAAACAATCTCAAATGACCAAATTTTATATGTTCAAAAAAAATTTAAGAAATTTGGATTTTGAAAATCCGAATTTGTTTCGGACTTCGATATTCGAATTTCGGATTTAATGGGGCAAAAATGGTTAGAGCCATGGAGAAATATATTCGCACGGGCGTGAAGGCCACGCCTTTCTGTCCAGGATGCGGCCATGGAATTTTAATGAATTCCATTTTAAGGGCTCTGGATGAATTAAACATGGATATGAAGAAGATGCTCTTTGTTTCGGGAATCGGTTGTGCGGCATGGATCCCGAGCCCACACTTCAACGGGGACACACTTCACACCCTTCATGGTAGGGCATTGGCCTTTGCCACCGGAGCGAAACTTTATAATCCGGATCTCTGCGTGATGGTCATCAGCGGTGATGGCGATCTCTCTTCGATCGGTGGAAACCATCTCATTCATGCCGCAAGGAGAAATCTCGATCTCAAAGTCGTTTGTGCCAATAACATGATCTATGGCATGACAGGGGGGCAAGTGGCATCCACAACACCCAAAGGATTTAAATCCTCTACGACAGGAGAAGGAAACCCTCATCGTCCTTTTGATCTGTGTAAATTGGTGGCAGCGGCTGGGGCGACTTATGTGGCCCGATACTCTGTGACTCAACCTCTCGCTCTCATCCAAGCTCTCAAAAAGGCAATCCGCCATGTAGGATTCTCCTTCATTGAAGTCCTCTCTCCCTGTCCCACTCAATTTGGAAGACGAAATCTCATGGATCGGCCAGAGGAGATGATTCAAGACCTCCTTCGACGATGTATTTCGGAAGAGGAGGCAGAAGGGCTTGCAGAGAAAGAATTATCAGAAAAGATCATCACCGGAGAATTTGAGCCATGAGTGAAATGAGGCAAGTCCGTCTGAGCGGTTTTGGAGGTCAAGGGATTGTCTTAGCAGGTCTACTTCTCGGGCAAGCAGGAGTGATGGAAGGGAAATATGTCACGGGGTCAAATTCCTATGGTGCCCAGGCGAGAGGCTCGGGATGCAAGTCCGAAATTGTCTTTTCAGATCATCCGATCCATTACCCTCATCTTATCATTGCAGATATACTCGTGGCCATGTCACAAGGGGCTTACCAAACCTATGATGAAGAAGTGAAGGAATCTGGCATCATTCTCTATGACCGAGGACGAGTCGTCCCCAATATGGAATTAAACGTAAAACAGTTGGGTGTCTCTGCCACAGAAATTTCGTTAAAGAAATTGAAAAATAAGCAGGTGGCGAATATCGTGATGCTGGGTGCCCTTGTGGAGACCACAGGCATTGTCTCACCCAGGGCCATCCGAAAAGCCATCGCCTTGCATATTCCAAAAAGGTTCCAGGCACTTAACCTCAAAGCCTTTCACAAGGGAATGGAATTAGGAAAGCAAATCAATGCCTGAAGGAAGAACACACAAACCTATCCTCCAACCGGAACGCTGTCACGCCTGCGATGTCTGTATCAGAAGATGCCCGGCCGAAATCATACCAGAATATCGCGGGGAGGAGAAAAGCCTCCGCGGTGTCCTCTACCGAGGGAGGCTTCGTCAACAACCGCCAACTGATAAAGTTCCCCTTCCTCCTTGTCAGGAAGCCTGTCCCATTCATCAGGATACAAGAGGATACGTTTCTTTGATTGCTAAAGGGAAATTTAAAGAAGCATTGGAGACCATCCGAAGGGTCAATCCCCTACCAGCTGTTTGTGGATTTATCTGTCATCATCCCTGCGAGGAGGCCTGTTTAAGAGAAGGAATCGATTACTCGATCCCCATTCGACTTCTGAAACGATTCGTTGCGGAATATGAGCAAAGAGAAAGGAAGGTTGGAAAGACCCGACACAAAAAGAGACGGGAGAAGGTTTTGGTGGTGGGCTCTGGTCCGGCAGGTCTGGCAGCTGCCAATGATTTGAGCCTTCTCGGTTTCGGAGTGACGATGTTTGAGGCCCTTCCTGTTCTGGGAGGGATGTTAGCGGTTGGAATCCCAGCATTTCGATTGCCCAGAGACATTCTTAAAATGGAGATTGAAGGGATCCGAGCGTTGGGGGTGGTGATGAAGACCAATCATCCCTTCAATCTCAATGGGAGCAAAAGGACATTTCAAAAACTCGGTTTTCAGGCAGTGTTTCTCTCCATTGGCGCTCATCGGAGTTTAAGATTAAATATTCCAGGGGAGCAACTCCAAAACGTCTTTCATGGCGTGGAATTTCTGAGAGATATCCATTTGAGAAAGCGTTTAAAGATTGGGAAAAGGGTGGCCGTCCTTGGTGGTGGAAATGTGGCCATTGATGCCGCTCGATCGGCCTTACGGTTGGGCGCGGAATCCGTCAGGATCTATTATCGACGGTCGATCAAAGAGATGCCTGCTCTTCCTGAAGAGGTGGAGGAGGCCATGCGTGAAGGAGTGAAGATTCATTTTCTTTCTGCCCCGGTCGAGATCATTGGCAAGGGTGGAAAAGTGGTGGGCTTGAAGTGCACTCGGATGAGGTTAGGAGAAATTGATCCAAAAGGAAGAAGAAAGCCAATCCCAATCGAAGGGTCAACCTATTCCGTTGCTGCCGATACGATCATCCCTGCCATTGGTCAAAGGGTGGATCGGAAACAATTGAAGGGATTGAATGTCAATCAGGATGGAACCCTTCGGGTCAATCCGAAAACAAATGAGACCAGTATGAAAGGGGTGTTTGCAGGGGGAGATGTGGTGACAGGTCCGGGATGGGCCATCGATGCCATTGCGGCTGGAAAGAAAGCAGCGGAAGCGATTTCCCAATATCTCTCATAAACCCCATTTGGATTGAGGAAAGCAGAATGGCCATAAAGGAATGTAAGGGAGAGGTAGCTCGAAAAGCCAAGCAAAAAACTCTTTCTCTGAGGAGGCCAAGGGAGGGGTTTTCGCAGATGGAATTGGGTCTCGGCAAGAAAGAGGCTCTCAAAGAAGCTCAGCGCTGCCTGAGTTTAAGGAAATGCGAATCGTGTGAGGTCTGCGGTCTTCTATGCCCGGACCTCTGTATCACTCGAGACCCGAAGACAGGGGAGATCTTGATTGACTTAGATTATTGTAAGGGATGCGGCATCTGTGCATCCGTCTGTCCCAAAGGTGCGATTCAAATGGTATTGGAGGAAGGGCTATGACAACGAAGATTCAAATAGACTTAAATTCGGATGTCGGAGAAAGCTTTGGTGTCTATCAATTGGGCCTCGATGAAGAAGTGATTCCACACATTACTTCAGCTAATGTCGCCTGCGGGTTTCACGCGGGTGACCCTGCCGTCATGAGAAAAACGGTCTCATTAGCAAAAAGGTATGGGGTGGAGGTGGGAGCCCATCCAGGCTTTCCCGACCTGTTGGGCTTTGGTCGAAGAAATGTCGATGCCACTCTTGAAGAAATTCAAGACTATGTTGTCTATCAAACAGGGGCGTTGATGGGCTTTGCTCTGTCCCAAGGATTGAGACTGCAGCACGTGAAACCTCACGGAAGTCTTTACAATATGGCTGTGACAAACCCTAAGATATGGGAGGCGATTGCAGAGGGCGTAGCGAAAGTGGATCGAGAAATCATTCTGGTCGTCCTGGCCTCCGCGAGAAAGAAATCTCTCCTGGAAATTGGAAAACGTCATGGAATCCGCGTCGCCTTTGAAGCCTTTCCGGATCGGGCGTACAACAATGAGGGTGCACTGGTTTCTCGAAGAGAAAAGGGAGCCGTCATACATGATCATGAGGTGGTCGCCAAAAGGGCACTGAAGATGGCTCTGGAAGGAAAGGTCATCGCCTTCGATGGGACGGAGATCGACCTGGAGGCCGACACGCTCTGTGTTCATGGAGATAATCCTGCTGCCGTCGAAATGGTAAAAAAGATTCGACAGGAATTGAAAGACGCCGGAGTAACCGTTCTCCCAATGAAATGGTTTGTCTGACGGATTCGAATCGGAGTCCTGAGTTCGGAGCTCAGAGTTCGGAGTATCAAAAACAAAATCTCCGAACTACGAACTCATCACTCAGAACTATTCTAATTGCAAATGGGCCTTTATTCAAAAACGCTCCACTTCTTGATGGGTGATCGGGGTCTTCTTCTCGAATTGGGAGACGAAATCAGCCGTGAGATCAACGAGAAGGTGAGAAGGATGGCCCTGGCCATTCAAGTCGAAGCCATAGAAGGAATCATTGAAACCATTCCGACCTATCGGTCTTTATTGATCATTTATAATCCAACCGTCCTTCCCACTGAGGACCTAAAGAAAAGATTGAGACGGATCGAGGAAGGGCTTCAACAAACCCCTCTTCCAGAACCCAAAGTGACCCGAATCCCTATGGTCTATGGCGGGATCTATGGCCCCGATTTAGAGGGTGTGGCAAAATACCTTCAAATTCCTCCTGAAGAGGTGATTCATCTCCATTGTGGCCAACCATATCTCATCTATATGATCGGCTTCATGCCTGGATTTCCTTATATGGGAGAACTTCCAGAACAATTAGCTGTCCCTCGGCTCAAAACACCGAGACTGATCGTCCCGAAGGGCTCTGTGGCCATTGCCCAGAGACAGACAGGGATTTACTCTATGGAGAGCCCAGGAGGGTGGCAAATCCTCGGCCGAACGCCCGTCGAACTCTTCGATCCTGAGAAAGACCCTCCTGCTTTGCTCCAAATGGGAGATTTTGTCCAATTCTATCCCATCACTGAGAAGGAGTTTGAGAATTGGAGAAAGTAGAAGCGTTTGAAGTTTTAGAACCCGGGATTCTGACGATGATTCAGGATTCTGGCCGCTTTGGTTTCAATCAGTTCGGGGTTCCTCCCTCAGGAGCCTTAGACTCTTTTTCCTTCAGGGTCGCCAACCTTTTGGTCGACAATGAGAGGAATGAAGCCTGTCTTGAAATCACCCTCACGGGGTTAAGATTAAAAGCTCTCAGCGAGTCTGTTATTGC
>JACAEV010000110.1 GCA_013388645.1 Syntrophaceae bacterium | reverse complement strand
AGGCGGCTTTTTTTTCTTCCTCTTTTAGGTTTGGGATCGTTGCGATTACGGAAATTCCCAAATAATCCTCCACGTCCGTAACGGTATGGAACGTTTGATCCATGGATTCTCGAAACCACGCCAATCCTAACCCTGCCACAAGACCCATCACTGCTCCTATGAGCAATATTTTATTCCGATCGGGTTTGAATGGCCGTTCAGGAAGTCGTGCGGGATCCAAAATTTTAAATTGCTCGCCCTGTTGCTTCCTCTCGAGATTCTCTGCCATCTGCGCCTGGATTTTTTTATCCATAAGGGACTGATAATTCGTCTTGAGGAGTTCGTAATCCCTTGTTAGAAGGACTAATTCCTGTTCCCTTCTGGGTGTATCTTCAATTCTTCGCTGATAGAGGGTGAGCTGTTCTTTCAAATATTTCGCCTCTTCCTTTGCTCGCTTCGCTTCGAGCAAAGCCGCATTGTATTGTTCTGTATACTGGGTGATGAGCCTTTCGGTGTTGGGGTCCAGAGTGGGTGGAGACAAATCTGCTTCAATGATTGCTCCCTGGCGGGTCCTGGCTCTCTCTTTCTTCTCAGCCTCTTGCTTTTCTAACCATTCCTTAACCTTGGGTTCGAGGTTTGCTATTTTTCTCTTCAGATCGATTACATCCGGGTGGGTCTCTTTATATTTAGACTGTGCGGTCGCTAATTCGCGTTTGAGATTATCATACTGGATCACGATCGGGTCATCCGTCGCTCTCCCCAGATTCAATTCCTCGGAACCCGTGCCCCCCAATCCACGTGAACTTCGGGGAGTGGAAAATCGATCCCTTGCTTTTAACTGTTCAATCTGATTTTGAAACAGCACGCTTCTATCCTCTGCGGCTCTTATGCTCTCATTGGTCGTCTTGAGCTGGTCCTGTAAACGTTCGAGGATTCTCAGATTCGCATCCAATTGTTGAGGGAGTTGCCCCATGGATCGCTCTTTAAAATTTCGAATATCGTATTCTTTTTGTTTTAATCGTTGTTCCATCCCCTGGAGTTCTTTAGCAAGGAATTCGGAAGTGCCTTCCGCCTGGGATTCACGAACTCTTAGATTTTCCTCAATGAACATGGAGGCAAGTTTATTGGTCACCAACATCACGGTTTTAGGTTCTTCTCCTTCATAGGAGATGGTAAAAGAGTTTTGTGAACGCTCTCTCCTTTGCTCTTGCACCTTCACCTCGATTGCTTTTCTCATGGTCTCAACCACTACTTCCATGGGAGCTTTATTGCGAAGATTGGGGTAAAGATTAAATTCATGAATAATCTTCTCCAACCGGGTGCGGCTCATGATTTCCTGGCTGATCGTATTTAATCGATTGGCCACAGAGTCCGTAATCGTTGATCGTACATAATTCTCTGGTACGCTCTGGGGTTGAACCAGGATCAGAGTCGTTGCCTGATAGACTTTGGGCAGATATTTATAAACCCCAACGGAGGCCAGAACGCCAACTATTAATGGAATAATGATGTACCATTTTCGGCGAAGGCCTATGGCTAAGTAATCTTGGATGTTGAAGGACGTTTCAATTTGTGCCATCGTGTTAGCTCCATCTTAGTTCGTCAGTCGCATGAGGTAAGACGATAAGGGAGAATTCTACCGATCTGTTACGAGTTGCGAGTTTCGGGTTACCGCCTAACACCTCTCACCTTACACCTCACGCATTAATAAGTAGCCGTGATCCGCAATATTCCGCGGTATTCGCTATAGTCTCTATCTTCAATGTTTGAACGGTTCTCCCGGTGAGAACCATCCAATGAAATAGTCAGCCACCTCAGGATCTGATAAGAGGCGTTGCATCCTACCGCCCAAATCTGATCTTTTGGTTTTTTATCGTCTATCACGGTTCCAGGGTATTTGGCCCATTCATAGCTTCCAAAAAGGCCGACATTCATCCTTTGCAGAAGTTGATGAGTCACTCTCCCGACGACCCGGTAATATTTCGTAAAACCAAGATTCTCTGAGGTAAAATAATCCTCCGTGTATCCTCCTTGAGAGGAGAGGGTATAAGTCGTTTTCCCAGCCCGTTTTGTAAGGCTCACATCGTAGTAGAACGAATCGGTGGTGGTGCCCCCATTAGGATCCTGCCAAAAATATCCAAATTGACCCCTTGCGCTGAGGGTGGGGCTAAAGGCATGTTCAATGCCGATGCTTGGCCTGTACACCACGTAATCCAATGCAGTGTTTTCACCGAAGGAAGGCTTATCAAAATTACGCCATAATTGAGTATATTCTACAAAAACGGATGTTCTCGGATTAAACCGATACATGTAACGTGCTGTTCCCAGGTGGCCTACCCAATCTCGAGAATTTTCAAAATCTGCAAGAGTGAAACCATACTCCAGATAGATTCCATGCTTAACATTGAACCAATAAGTGAGCCTTGGATTGACATAATTTTCCATGCTATCCTCGGCTGTGCGGCTACTGATTTCATAGATGTTATTCCTGTAATTGAGCGTAAGAACGTTGTCTCTTCCGAAACGATATTCGAGAGAAGGTTCAAATACATTCCGGTAATAAGGCTCCCTGATGCTCATTCGCGAAAGGAGACTTTGACCAGGGATGGCAGTCACTGAATAATCTTGTTCCCTTACCTCATCGGACCGAACCAGATAATCCCTGACCCGGAAAGTGAAATTCCGGGTGAAGGCATACCAGGCATTGAGCGTCCCATTGAGACTGATATAATTGTCATCGTGTTCTTTGGCATAAAAGACGAATCCTGCCCGAACGTCCAAATCCACTCCAAACCTATCTTCGGCTGTGGGTTCTCTTCTAAATTCACCGGTTGTCGGAGACTTTGGTGAGGTGGAAAATCTTAATCCGGGAGAGACCGTAGTAATATAGTCGCTTCTTTTTAGTCTGTTCGATGTCAGGTCGAGATTGCTGTTATATTCCTCCTCGGCAGTAATATAGACCTGAAAATGAGAGAAAATATCTTCTGCCCAAGCGTGGACCATAGTGGGTAATAACATAAGAAGCAACGCTGTTAGACAACCCATCCAGGCAATTCTTTTTGTTTTTTTCATCTCTTCACCCCGATTAATGTTATCTCTTCACCTCCACCCTCACCCTCCCCCATAATAGGGGAGGGAAGTTTGGATAAATTTTTTAATCCGGAACAATAATGGTATCGCCAGCTTTAAGAACGATATTGGAACCCGGATCGCCCCCTTGCATAATTTTTTTATAATTGACAATGATTCGTTTTTCCTTCCCGTTCTCTTTCCTGAGGATCAAGATCTTCTTTTGATTCGCCCAATCCGTAAACCCACCTGCCATCGGGATGATTTGAAGCACCGTCGTTTCACTTCGCAGTCGGTAAACCCCTGGAGTTCTGACCTGGCCTGTAACAAAAACCTTGAAGCTATTGGCCTCCATCACGGTGACGGAAACCGTGGGGGTCTCAATAAATTCTTTTAATTTCAGGGTTAATGCTTCTTTTAATTGAAGTGGAGTCAGCCCCGCGGCTTTAATTTCTTGAATGATCGGAAGAGAGATATTCCCATCCATCCTCACAGGGACCGTTCTCGATAAGGCATCCTCTCTCCACACATGGATATAAAGGACATCCTCCGCTCCAATAATATATTGGTCACTATCGGCAGGGACTTCTGCCTGGGCCTGCTTTTTCACCATGACCTCCTTGTCAGCTTGTGAAAAAACAATTGGTGCAAAAATTAAAAAGACCAGTAACCCAAATAACCCGATGTAAACTGTTTTTTTCATTTTTCTGCCCCTAATCCCCCCTCACCCCCCTTTAGAAAAGGGGGGGATGGGGGGATTTGATTATGTTGTTTCCGCCTCTAAGGCTTTTCGAATGAGATCCATCGTATCGGTACCATGAACAGGAAAACAGACCTGATGAATTTTGATTTCAAACCCTTTACTTTTAAAATCATAATATTTCATTACATCTTCAAAACGGGATTGGACATAGGCTCCTGCTTTGGCATCAGCATAAGGGAGAAGAACAACGAGTTTGTTTAATTCAAGAGTACCGATGATGTCACTTTCGCGCATCTCCTCCAATAAAATCTTCGTTAATGTGTCGTAGCAGTTCTGTAACCCTCCCCCATTACCATTCTTAGAAAATGGTTGAATGTTGAAAAACATCAGACATAGGAAATTTTGGTAACGTCGAGACCGTTTCACTTCAAGGTCCAAAAGAAAAAGAAATAAATCTCGATTCACCACCCTCCCCGATCCCAGCTCCACGCTCTCCGCGAATTTGCCCTCTAATTTTTCCACCTTCTCCCCCGTCTCGTCTGTTTAGAGATGATCTGTGTCTGAAACACTCATTTAGAGTTTTTTCACTAATTTCTTTTCCATTCAACGTCATCTTTCGTGCCATCTAAATGATATTTTTGAATCTTATTGAGAAGAGCCTTGTAACTTACGTGAAGCAATTGGGCTGCCTTCTTTCGGTTCCAATGGGTTTCTTGTAATATGTTTAGAATGATCTCTTTTTCTGCTTCCTCAGCCGCTCTTTTCCCTGCATCCTTTAAGTTAAAATACTCTTCTCCTTTCATGGGGTTTGACGAACCATTTTTAAGTCCTTCTGGACTTTTTCCATTGTCCTTACTCCGACTCATGAGATCCTCCAGAATGAGATCCTCCTCGCCGAACAGGACTATTCGCTTAATCATATTTTCTAATTCCCGAATATTCCCAGGCCAGGGATACTCTTGAAAGGTGTGAATCGCTTTTGACGAAAATGGAGGAATTGCTTTTCCAAACTTCTCTTTATAGAAATCAAAATAATATTGGGAAAGAGGAAGGATCTGATCTTTTCTCTCTCGCAAAGGGGGAAGGGTGATGTTCATGACGTTGACCCTGAAAAATAGATCCTCCCGGAATTGGCCCTCCATTACCGATTTCTCTAAATGGTCTTTGGTGGTGGTGATCACACGGGTGTTGACCATCACCTCTCCATCCCCCCCTAAACGGGAAAACACCCCATCCTGGAGAATATCGAGGAGTTTGGCCTGAACAGAAATGTCTATTTCCCCGATATCATTTAATAAGATCGTCCCATGATTGGCTAATTCGAATTTCCCGGGTTTCTTGATATAAGCCCCTGTGAAGGCTCCCTTTTCAAACCCAAACAGTTCGCTTTCGAGGAGACCTTTTGGAATGGCCGCACAATTTACTTTTACGAAAGGTTTATCCTTTCGAGGGGAATGGGAGTGGATCACCTGAGCCAGCAATTCTTTCCCTGTCCCAGTCTCCCCTTTTATCAGAACAGTAATATCCGTCTTGGCGATCTCATCAATGACCGTTTTGATTCTACTCATTTGAGAACTATTGGAAAAAATAAGCTGATAAATTTCTTTCATGGGTTTTATATTAAGAGCAATCTATATGCCAAATACGATGCCATAGACTACTCTTAAATAACCTCTTGAAATTGAATTATATTCTCTTACTCTCATAGAAAAGAGTCCTCATCTCTCTTCAAAAAGGAATTGAAAAAGTGGAACGAGGAGGGAAAAAAGTGGTAAAGGACTTCCACATTTTCTTTTTTAGAAAAAAATTGAATTTGATTTCTCTTATTCCAACTATGTTCAAAAATAATAAAAATCTTTTCTCAAAGTAGAAATGCATTGCTTTCTTTTTACGTTAACTTATTTTGAATTTTTCATTATTTAATCGCCCCCAGCGAATCATACAAATTACTAATCCTCCCATCCCCCTTTAAGAAAAAGGGGGGGGATATTTGATCCTAAATTTTATGTGGAATTTAAAAGGAACGTGATGAAAGGATGAGGTTCACAACCTGGGGTGAACAAATCGATGATCGAGACCAAATTCCTTAATTTTATTGAGGAGGGTTTTGTAGCTCACGTTTAATTTTTGAGCTGCCTTTTTCCGATTCCAATTGGTTATTTCTAATGCCTTGAGGATCATCTCTGATTCCGCCCTGATTGAAGCCTCCTGATGGACTTTTTTCAACGACGGCCAGGTTTTTATTTGTTCAGCCGTACCTTTCTTTTCTTGACTAATCGTCGGCTTGATACCGGACCCTAATTCCTCAATAATCAGGTCTTCATCTCCCAGCACGACAAATCGTTGGATGACATTTTCCAATTCTCGAACATTCCCAGACCAATGATGTTGAGAAAAAGCCTTCATCATTTTATATGAAATTGGATGGATCTGTTTCTGGTATTTTTTACTAAACTTATCTAAAAAATATTCAATAAAGATGGGAATCTCTTCTTTTCTCTCCCTTAAAGGGGGAATCGTGATATTGACCACATTCAGTCGATAGTATAGGTCTTCTCGGAATTGCCCGTTCTTCACACCTTCCTCTATTTTCTTATTGGTTGCAATTAAGACCCGGACGTCCACCTGGATATCCCTTTTTCCCCCCAATCTTGAAAATTCCTTATCTTGAAGGACTTGAAGAAGTTTACCTTGAAGGGAAAGGCTCATCTCTGAAATCTCATCTAAGAAAATCGTCCCCCCATTGGCCAATTCAAACTTCCCCGGTTTCTGACGATAAGCCCCTGTGAAGGCCCCTTTTTCGTAGCCAAACAGCTCACTCTCCAAAAGCTCCTGAGGCAAAGCAGCGCAATTTACTTTGACAAATGGCTTCTCGCGACGAAAAGAATTGAGATGAATCGAGCGGGCGACTACCTCTTTTCCCACACCACTTTCTCCCTGGATGAGGACGGTGACATCGGTATTGGCCACCTGATCAATAATTTCTTTAACCTGACGCATTTTCTCATTGGCATAAAGAAAGATCCCATCCTTTCCTCTCATCTCACCGACTTCAACAAACGTGGAAGCAGAACGAGGAAAGAGTGGAACAATTTTTTCTTTAGAAAAAGATTTGGTGGAATTTCTCACCAGTCGATTCATCTCTTTGATTTCTAAAAAGAAACGTGCTGAGGTCAGTGCCGCCCCCATCTGGTTGGAAATATAAGCCAGAGCTAATTTATCTTCCTCATTAAAAGCACCCCTTTTGGAATGACTGAGGTTGAAAACTCCCACCACCTGGTCTTTTTCGCGAACTGGAAAACAGATCAAAGAATTGACTCCATTGTTTAGCCCTGCCACCTTCACAAAATGGGGTTCCTTATCGACGTCATTTACCATGACGGCCTGCCCCTCTTTAAGAACCCGCCCTGCAATCCCTTCTCCTAATTTGAACCGCTTCCCGCGACCGGAGTGATCAGAATAATAAATGCTCTCCCTTTCATTCTTCCCACGAGCGGCGCGGATGGTCAACTCTCCTGTCCCGGGGTCTTTCAACATCAAGGAGCAGTTATCAGCGTCCATTTCGTCAATCACGGCATCCAAAATCGCCCTGCAGGTTTCACCAAAATCAGGGACATTTCGCAAGGCTCCTTGAACTTTTTGAAAAAGGGTAAATACCCTCCCCTTTTTTTCGAGAGGAAAAAGAGCAGGAGAGGTGACTTCAAATTGTTTTTGCGTAAACTCCGTTTCCATAATGTCTCCAATCGGCTAAATGCAATTTCTGTAAAAATGACTGATGAAGAGATGGAGCTTCACTTACTGACAGCAACTCCTCCGACACTTCGGTTCGTCTTCATGGCATTCAACTGTTGTTCTAAACGTTTCTTTTGAACAAGCATCTTCCGTTGTCTCAATCCTTTTTTGAGATGGACCAAAATCTTGATGCTCGAAATTGGTTTCAGGAAAAAATCATCAATCCCAGCATTCATTACTTTTCGATACTCAGTCTCATCTAAATTCTCGTGAGTGAGCATCATCACATAAAGTTCTGGAAATTTCTTTTTCAGCTCCCGGACCATGTCTGGAGTGCAAAGGTCATCGATTCGATATTCGGTGATCAGGCAGGAAACCTCAAATTCTTGGAAATTCTGTAAAGCTCGCTCAATGCTATTGACAGCAAGAACAATATATTTTTCTCCTTCTAAGAGTGTTTTAAGCGTCCATTGTGTATGAAATTCTTTATCGAGGATGAGAACTGTCTCTTTGGCCATAAGCCCACCTTCAAAAATGGGTGATATTTGTATTGAGATAGGATAGAAAAATAGCAATTCCTATACCATTTCACCATCATAAATTGATTTATCTTATCTTATTGATTTTATTAATTTTTTAAAAAATATGTTTTTTCAATAAGATGCCACTAAATAAATGATTTACCTTTTGGTAAATTCGCTGCGCCAAATGGCACATAATGAAATAATAGTTTAATATTTACAAGCAGTTTTATGACACATCCAAAATGGTAGATTCAATCCTATGGCCATTTAATAATCGCATGAGTTAACTTTTCGTTTTTATTATAGAAATGCTTTGTTGGTTTTTTTAAAACCTTGTATATGTGAGGAACAAATGAAAAGAAGAAGCGGATTTATTGCGGAATATATTATCTGTGAGAATCTCGTAAAAAGTCTCCCCACCCGTCACTCCTGCGAAAGCAGAAGTCCAGAAGTATTTGAATTCACTGGATTCCCGTTTTCACGGGAATGACAATAATGGGCTGAATCGGACTTTTTACGAGTTCATCATCTGTCAATTTCGCCCAAAACAGGGCTTAGACTTTTAGGAAGTTCAAATCGATTTGGATACGTAAATGATTGAAAAAATAGGGCTTGAACAGACGCCTTCATCACATCATCAAGTTTGAAAGACGGATATTGATCAACCAAATTTAAAAGTCTTTTCATGAGGGCCTGAGAACCATTTTGGTCCGTTTCTGGGAGAATAATACCTATTTCACCATTACTTCTGCCTATCAAATCTTCTTCCCTCGTATGCTTTCTTAAAATTTTTAAAAGGTCTGCATAAAAACTTTCGAACCGATCAGCTAAATCATTCGTCTTCGGAATCTGGATCAATAACAGAGAAAAAGGATGGCGATGCCGCTTAGCCTTCTTAATCTCCTGGCGAAGGCACTTTTTAAAAAAAGGAGGAGTAAATATAAGCCCTTGAATTTCTTCTGAGATCGGCTCCAGAAGACTAAGTCTTTCCATCTCTCGTATTTTAAGAATCAAACTTCTCTCTTTTAAACCCCTCTTAATATGGACAAGAATTTTTTCCGGAGAATAGGGCTTCAATATAATATCGCCCACTCCAAGTGCAAAAAGTTTTTCATAGGTTTTTTCGTCAATCGTCGCATTCGTAACGATGAGAATATGGACTTCTGGAGAGCCCTTTTTTACCCATTGAATAAAATCATCGGTTGTTTCATAAGGAGGGATATATTCTGTGATGATGACAGAATATTTTCTTTTCTTAAAAAAATCGTAAGCATCCTTTAAATTGATCGTCGTATCTACTTGATATTGTTCTTCTCCTAAGATCATCCGGTAAGCATTGAGGAGATTTTTAAACGGGTCAATGAGGAGAATCGAATGGGTGGACATGGGCAGTTTTAATGCAAATTTATTGCCAACTCTTAAAACCTCCTAATCTATTTTTTTGTGGTTTGATGTGGTATTTGTTGATTCGATTGGTTAGCATTTTCCGAGTGATGCCTAAAAGTTTTGCCGCCCTTTCCTGGTTCCAATTGGTCTCTCTCAATTTTGTGACGATCCACTTTTTCTCTAATTCAGAAACCATTCTTATCAAATGGAGTTTCCCCGTTTCTTTTTTCACCTCCATTCCATTTTTTATAAAAAGGGAAGAAGGGAGATCGTCCATCGTGATCGTATTTCCTCCGCAAAATACTGTCATCTGCTGAATAATATTGGCCAATTCTCTTACGTTTCCGGACCAAGAAAATGTCTTCAATTGTTCGATGACATCGGGCTCAATTCGAATCAGAGTTTTCCCCCTTTGGAATTTCTTGAGATAATAATCGACCAATAAAGGAATATCTGAAATCCGTTCTCTTAGGGGAGGGATCGTCATCGGAACAATGCTCAATCTGTAAAAAAGATCTTCCCTAAAATTTCCTTTGGCGACCTCTTCTTGAAGATTTCGGTTGGTCGTCGAAATAATTCGAATATCAACTTTGGTCGGCTGGCTCTCTCCAACCCTTTCGAACTCCTTCTCTTCAATCACCCTGAGGAGCGTCTTTTGGAAATTCATGGGGATCTCACCGATTTCATCTAAGACCAATGTCCCTCCGTCGGCAGCCTGGAAACGACCGATGGTGTCTTTAATTGCCCCTGTAAAAGACCCTTTCTTATGACCAAATAGCTCGCTGGTGAGAAGACTTTCGGTCAAGGCGCCACAATTCACTGTGACCAACGGTTTTTTTCTCCTCAGGCTGTTGTAGTGAATGGTCTTTGCGATGAGATCTTTTCCTGTCCCGCTCTCCCCTTGGATCAAAACGGTCGCATCGGTTTCGGCAATTTTTCTGATGAGATCAAAAATCTCAAGCATTTTGGGGTGGTCCCCAATGATGTTCGGAAAAGAATATCTTTCCGTCACCTCTTTTCTTAAGTAGTCGATCTCTTTTTCCATCTCCTGGGCTTTGAGGGCTTGGCGAATGATAATAAAAAACCTTTCTAATTTGTCAAAGATCGGTTTTTCAAAAAAATAGAAGGCCCCTTTTTTTAAGGCCTCGACCGCCATGGTCACAGAGCCATAAGCGGTGATCAGGATCACAGGAAGGTGGGGATCGGCTCTCTTTACCTCTGAAAGGAGATCCATCCCAGAAAAATCGGACATCCTGACATCGGTAACGATTAAATTCACAGTATTCGTTTTGAGGAGGTCTAACGCCTTCTTCCCACTTTCAGCGGAAAGCGTATGAAATCCCTCATCGGCTAATACCTGGCATAGGCCAAAAAGGGAATTGGGCTCGTCATCGACGACTAAAATAGAGGGTTGAGACACGATGGTCACTCTCCTATCGGACGGGTTGAGGGTAATTCAATTCGAATGGTTGTCCCCTTCTTTTCTTCGCTCTCGATCTGAATTCTCCCATGATGCCGCTCAACGATGATTCTTCGACAGATGGCTAACCCCAATCCCGTGCCCCTCAGTTTGGTAGTGAAAAAAGGATTGAATAGGGATTTTAAGTTTTCTGGTTTGATGCCAATCCCGTTATCTGCAAAAATGATTTCAATGAGTGGGGTAGATTCCGCTTTACAAGCCGTCTGGATCGACAATACCCCTCCCTCAGGCATTGCCTCAAAAGCATTTTTCACAATATTGATAAAGGCTTGTTTGATCTCTTCATAATTGGCAAAAATTTTGGGAAGATGAGGATCCAAATCTTGGATGACCTTGATTCTTTTGGATTCGGATTCATAGATGTGAGAGACGATATTCATCACGACCGAAATGACTTCATTCATTCCGACCTCGACAAAACGAACCTGGTCGGGAGGTCTTACAAAATTCAAACACTCCTGGACAAATTCATTTAAATGGTGAACCTCTTCATTAATAATGTTGATCGATTGCCCGAGGACCTCGTCTTTTAAATCCGACCGCCTCCGGATGATCGCAAGGGCCCCAGAAATGGCATGGAGGGGATTTCGAATCTCATGAGCTAAAAAGGGAAAAAACTTTTCCAACGTGGGATGCTGTTCAAACTGTCGATCTTCAATTTGAGCATCTCGCATTTCGAAGGCGTTCTTGACCGCCGAATAAAGGACGTCGCTATCAATGGGTTTCGAGAGAAAGTCGATGGCTCCCTTTCTCATTAAATCGACGGCCACCTGCTCGCCCCCAAACCCGGTGACAATGATCACGGCAATATCCCGATTTATTTCTTTAACGCGTTTTAATATCTCCTCACCGGGTGAATCGGGTAATTTCAAATCGAGAAGCACGATCTCCGGCTCCTCTGAACGAACTTTTTCGACAGCCGTTTTTCCATCCAAAGCAATGAAAACCTGGAAATCCTTATGTTCCAGCAATCGCCTGACCAGCCCGACAAATTCTACATTGTCATCGACCACTAAGATTTTTCTTTTCATCGCCTTCATTTTTGTTATATTAGAACAAAAAATAAATTAGTTCAACTGAGAAAAAGGTTATTAGGTCGTCCCTCGGTGATGGTAAGGCTGAATTCACTGATGGAAAGGAGTCGTAAGATCGGCTGAATGAACCGATCAAGTTAAAGAACAAAGCTAAGGTTCCCGCTCTAACATTTTCTCCAGCATCCCTATCGATCCTGTTTTGTACCCGAGACGGCGGGATGACAAAGATTTGGCATTCCTCATCCTATTTGTTTTAAGATTGTGATATAATGAGCCCAAGGACGATCGAAAGGGAATGGTTTCTGACCTTGCTCATGACCTTTTCGCCCTTTTAAGAAGAACTTTAAAATATGAAATTGACCATTTTTTCAAGGGTTCTCATTGGATATCTAATCCTCATTATATTAGTCATCGCCATGGGGGGGTATACCTTTTATCAGATGGTCAAAATTAACGAAGTCACCCAATCGATCCTCACCGTCAATAATCAGATGTTGGATTATTCGGAGAAACTTTTAGACCTGATCTACTCTCAAGTCCGATATGAAAAGAAGTTCATCATTTCTAAGGATGACATATTTTACATTGAGTTCTTACGATTGAAGAATGATTTCGATCGATATCTTGAAGAAATGACCCCCCTGGCAGACCTCTCCCAAACAAGTCTCTCTCTGAAAAATATCAAAGAACTTTTCCAGAATTATCAATCACTGGTCCATGAGGAAGCAGAGGATCTCAAAAGAGGATATCCTCCATCCCATCTGCCGCTGAATCAACAGAAAGAAGAGGCCACCCAATCGATCATCAGTGAAATTGAAAAACTGAAAACGACCATCAGACAGAATGCGACCGATAAGACGAGGTTATTATATAAGATCGGAATGGAACTTCGGCAAGTGGGGATGGTGATGACAGGAGCCTTTATCCTCATTGGCATACTTGTCTCTTTATTTATCCATCGAAGCATCACGGCACCTGTCTCTATTCTGAAGAAGAAGACCAGGGAAATTGGGCAAGGAAATTTTCAAGGGGATCTTCGTCTCACCTCCCCCCCCGAATTAGCTGAGCTGGCAGGTGCATTTAATCTCATGTGTAACAAGTTGAATGAATTAGATAAGATGAAATCCGATTTTTTGTCTCTGGTCACCCATGAGCTCCGAACCCCTCTCTCCTCAATCAAAATGGGAATGGACCTCCTCCGGGATGGAGTGGAGGGTCCTGTGACGGAAGGACAAAAAGAACTCCTGACGGTGATTGAAAAGGAAAGCGATCGGCTCATCGGTTTGGTCAATTCCATCTTGGACCTTTCAAAGATGGAAGCCGGAATGATGTCATTTCATCTTCGACCTCAACCCATTACACCTTTGATTGACCAAACGATCAAAGAATTAAGGCCTCTGGTGGATTCTAAGAAAATCATCCTCGAAAGGAAGATGACGGAGGGATTGCCTGTAGTCAAGGTGGACGGCGAAAGGATACTTCAGGCACTGCGAAACATTATCGGAAATGCGATTAAATTCACCCCAGAGGGAGGTCGCATCAAGGTATCGGCTCGCACGGTTGACCATGGGGTGGAGGTGGCCATTGCCGACACAGGACCAGGCATCCCAAAAGAAAATCTCATCACCATTTTCGAAAAATTCCAGCAGGTCATCACGGATCGAACAGGCTCAACCCAGGGGACGGGATTGGGGTTAGCCATTGCCAAACAAATTATCAACCATCATGGGGGTAAGATATGGGCAGAGAGCCAGCTCGGGCACGGAAGTATCTTTTTCTTCTTCTTGCCAGCCTGATCTCTCTTTCTCTTATAAGCTGCGCTTTGATCAAGGAGCCTAAACCTGTAGTCATGGAATCAAGGCCAACGGATGAGGCCCAGGAACATCTCTTGCGTGGCCAAATCCTTATGGCCAAAAAAAACTATCAGGAAGCCATCACCGAATACGAAAAGGTCCTTTTGCTCTCCCCTCGTCAGCCTCCAGAGGACCAAGCCCTTTTTAACATCGCCCTGATTTATGCTCATCTTGGAAACCCGAAAAAAGATTATAAAAAATCCATCGATCTTTTTTTGAGAATGTTGAAGGAATACCCTGATAGTCCTCTCGCAGAACAAGCTAAAATCTGGGTGGGCATTTTAAGGGAAAACGTTGAATCCGCCAAGAAGATCGAAAAAATGGCCGATACGATTCAGGACATGGAAAAGCGAAACCGATCGCTTCAGGAATCATCAAAGCTAAAACCTTCTGAAACGAAAATGGAAGAACCCAAATTGGGTCGGGACCATATCCTTCAAAGCAATAAGTTCTTGGCTCAGGGGAATTACGAGGGAGCGGTGGGTGAAAACCAGAAGATTCTGACAGCCACTGACCCTCGATTTCCAAAAGATGAAGCTCTTTTCAACCTGGGACTCATTTACGCACACCTTGGAAACCCACAGAGAGATATTGATAAATCCATCGATTATTTCAATAGATTACTCAAGGCCTATCCCAAAAGCACCCTGGTTGACCAGGCCAAAATATGGATCGGAATCCTTCAAGAAAATGGAGAATTAAACCGTCTCATTCAGAAACTTAAACAGGTCGATATTGAAGTTGAAGAAATGAAAAGAAAAAAATGATCGAAAATAATTTTTTTATCCTCAGGCGATGACCACAAATTAGTAAAAAATGGAAAACTATTTCTTCTTTTATCCTGAGTGCCAAATCAATTTGAATCAACTCCTATCAAATCAAGTAAACCACTGTAAACGTTCTTCCTTGGCATAAAATTTGTATTTTTTAGAACCAGATGAGTTTAATCAAGGAGGTGAGACGGCCTTGATAAAGTCTCGGCAGGCAAAACAAAGTTCACAGATGATTACTCCTCGCGAACGGACCATCCTCCATCTCATTGCAGAAGGTTATGGGAATAAAGAAATTGCGAATGAGCTTTATATCAGTGAGAGGACAGTCCTAAACAACCAAATCCATCTTATGAAAAAATTAAATGCCCCGGATGTCTCCTCCATCGTTCTCTATGCCTTAAAGTATGGGTTCATCAATCTCTACGATGTCTTAGAATCAAGGTTTTCAAAAAGAAGGTCTGAAACGAATTGAGTGCCCTAATTGGAATTGGATAATGGTAGGAATAAAAAACTAAGCAAGAAAAAAGAGGTTGCAAAAAAAATTCTGCAACCTCTCGATTTTATTGGTAGCGGGGGCTAGATTTGAACTAGCGACCTTCGGGTTATGAGCCCGACGAGCTACCGGACTGCTCCACCCCGCGATCTAAATCATATCTAATCCATCCATCAAAATTTGTCAAGCTTTTCCAGACCTTCCTTGACAACCCCCTATCTGTCCCTTAGAATACCTAAACATGAGAAAAACTGCATATCTCTATATCCTCAAAGAGACATTCCCCATCTTTCTCATCGGCCTGCTCACTTTTACAGTCATCCTCCTTATGGATAAGATACTAAGGCTCATTGAATTAATTGTCAGTGGAGTCAGTCTTTCGCAGATTCTGATGCTCCTCTTTTTCATCTCCCCTTCTTTTCTAATCTTCACGATTCCGATGGCATTCCTCTTGGGGACACTTCTCTCCTTCGGAAGGTTATCCGGCGATAGTGAAATCATCGCCTTTAAGGCTTCTGGAATCAGTCTGTACCAGCTCTTTTTGCCCATCTCGATTCTTTCTGCTGTCGCTTACCTCTTCACGACTTTTTTGGTTTTTTATGGCCTTCCCTGGGGAAACCAAGGGTTTATGTCAACGCTCTATCAGATTGCCCAATCCAAGGCAAACATCGAAATCAAAGAACGCGTCTTTAATGATATGTTCAATGGCTTGGTGGTCTATGTCGATAAAGTTCCCGTTCAAGGGAAAAAGATGGAGGGGATTTTAATTTATGATGAGAGAGATCCGGAGAAAATTCATACGATCTTTGCCAAAGAAGGTTTCTTGGTCAATAACCCCGAAACTCAGGAGGTCATCTTGAGGCTCATGGATGGAGATATCCATCGGTCTGAATCCCAAACAAAGGTCTATCAAAAAATGAAATTCGATACCTATGACTTAAGATTAGAATTATCAAAGACCTTTACGGCTTGGAGTGCAAGGCTTAAAGAACATGAAATGTCCATTGATGAGATAAAAGAGAAGATCAATAAGATGAAAGCAGTGGGGTTAGACACCACCTCTCAGGAGGTCGAACTCCACAAACGATATGCCATTCCCTTTGCCTGCATCGTTTTTGGCCTGATCGGCGTCCCTTTGGGAATTCAACCTCGTCGTTCGGGGAGATCCTACGGGTTTATTCTCAGCATTTTTATCATCATGATGTACTATATCTCTCTCACGATTTCAGAAATCCTCGCCATGAAAAAAACATTGCTCCCCTACATGGCAGGTTGGACCCCAAACCTTCTTTTCTTTGGTCTCGGCGTCTATCTCCTCATTAAAACGGCCAAAGAATCCCCTTTTAAACCATTGGTATGGCTGAACGAAGGGCTCGATTTCATTCAACGAAAATGGAAAGGACTTTTCAAAGATGTTTGATCGTCTCCGTGTCCTTCATCGATATGTCATCTTGGAATATCTGAAAGTCTTTAGTTTGAGCCTAAGCAGCCTGATCCTCATCTACATGATTGTCCTTTTCTTCCAGAAGATCGATGTTTTCATCAAACATCAAGCTCCCTTTCACCTCATCTTTCTCTACCTCCTCTACAAGACCCCGGAGGTCATTTTTCAATGGACCCTTCCCTACGGGGTTTTACTGGCCACCCTCCTCACCCTTGGAACACTCTCACGACACAGCGAGATCACCGCGATGAAAGCCGGGGGGGTTAGCCTTTACCGGATCACCTTCCCGCTGTTTTTTATCGCTCTTTTCATTGGACTCTGTTCTTTTTTAGGGAATGAGTATCTGGTCCCGGAGGCCAACCAGGAGGGTCGATATCTTCTCTCTGTTCAGGTAAAGAAAGAGACCCCTGCCAGTTTCTTCAAAAACTATAAAATCTGGTTCCGCAGTGACCATCAAATCTTTAACATCCAATTGCTCGACACAGAGGAAAAAGCTTTAAAGGGGTTCACCCTCTATAAATTTGATGATCAGTTTCGATGTCTTCAACGGATCGATGCCAAAGAAGTCAAATGGATTAATGGAAAATGGAAATTTTTAGAGGGATCGGTGAGAGATTTTGATGGAAGCTCCATCCAGACGACTCCTTTTAAAGAAATTGAACTCTCCCTACTGGAAAGCTGGGAATCCCTTCAAAGTATGGAGCGCCAATCACGAGAGATGAGTTATACAGAGCTTCGCACTTACATCCAAAGAATCCAAGCCGCAGGTTATGATTCCACCCGATACCTGGTTGACCTCTATTCGAAGCTTTCCTACCCTTTTTTAAATTTAATCATGATCCTGATCGGTGTCCCGTTTGCTCTGAAGACCGGCCGATCGGGAGGGGTCGCTTTGAGCATTGGGGCCAGTGTCATGATCGGCTTCGCCTATGGGGTCACCTTTTATGTCTTCCTCTCCTTCGGAAAATCTGGAGTCCTTGCTCCCTTTCTTTCTGCTTGGATTCCCACCATTCTTTTCGGTCTGGCTGGAATCTTCACCCTGATGAGCGTCAGGCAGTAGAAAACGTTGAACGGAGAACGTTAAACGATGAACAAAGTCCTTCAATGTTCACTGTTCCTTGTCCATGATTCATCATTCGAGTGACATTAGGGATTGGTGAGAGCATTCAGGTAGAAATTGATTTCTCTAAAAGTATCGGTCAGGAAAAGAATCCCAATAGCAATCAGAAAAAGCCCACTGATAATGGTGATGACCCTCATATATCGCTTGATTTTATCAAAGGCAGAGAGGAATGAATTAAAGGCCAGAGAAGAGAAAAAAAATGGAATACCCAAGCCGATCGAATAGTAAGTCAGAAGGAGAATTCCTGTCGCCATACTCTTCGTCGTGCTTGCATAAATCAGAATGGTCGAAAGGATCGGTCCGATACAGGGGGTCCAACCTGCCGCAAAAACGATCCCTACCAGAAATGAACCGAGATAACCCAGGGGTTTCCTCCTCATCTCAAATCGTTTTTCCATCTGAAGAAAAGGAAGGTTAATGATCCCAGTGAAGTGAATGCCCAAAAGGATGATCAATACTCCCCCTGCTTTCATGATCCAGTATTGGTATTCAGCCAACACCTGTCCTAAATAAGAAGCCGAGGCTCCCATCAGGATAAAAATGAATGAAAAACCTATGATGAAAAAAAAGGAGTGAAAAACAGTAGCCCATCTGAGTTTTGCTTTGGCTTCAGCTTCTGTAAGCTCTTTGAAGGATACTCCTGTAATGTAGGTAATATAGGAAGGAACTAATGGAAGGACGCAGGGCGAAACAAAGGAAAGAAGTCCTGCGGAAAAAGCAATTAATCCAGAAATTTCTTGTGGCTGGCCCATGTTAATTTAAAAACCATTATAGCTTACTTTGCTTTAAAAAAAAATGTTTTTTATCATGCATCTCTCATGGCCGTTGACAACTCAATGAGTTGATGGTAACTTTTAAAAAACTTGCTTGGGAGGAAAGAAGCATGGCCATTTTAGAAATCAGCGTCGTCCCAATTGGAACAGGCGAGACGAGTCTAAGTGCTTACGTGGCGGAATGTCTCCGCATATTGAAAAAAGAAAAAGTTCGTTATGAACTCTCATCGATGGGAACAAATATTGAGGGAGACCTTAAAGACCTTTTCAAAATCGCCCTTAAAATGCACCAGACCCCTTTTAAAAAAGGTGCGCTTCGGGTATTGACCACTTTGAAGATTGATGACCGAAGAGATAAAAAAGGCACTCTTTCTGGAAAGAAGCGAGCCGTCAAGAATAAGTTATTAAAAGGGGGTTAAGAGATTAGGATGGAGTGTTAAGAATTAACCGTATCGAGTCAAGGTTCATCGTTCATTGTTCATCGTTCATTGTTCATCGTTTATAAAAAAGGGAGGTTTCTATGAAAATCAAATATTATGGACATGCAGCGTTTTTAATCACCTCCAATCGAGGGGTTAAAATAATCATTGATCCTTATGAGCCCGGGGCTTTTGGCGGCCAACTCACTTATGGAAAGATCACCGACCAGGCAGATATCGTTTTGACCAGCCACGACCATGCGGACCATAACTATACCAAGGATCTGCCCAAGGGTTTCCAACTGGTCAAGGGAAGTGGTTTAAAGGCAATAAAAGAAATTTCTATAAAAGGAATCTCCACTTATCATGATCCTTCCAAAGGAAACGAACGCGGCACCAATACCATCTTCCATCTCACCATCGATCAGGTAAAACTTAGCCACCTCGGAGACCTGGGCCATCTCTTGAGCGATAAAGAGTTGTCTGAAATCGGTCCGGTAGATATTCTATTAATTCCCGTCGGAGGGTTTTTCACTATTGACCCAAAGGAAGCCACACGCGTTGCCGAACAGATCAAACCGAAAATCCTTATCCCGATGCATTTCAAGACGGAGAAATGCGGATTTCCCATTGCACCCGTAGAGGACTTTTTGAAGGGGAAATCGAATATCAAGCGGCCTAAGACCAGTGAAGCCACGTTCGATCAATCGACCCTTCCTCAACAGATGGAAATTGTAGTCTTGGAACCCGCTCTTTAATTTTTTATGACGGATTCATCAACTCCGAACAATGAAATGGTCCTCGGGTTAAGGTTAAGGTAATGGCGAGGAGGCCAGTACGGGCAAGGGCAAAAGGTTAAGTGAATTCTTTTCCACTTAAGGTGGATCCGCCTATGGCGGAAAGACCAATGACCTAACCCATTAACCAAATTGGCTTCCCTGCCCTTCCCTTTAGACTGGTGACCTTTATGTTTAGGTAAATTCTATGGATCAACATCATCTTAATCGCTTGTTTACTGCAGAAGAAATCAACTCGATTGTAAAAAAATTGGCGGACCAAATTTCCCGGGATTATGTCGGAAAAGAACTCATCTTGGTCTGTATCCTGAAGGGGGCTTTCGTGTTTCTCTCCGACCTCGTCCGACATCTCAAGATTCCTGTTAAAATCGACTTTGTGCGATTGGCCAGTTATGGTTCTGGAACGAAAACTACGGGGAGGATTGAGATCACGAAGGATCTCGAGCTTCCCATCGAGGGCAAGGATGTCCTCATCATCGAAGACATCATCGATAGCGGTCACACCCTTAAGTTTTTAAAGGATCGGATTATTCTCTCGAATCCTCGCTCTGTAAAAATATGTGCTCTTTTAGACAAGAAAGCACGACGAGAGTTGGAGATGGAGGCAGATTACTTGGGATTTGATGTGGAAGATGTTTTTATCGTAGGTTATGGAATTGATATGAATGAAAATTACCGAAATTTACCCGAAATTTATTATGTTACTCCAACCCATCACTCAAAGAAGTAGAGGATGGAAACTCATTCTCCTTTTCATATTCCTCATACACAGTCTTGTCTTGGCTCAACCTCCTTCCTCGCCCGATGACACTTTCCTCTTCCGGGAAGGAGAGATTCTCCTATCCAAGGGAGATACGGAAAGAGCGCTGTGGCGTTTCAAAAAGTTAATCACCGATTTTCCCAAAAGCCCTTTAATCAATGAAACCAAATTTCGAATGGGGATCTGTTACACCCAACTCAAAAAACCAAAGGATGCCATCCGTATTCTCAATGAACTTTTCCCAACTTTTCTCGCCCCAGCCAGAATGGTTCAGGTTTTCACCCTTTTGGGAGAAAACTACTTTGAATTGAAGGATTACACGAACGCCCTCTATTGGTATGGAAAGGGAATACTCGTTCCAGGACAGCCCCACGAAGAGCTAAAGAAAAAAATAAAATTTATTATCGATTTCTACGATTCGGAAGAGGAATTGAACTCTATTGAATCTCTTTATCGAGGGGTCTATGCAGGGGGTTATGCAAAATTGAAATTGGCTCAACTCGCCAAGCGAAAGGGACATGACGCGCTTGCCAAAAAGATGCTCATCGATTTGGAGAGGGAATACCGAGGGGTGGATTATGGAATCTTCGCCAAGGAACTTTCGGAATCGATTCCACCCCCTCCAAAAGCCAGATACACCCTCGGAGTGATTCTCCCTTTGAGTGGGGTTCATCAACCTTTTGGCGATAAAGTGTTACAAGGAATTCAATTAGCGATTAGAGAATTTGAATCTCCAGGGAAAATTCCGCTCATCTCACTATCCATTCGGGATTCAAAAGGAAATCCTTTGGAGGCAGAAAAAGCCGTTGAAGAATTAGCAACCAAGGAGAAGGCAATTGCCATCATCGGCCCCCTGCTTAGTCACACCTCAGAGAGAGCCGCTCAAAAGGCACAACAGATGAAAATTCCCCTTCTCACTTTTTCCCAAAAAGAAGCGAAAGGCGACTTCATTTTCCAAAACTCGATCTCCCTTTCGGATCAGATTCAAACATTGGTTGAATTTGCGACGAAAGAATTAGGTCTAAAAACATTTGCTGTCTTTTATCCGAATTCTCCTTATGGTCTCCACTTCAAAAACCTTTTTGTGCAAGAGATCCCTCGAAAGGGAGGAAAAATTTCAGGGATGGTGGTTTACCAAGAAGATCAAACTGACTTCAGTCAGGAAATTAAAGGATTTTTTAAGATCGAACCCCTTCTGGAATCTGACGGAAAGAGAAAAAAAGAAACTGAGTTCAAATCCCTTCACTCCGTCGATGGGGTTTTTATCCCTGATACTCACGATCGGGTAGCGATCATCATTGCACAAATGGCGTTTTATGATGTGAAGGTGACTTTTTTAGGCTCAAATGCATGGCATGGCTCGAGTCTGACCTCCGTTGCTGGGAAGGCGGCTGAAGGAGCCATTTTTGTCGATGCCTTTTTTAAAAGAGATCCATCCCCTCTCGTTGCCCAGTTTGTTCAGGAATTCCGAAAAAACTACCAGAGAGATCCTGAGATTCTCGAAGCCCTCGGTTATGATGGAGCCAAATTCTTAAAGGATATTCTCCAATCCAAAGCGATCTCTTCCCCTCTCGAGCTCAAAGAAGAGTTGCGGCAGGCCCAAAACTTCCAAGGAGTTTCTGGTTTGAAAGGGTTCGAGGAAAATGGGAAAGCCATTCGAACCCTCACCATTCTAAAAGTCAACAAGGGGCAAATTGAAAAAGTCTCACCCTAATTTAAAGACGCTAAGCGCTTAGCGCTATGCGCATGGCGAGATTATGAAACCTCTTCACCCCTGGGACGTCAGTGTGGAAGAAGCCATCCATATTCAGGAGGCATTGAACGACCGGATCATTCTGAAAAAAACCTTCTCAGAGATAAGGACCATCGGAGGAGGAGATGTGTCTTATTCAAAAAATGGAAATCGTCTTTTCGGTGCGATCGTTGTCCTTTCATTTCCCCAAATGGAAACTCTTGATGTGGCTACCTGTGAAGGAAAAGTTTCCTTTCCTTATATCCCTACCCTCTTAAGTTTCCGGGAGGGCCCCATTTTGACCAAAACCTTTCAGAAATTAAAAATAAAACCCGATGTGATGATTTTTGATGGTCAAGGAATTGCCCATCCAAGTGGAATCGGCCTGGCTTCACACATGGGCTTATGGCTTAATCTCCCCTCGATTGGTTGTGCTAAGACCCCTTTGTTGGTTGGATCCGTTTTGCCCGGTCCTTCCAAAGGGAATTTTGAATGGATTCGAAAAGAAGGAAAAAAGGTAGGCGCTGTACTTAGAACGAAAGAGAAGGTGAAACCTCTTTTCATTTCTCCCGGTCATCGAATTGATTTGATGACGAGCATTGAACTTATTCTTAAAAGCTGTCGAGGATTCCGAATCCCAGAACCCCTTCGAAAAGCCCACCAAGCCTCCCGCCTCATGCGTGAGTAGAATTAATCAAATGGATGTGAAAGTTTAAAACTTAATTTTTTACAAGCTGGTACTGCACATTTAACCCAAAAATTTCTGTTAAATTTTTCTTCAATTTGCGATAAAATATAAAGTTGATTGGGGTATTATGAATTTACCGTATATTAATTTATAGCAAATTATTTGATGAAGGGTAGAATATCCGCACCAAGTACAAATGTGAACAAGTTATCTGCTCATTGTGGGCAGTAAAAAACCAAGGGGTCAGCCCTTCACACGGGACAAATTGAAGGAGAGATTAAAAAGAATATTTGGCCATAATGGTAAATAACATATTAAAATACAAAATGGGTAAGGGAGGATCTTTGATTGAGTAAAATAGGACAGATTAAGGCACTTGTTCGTAATGGATTATTTTACTTAACAGAACATGCTGATGATGAGGCCGGGATTGATGGTTTTGACATTTATGATATTGAACATGGCATTTTAAGTGGGAAAATTCGAAGAACTTGGCCCAAAGAAGGGAAATATGAAATAGTTGGCGTCTCCTTAGATAGGCGGCATATTGGCATCGTATGTCGCATAACGGCTACTGGTAAAGTTAGAGTCATAACTGTCTATGAAGACAAACCAAAAGGGAAATGAAAGGAGGAATTAAATTGGGATTTTGGGACGGAGAACAATGCGAGTATTGTAATGGTCCAATTGTTGAAAAAATAATTGACCTGCCCAGAAAGGTAAGGGATAAGTATATTCTTATTAGAAATGTACCAGTCGGTGTATGTAAGAGGTGTGGCACTAAATATTATGCAGCCAATGTTCTTAAAACCATAGAGTCAAGCATTCGTGGCAGAAGAAAAGCAGAAAGCAAAATCCCTATGGCTGTTTATTCTTTATAATACCCACACCTGCAAGTAATGCCGTTAGAATGCCTCTATCCAAATGCTAACGCACTTTTTTAGCTTTGAACGAAAGAGGAAGAAACTATATTTTTAAATTTTAGACGTTTATCACTCTATTTTTTCAAAAGAATAATTATTTATAACGTTTTAGATACTTTTCCAGACGGTTCATCCCCTCTTCGATATTCTCCATCGAATTGGCATAGCAGAAACGAAGATATCCCTCGGCATTCGTCCCAAAATCAATGCCGGGTGCAACACCGACCTTGGCCTCCGTCAGGATATCAAAAGCGAAATGGTAAGAATCCTTAGAAAATTTTTTTGCGTTGGCCAAGATATAAAACGCTCCGGTGGGTTCCACCGTGATCCCAAACCCGATCTCTTTGAGCTTGGGAAGTAAAAAACGACGTCGCTGATTGTAAGTTTCCCTCATCTTCTGGACATCTCTTTCCGCTTCCTTCAGGCCGGCGAGAGCACCCCACTGCGCAAAGGAACTGGCAGAGATGAATAGGTTCTGCTGGATTTTTTGTATGGGCCTGATGAACTCTTTGGGCGCAATCAGGTATCCCAACCTCCATCCCGTCATGGCATAGAGTTTTGAAAATCCATTGATGACAAAGGCGCGATCGGTAAATTCAAGAATTGAATGGACCTCTCCTTCGTAGACGAGTCCATGGTAAATTTCATCGGAGAGGATGAAGGGAGAGAATTTCGCAATGGCCTTCATCCTCTCCGGCGACATCACATTTCCCGTGGGGTTGGAGGGCGAATTGATCATCACTCCTTTCACCTTTGGGTTCAATTTCGCTTCGATCATTTCGGGCAGATATTGAAAACCCTCCTCCTCCAATACCTCAACAAAGACAGGGACTCCATCGACAAACTGAATGATATTGGGATAGCAAGGATAATAGGGATTGGAAAGGATGACCTCATCGCCTGGCTCCAAAAGGGCTGCAAAGAGGAGAAGCATTGCTGGTGATGTTCCTGAAGCGACGAGAATTTGTTCGGGGGAGACCTTCACCCGATACTTATTCCAATAATCTTCAGCGATGGCTTCTCTTAGCTCAATCAAACCCAAGCTGTGCGTGTAGTGGGTTTTCCCTTCGCAAATGGCACGATAACAAGCTTCATTAATACATTCTGGGGTATCGAAATCCGGCTCCCCCACTTCCAAATGAATGATGTGTTCTCCCCTCCTTTCCATCTCTTGAGCTTTTTCCAAAACATCCATGACAAGAAAGGGAGAAATATCTCTTGCCTTCTTCGATATCATCCTTGACTCCTTCACTCAGGTTCCTGATCGGTTTAAAAATAGATGATCGAATGACGAATCACGATTGACTGATTCGTGACACAATGATCGGGTCCCCTCTTCTTAGGTTTAATGTCTTGTGAGCATTTCCCTCTCTGATGGATATTTCTAAGAAGCCGGTGCTACCAAAAAGCCCGATTGGCTCGCCGGGCTTTCCTTCCCAGTATCCTTTTCGCAGTGTGTGTAGCTTCTTCTTTCCCACCTGAATGGTAACAGGGTGACCTTTTGTAAACGTTGAAAATAGTCTTTCATCAATATTGCTGATCAGATTACCAAAGCTATCGATATGGAGAAATTCCCCTAATAATTTTTGGTCTCGAATAACAGGTTTTCCAAAGAGGACCTTTACCCATGAATGGGTTGGATATCCGAATGCACTGGGTGGGATACCCAATGAAAGATGGGCTGCCACTGGGGCAAAGAGATCTCTTCCGTGAAACGTCTGGCTGAGCTTAGAAAGGAAATATTTCGACTGGGTGAGGACGATCACCTGCTTCACTTTCTCCCTCTGTGCAACCAAACTGAAGAGGCCATTGTCAGGACCCACAAAAAAATAATTTTGGGTCACAAGAAGAATGGGCTTTCGGGCCCCCCCTACCCCAGGATCTATCACACAGAGATGAATTGTCCCTTTGGGGAAGTAAGAATAGCTAAGAGCCAAAAGGAAGGCCCCCTCTTTTATATTCTGGGGACTGACTTGGTGGGTAATGTCGATGAGGGTACATCGGGGATTCATACTCAAGATCACCCCCTTCATGGAGGCCACGTAATGGTCTTTGGTCCCGAAATCGGTGAGTAAAGTAATGACGGAATTCCTCATCAGGCCTCTCGGAAGTTCGGAGTCGAAAACAATTTTTTTAAATTCTTATTGAAAGGCTTCTGGACAATTCCTTTTTCTGTGACGAATCCACGAATCAGGGGATGAGGCGTTACGTCGAAGGCAGGATTTAATGCCCCCACTCCTTTTGGAGTGGTTGGGATTCCTTGGAAACAGGTCACCTCTTTGATCTCCCTTTCCTCGATAGGAATATCCGCTCCGGATGTTAAGGTCAGATCAAAGGTGGAGATCGGGGCAACCACATAAAAAGGAACATGGTGGTATTTTGAGAGGATGGCCAGACTATAAGTTCCAATCTTATTGGCAGTATCTCCGTTGAGTGCAATTCGATCCGCTCCTACTAAGACGAGATGAATTTTCCCTTTTTTCATGAGCCATCCTGCCATATTATCCGTGATGACGGTCACGGGTAATCCCTCTTGCAATAATTCCCAGGTGGTGAGTCTCGCCCCTTGAAGCTGGGGTCTTGTCTCGTCCACATAGATCTGAAATCTTTTCCCCTCTGCCCAGGCTGCATAAAGCACGCCCAGGGCAGTTCCGTAACCAGCTGTTGCCAGAGCCCCTGCATTGCAGTGGGTGAGAACCCCTACCCCTTCCTGAACGAGAACCCTGCCCATCTCTCCTATCTTTTGATTGATGTCAATATCCTCTCGATAGATGTTGAGGGCCTCCTTTTTCAATTGATCTTTCTTCTTTTTCACATCGAGAACGGATTCGTTCAATATTCTCTTCATTCTGTTGGTCGCCCAGAAGAGGTTCACTGCGGTTGGCCGAGTTTTGGCCATCTGATTACAGACTTTTTCCATCTCCCTCCGAAATATTTCTGGACGATATGTTCGAATCCTTTCACCGGCCAAAGCGATCCCCATTGCTGCCGCCACACCAATAGCAGGCGCTCCGCGAATAGCCATGGTTTTGATCGCTTTTGCCACTGAAGAGGCATCTCGGCACTCGAGATAGCTGACCTCATGAGGAAGTTTCCTCTGGTCAAGGATCCTTACACAATCATTCTTCCATTCAATGGGTTTAAATTTCATAGACCTTTATCTCAGGTTGAGGTTAAGGTTTGGGTCTAGGTAAAAACTTTTTAGGTTCCCCCTCAATCTAACCCTCACCTTTGAGTCTCTTGCGGAGCAATTCATTGACTAATTTGGGATTTGCCTTTCCTTGGGTCTGTTTCATCACCTCTCCCACCAAAAATCCAAACACCTTCTCTTTCCCTTTTCGAACGTCCTCCACCTGCTTGGGATGAGCCTCCATTGCTTTTTCGATGGCTTTCCCGATCTCCCCTTCGTCGAGGATTTGGACCCAACCTTTTTCTTTCACAATTTCTGCTGGAAATTTTCCGGTTCGATAAATCTCTCCAAAGACTTCTTTGGCAATTTTACCACTGATCGTCCCTTCTTTCACCATGGAAAGCATCTCTGCCAAGTGCTTCGGGCTCACAGGACATTGATCGATCTCTCTCTCGTCTCGCTTCAGTTCCCGAAGGAGATCCCCCATCATCCAATTACTGACGGATTTGGGCTCCGGAAATAAATGGACGCATTCTTCAAAATAGTTGGCCATGGCTTTCGTGGCGGTGAGGATTTCTGCGTCATATTCAGGAATCTGATACTGCCCAATCAATCGCTCCTTTTTTTGATCTGGAAGTTCAGGAAGATGTTGACGGAGTTTCTCAATCCATTCCTCTCCGATCCTTAAAGGGACTAAATCCGGATCGGGAAAATAACGATAATCGTGGGCCTCCTCTTTCCCCCTCATCGAAACGGTCATCCCCTGATTCACATCCCAAAGTCGGGTCTCCTGAATGACTTCTCCTCCCTCCTCCAGCACCGCCACCTGACGCTTGATCTCATACTCCAATGCCTTTTCAACATGTCGGAAAGAGTTCATATTCTTCAACTCCGTTCTGGTCCCAAATTGTTTCTGTCCCTTTGGACGGACAGAGACATTCGCATCACACCGGAAGGTCCCTTTTTCCATATCTCCTGTGCAGATTTCGAGGTATTGAAGGATGGCCCGGAGTTTCCTCAAATAAGCCCCTGCTTCCTCTGGGGATCGAATATCCGGTCCACTTACAATTTCAACCAGAGGGACACCGGTACGATTGAAATCAACATAACTGAATGCCTCTGTTTCAGGGGTTTCACCGTGTTTTAGTTTTCCTGCATCCTCTTCCATATGGATTCGGATAATCTGAATTCGCTTCTTCTGCCCCGAAGCGATAATTTCAATAAAACCATGCTCGGCTAACGGATATTCATACATTGAAATCTGATATCCCTTGGGAAGATCAGGATAAAAATAATTCTTTCTTGCAAAAAGACTATAAGGAGCAATTCGACAGGAGGTAGCCAATCCCAATTTAATGGCAAACTCCACCGCCTTACGGTTAACCACCGGAAGAGAGCCGGGTTGCCCAGTGCAGACAGGACAGGTCTGGCTATTGGGTTCTTCGCCAAAGGCAGTAGAACACCCACAGAATATTTTTGACTTGGTCTCCAGTTGAGCATGAACTTCTAAACCGATCACAGGTTCGTATTCCACAATTCTCTCCCATCTCATCGAAATAAGGACGTTTAAAAATATAATAAACCCATCTCCCTTGTCAAATGAAGCTTCCATTTGCTTTGCTCTCCTCTGATATTTATCTTCAACCCATCAAGTGAGTTGACAATTGGGAATGTTTCCATTACTTTAATCGAAAATGTTTAAAAACATCCAAATCCCCCCTTCCTTTTCCCTCACTGAAAAAGGAAACGTCTCTCTCCTGCTGAAGCAAGAGTATAAAAACCTTCTTCTCAAGCAGGGGATTGAGGATATTAAAACTTTTCTTCAAAAAAACCGTCCAACCGCTCACACGTTTAAAGGTCGAATGCCTCATCCTTCCATCTCCCTTGAGGGTAAAAAAAGAATGATTCTTCGCCAATATTCCCATGGAGGACTACTGCGGGCCATCACGGGTAGTTTCTATCTTTTCGGATCCCGATCTTTCCGGGAACTTGCCTTAACAGAGGAGATCCGATCCTGTGGAATTTCTACCATCCCCTCCGTTGGAGCCATCCATCATCGAATTTTTCGACCTGTTTACCAAGCCTATTTTCTTTCCTTAGAAGTCCCATATGCCAAGGATTTAACTCAATACCTTTGTGACCTCGGACCAAAACCCTCCCAAGAAAATCTCCTCCAGAAGCGAAAAACCATTCGCTCGATAGGAGGCCTTATTCATCAATTTCATCAAGCTGGGTTCTTTCATGGGGATCTCCAATTAAAAAACATCCTGATAGCAGGGGATCAAACTCTTCTCATTGATTTTGATCGCTCCTACCGGAAATCAGCACTTTCTAATTCAGAAAGATTGAGGAATCTTCTTCGCCTCAACCGTTCCGTTGAAAAGTGGAAGCGCCAAGGGTTGCCGATTACGCATACAGACCGCTGGCGTTTCTTTTTAGCTTATGCCGGAGACGACCAAAAGATACGAAAAGCCATGGAAAGGGTATTGCGTACTTATTCAATCCGTCTCATATTTTATCGACTGAGCTGGGGGATTGAAAAAATAGTTCGTGGTGAAGAGTGTTAAGTTCAGAACTCTCTTAAGAACCCTTTCAACGGTTGAGTGAGATATCGAGTATGAAAAAGGAAAAAGTGATCGGCGCCTGGAATGGTGGCTAAAGATTTTGGTTCTTCAAGGCTTTCATACCATGCCTCCAAACGAGAGGGAGGGCAGAAGAAATCACGATCCCCCGCAAGGAAAAGCTTTTTCTTTTTACAACCTTTTAAGAATGAAAAATCATAAATCTCCAAAGGTGGGGCTACCGCTATCATCCCTTTAAATTTTTCATCTTCGATGGCAATGGGAAAGCCCACCCATGCCCCAAAAGAGTAACCTACCAAAACCAGAGGAGCGATGGCGTTCCGGATTCTTGAAGAGAGATAATGCGTTGCAGCCTTAACATCCTCTCTCTCTCCCACGCCCTCTCCGTAAGACCCCCCACTTTGCCCCACACCTCTGAAATTAAAACGAAGGGTGGTGAACCCTTCTTCAAAAGCTGTCTCCGCCGCCACTGTGATCACTGGATGATTCATATCTCCGCCATACTGCGGATGAGGATGGCAGAGGAGGACACCCCCCTTAAACGCAGAGGCCTCTTGAATGCTCAAGAGGCCCTCTAATCTGATCTCCTTCGATGGAATGAATACCCTTTCTTCTTTCATCCCAATGGGGTCAATGGCTGATTTTTCTGATGCGTCTCTCGAAATAGCCCTCTTCCTTTTTTCCTTTCTGGTTTCGTCTTTTCGCCTGCATCCACCTTCGCATCCACCTTCTCTTTAATCCACTCCAAAATGTTTCTTAAAACCTCTAAAAATCGGACCTCCAATCGGGTGACGTCTTCACTTTCGATCCTTTCATTGATCGATTTTAACCACTCATCCAGCTTCTTCTGTATTTCTTTCCAAACCAAGAGCATATGAGGATCTGTTTCTTTCTTTTCCTCATCCTGGATGAGTATGATCCGGCATTCTGAGATGAGGCTCTCTCTCGATCCCCCTTTTTTCAAAAAAGAGAAAGAACTCAAAGCCATTCCCACAGTGAAAAAAGAAATTAGAAAGATTACCAGTAAAGGACTCATCCATTTTTTCATCGCTGATCCATCCCTCGATCTTAAACATGGTGGGCGATGCGGGAGTTGAACCCACGGCCTTTGGTTCCGGAGACCAACGCTCTATCCAACTGAGCTAATCGCCCGAAAAGAACCCTGATGGAATAACGGAATTTTAGAACCCTCCTTCCAATATTCCATCCATCGTTTGATCCTTATATGAAAATTTATCTATCACAATTTCACCCAAACTGTCAATTTTTTCTATTGACAGGACTGGGTTTGATTGGATAGGATGAAGGCGTTTACTTCCCTCCTTTTCAAAAGGATAAAAAAATTTCGATAAAATTAACGATCCATGACATCTGGTTGAATTTTGGAGGAGTCGCTGCTCTTTCAGGCATCAGTTTTGATGTGAAAGAGGGCGAGATGCTCGCCATCATCGGCCCTAATGGGGCGGGGAAAACCAGCATCCTGAATTGCATCAATGGATTTTATCGTCCTCAAAAGGGAGGGATGATCTTCGAAGGACAGAACCTCCATCATCTCCCCCCACACCTGATCGCTAGGATGGGCATTGGACGAACCTTCCAAAATATTGAACTCTTCACAGGGCTCTCCGTTTTAGACAACCTGATGGCTGCCAGACATCTCCATTTGAAACGCGGCGCCTTAGCGGGTGCCCTCTATTTTGGCCCTGCCCGTCGTGAGGAGATCCGGCATCGAGAAGTGGTCGAGGACATCATCGACCTCCTTGAAATGGAACCATACCGAAAAAAGGTCGTGGGGCTTCTCCCGTATGGTGTGCGAAAACGGGTGGAGTTAGGAAGAGCCCTCGCCCTCGAGCCCAAACTGCTTCTGCTTGACGAACCCATGGCGGGTATGAACCTCGAAGAGAAAGAAGATATGGCTCGATTTATCATTGACATCCATGAACTCAAGCAGATCCCCATTGTCTTAGTCGAACATGATATGGAAGTGGTCATGGATATCGCAGAGAGGCTGGTGGTTCTCGACTTCGGAAAGAAAATTGCCGAAGGAGAACCAGATGAAATCAGACAAAACCCGTTAGTGATCCGTGCCTATCTGGGAGAAGAAGAAGGAACTGAAAGTAATCATTGAAAATTGCAAAGTGCAATTGAAAATTTAGCCATTAAATTTTAAATTTTTCAATTTTCATTTTGCATTTTGCATTGAGTTTTCTATGCATGAAGATACCTTACCCAAGCTTCTCAAAAGGAATGCTGAAGCCTATGGGAATCGAAGGATTGCCATGAGGGTCAAGGACCGGGGCATTTGGCAGTGCTTTACCTGGAGGGATTATTACGAGAAAGTCAAATATTTTTCGCTCGGCCTCATCTCCCTTGGAATGAGTCGGGGAGACAAGGTGTCCATCCTCGGAGAGAATAAACCTGAAATCTTCTGGGCTGAATTGGGAGTTCAGGCCGTCGGCGGAACCATGGTAGGCATTTTTACGGATTGTACGCCCCCCGAGGTCAAATTTTATGTGACAGATTCGGATTCCACCTTTGTCATCGCTCATGACCAAGAGCAGGTCGATAAACTCCTTCAGATCAAAGAGGACCTCCCTCTGGTAAAAAAAGTCATTTATTGGGATTCCAAAGGATTGTGGAACTATGAGGATTCAATCCTGATCAGTTTTTCCGAGATGATCCGTTTAGGTCAGGAATATGAAAAGCATCATGCCGGACTTTTTGAGAAAAACATCGAAAATGGAAAAGGAGAAGAAATCGCCCTCATCTGCTATACCTCTGGAACCACGGGTTTGCCCAAAGGAGCCATGATCAGTCATGGTGGATTGGTGGCCATTGCTCAGGCATGGCAGAAAGTCGATCATTGGTCTGACAGCGATCGTTATGTCTCGTTTATCCCTCCAGGGTGGATAGCCGAGCAAGCCGTGGGTGTGGCTGGCCAATTAGTTTCCGGAATGGAGGTCAATTTCCCTGAAGAACCGGAAACCGTCCAAGAAAATATCCGAGAGATCGGACCGAGTATCCTCTTTTTTGCTCCCCGCTTATGGGAGAACATTAATCGAATGATCCAAGCGAAAATTACGGATACTTCCGCGCTCAGAAGGTGGTTGTACCAACTCTTTCTACCCATCGGTTATCAGGCGGCAGAATTCCGTTCATCTAAAAAAAGTCCGGGCATTTCTTTGAGAATCCTTTCACGCATGGCTCATTGGTTTCTCTTCCGACCTCTTCGAGACCGAGTAGGGCTTTCTCGAATTCGATGTGCCTATACCGCAGGAAGTGCGGTCAGTCCGGAGATTCTCAATTATTTTCAAGCCATCGGCGTGAACATCAAGCAACTCTACGGGGGGTCGGAGCAAGGATTGGTCACCATTCATCTGGATGGTGAGATCAAATACGAAACCTGTGGACCTCCGATGCCAGGGGTAGAAGTCCGTCTTTCTCCTGAAGGAGAAATATTGGTCAAAGGTGAAAACATCTTTTCTGGGTATTACAAAAATCTTGAAGCCACGCAAGAGAAAATCAGAGACGGCTGGTATTATACCGGTGACTTCGGCCATATCGACGAGGATCGCCATCTCGTCGTCATCGACCGGATGGAGGATCTCAAGGCGTTAAAGAGCGGCCGAAAATTCTCACCCCAATTTGCTGAAATCCGACTAAGGTTTTGTCCTTATATAAAGGATGCCTTGGTGGTTGGAGGCGAAGACAAAGATTATGTTACGGCCATCATTAATATTGACCTCGAAAACGTTGGCCGATGGGCAGAAGCCAGACGCATCCCATACACGACCTTCACCGATCTTTCACAGAAACCAGAAGTGATCGGATTGATCAAAAAGGATATCCAGCGGATTAATAAGTTTCTTCCAGAGTGGACCCGAATCAGGAAATTTGTCAATCTCCACAAGGAATTCGACGCGGATGAAGCGGAACTGACACGGACCCGAAAGTTGAGAAGGACCTTTGTGGAAAGTCGTTATAGCGATCTGATTACGGCACTCTATGGAAACGAAAGGGAATACAGTGTGGAAGCATCCATCACCTACCGGGATGGGAGAAAAGGAGTGATCAAAACAGCCATACAAATCAACCCGGTGGAGGAGGAAGCCCAGTGAGAGAATTCCTTCAACTGGCCATTCCTGGATTGATGATCGGTGGGCTTTATTCTTTGGTGGCTGCAGCGATCGTACTGGTTTATAAATCAACCCGTGTCGTCAGCCTAGCCCATGGACAACTCTTAGCGTTTGGAGGTCTTTTTTTCTGGATTGGCCTTGTGGCCCTGCATCTCCCACTTTGGATCAGCATCCTGATGGCACTGGTCTGTTCCACCATCATGGGCTGGCTCGTCGAACGCATCACCCTTCGCCCCTTAATCGGTCAACCTTTAATTTCTGCCTTTCTGATGACTTTCGCTATTTTTATGGCCTTGGATGGGGTGTTTCAGCTGATTCTGAAAGGGGAATCAAAGACCTACGCCACGCTCTTAGCTTTGGGGGAATTTGATTTGTTAGGCGTGCCCATCCGTATCGTCCAGTTGATTAGTTTTGCTGTCGTCTTATTTGTTTTTTTACTCCTGGCCCTTTTCTTTCGATTCACCAAAACAGGACTGGGGATGCGAGCCACTGCAGAGGACCATCAACTTTCTCAAAGCACGGGGATTAATGTCCGCACCATCTTCTCAATCATTTGGGTCATCTCTGCCACCGTCGCTTCGGTGGCGGGGATGGGAACCGCCTACGTCATGGATATCCATTTTCCTCTTCCCTATATTGGCATTAAAGGATTGATCGTCGCTCTTTTTGGAGGACTGGATTCTTTACCAGGAGCCCTTTTAGCTGGATTGATTCTTGGTATGCTTGAAAATCTCATTGCAGGGTATCTCGATCCTCTGGTGGGAGGTGGCCTGAAAGATGTTGCCGCTTATGTACTGCTTTTGATTGTTTTACTGGTAAAACCCTATGGACTATTAGGACTGAAGAGGATAGAAAGAGTGTAATACCGGAATGATGGAATACTGGAATGAGGGATCGATGATAAATAACATTTTATTGGATAACCCACTATTCCAATATTCCATTCTTCCATAATTAGGGTTGAGGTTTAATCATGAGGCCTTGCGGGACGTTTGATGAACATTATAGCCAAGACATGGCGATTTTGCGAATTAAGAGACATTGGGGATTTTTGATAAGTATCTTAATCTTCCTCTATACATTCCCCCTTTACGGATCCTATTATTTCATCAGTTTGATCAATCATCTTAGCATCACGATCATCATCGTTCTGGGCTTACAGCTTGTGAGCGGTTACTGTGGTCAGATTTCATTTGGGCAAGCTGCCTTCATGGCCGTTGGTGCTTACACCTCAGCTGTTCTCACTGGAAAGGCTGGAATTTCCTTTTTCCTGGCCCTTCCTATTTCAGGGATCGTAGCGGGTCTGATTGGATTAGGCGGAGGTGCTCCCTCCCTGCGGATCAAGGGTTTTTATCTCGCTATGGCCACGATCGCGATCCACTTTGTAGTGATGTGGCTGATCCCCCATCTCGAAATCACAGGAAAGACTCAGGGATTACATCCCCCTGCCCCTCAAATTGGGAGTTTTAGTTTTGATAGCGATGAAAAAATTTATTATGTCATCATCACCGTTATGTTACTGATGACATATGGCGCTCGAAATATCGTTCGCACTCGTGTGGGCAGGGCATTCGTGGCCATCAGAGATAATGATTTGGCGGCCGAGGTGATGGGGATCGAACTCTATCGTTATAAGCTTCTCGCTTTCTTCATCTCCTGTTTTTATGCGGGAATTGCCGGGTCTTTATGGGCCCATTGGATTCAAGTGGTTCACCCCGAGCAATTCACCTTACTCCATGCCCTAAATTACATTGGGATGTTGATTATTGGAGGGGGTGGGAGCATTCCAGGGGTCTTTTTCGGCGTGATCTTTCTCCGTCTTCTGGATGAAGGTGTGATGTTCGCAGCCCCTCTTCTGGCAAGCATTTTCCCTTGGATAGGTATTGCCCCGGCCGCTTCCATGAGCGTTTCGGTTTTTGGTATTGTCCTGATTCTCTTTTTAATTTATGAACCCAGAGGCTTGGCTCACCGCTGGGAAATCTTTAAAGCCTCTTATCGGCTCTACCCATTTGCTCATTAATTTTCCTTCATCCCGCTGATGAAATGGGATGGAGGAAATTTGGAAAGGAGGTGGATCAGGTATTGGTTTAAGCAAATAAATGATAAGGGTAATAGGGCTCAAGGATTCAACTGGAAATATCGTAACGAGAAGCCTTGAACCCTCAAATCCTTTAAGGAGAAAGGAGATTATGATGAAAAAGATATTATGTGGGGTCTTCATTTTTGCTTCTCTTTTCACCACTGGAGTTTTCCTGGGTGGTGCGGCGGAAAAGGAAGTGACTTATCTCAGTCTGGCTGATTACACTGCTGCCATTGCAGGTCTTAATGTTCCTGGTGATATGGGGACTGAGGATTACTTTAAGGATTTGAACGCCAAAGGTGGTGTGGATGGAGTGAAGGTAAAATTTATTGGAGTCGACACCCGATATGATGTGGCAAGAGGTGTTTCTGCGTATAAACGGTATCGGGCCGAGCCGAAGCTTTTAGTGGCCAATGCGATCGGTACACCGATTGGTAAAGCTGTTGCCCCTCTGGCAACAAAAGATAAAATTGTTCAACTTGTACCTGGAGACGGAGAGTTCCAAGCGAATCTTGGAAGGATCTTTGTTTGGGGTCCGACTTACCAAGACGCTTTTGCGGCTACTGTTGACTGGCTCCTCGCAGATTGGAAAAAGAAAGGAAAAACAGGAGCACCTAAACTCGGCTTTATCTCCTGGGATAGCGCTTATGGCAAAGAACCTCTCCGAGGTGGAAAAGAATATGCTGAAAAGATGGGAGTCGCTTTGGCTCCGCCAGAGTTTTTCCCGCCAGGAACTTTGGATCATACGGTTTATCTCAGCCGATTGGCAAAGGCAGATGTCAATTATATTTTTGTCGGAGGAGTGGATCCCACACCAACCAATGTCATTCGGGATGCTCATAAATTGGGCCTGACTAAAAATATTCAATTCTTCTGTGACTATTGGGGGCCCACCTCCCTCGGGACCCGGCTCCATCCCGAAGCCCTGGAGGGAACGGTGATCGTCTCCTACTACCTCCGAGGAGACGATGCCAGAAAACATCCCATGGCAAATCTTTGGACAAAATACGGACGTGGAAAATTGGAAGATATGAATGAGGTCTATACCATTGGAATGATTTGGGCTATGACCTTCGAGGCAGGGCTGAAGATCGCTTTGAAAGAAGTGGGTTACAAGAAGTTGGATGGCGAAGCCATGTACCAGGCTTACCAAAAACTCACAGGTCAGAATTGGGCTGGACTCCAAGGCCCCTGTGCTTATAGCCCGACCTCTCGAAGGGGAAGCTGGGAGGTCAAATTCTATCAGGTTCGAGCAGGAAAGGTTGTTTCGATATCAGATTGGATAAAAGCTCCCGACGCTGTATCCCTTCACAAATTTTAGAGAGAGGAGAACTCTGAAAAACTGCCTTACGCTCTATTGATTAAAGATTTCTGGCCTTTTTCAGAAATCTAAAGAAAGGGGGAAAATCGATGAACTCCTTCAGAAAGATAATCATTATCCTCAGCCTTATAATGTTCCTTTTGCCGTTAGTGGCCTGCAGCACTCTATTCCCACCTCCAAAGCCCAAAGCCACAGTGACCGTCACTCCCGAGAAAGTGGAGTTGGCTTTCCCGGCAATCTTGAAAGTACCAATCGTTTTTACTGGGACGGGATGGAAACCCAAGGAGACAGTGGTGGTGGACATGGTCCTCCCTCCGGAGGTACAAATACAAGGGGTCAAGCCTGGAGAGGATGTTGGAATCGCCTATGGGGAGGCAGATGATGCAGGCAATTTCAAAGGAGAGGTTCCTGCCACAGCTAAATTGAACACCCTTTTTCGGGTGGGATGGACCCCAATTTTAGTTCCAGATCCAAAGACGCTCAATCCCATTCCTCCCGGCGTCTATAAAATAAAGGCTTCCGGTGCAGATTCTGGAGCCATCGCAACAACGACATTGGAGTTTGTAGCACCCCCTCCGAAGAAATAAAGAGGGATGGCAGATAGAAAATGAAGGGCTTTAATGAAAGGGTTATGGTAATGATGCCCGTTTTGTTAAGAGGTAAAGTCAATGGTATTTAATTCTTTAACCTTAAGGCAACCTCTAAAAATGTCATTCCTGCGGAAGCAGGAATCCATAAACTTTTGAAATTACTGGACTCCCGCCGGAGTTTACCCCGTACTTGATACGGGGCGGGAATGACGAATTAGGAATTATTAGAGGTTCCCTTAACCTTTTGACTCTATACTAAACCGGCTTCATAACCCTTACCCTGATACCCTTTACATCATATGCTTCGTCTCAACAACATCGAAGTGATTTATAGTGATGTCATCTTGGTCCTCAAAGGGGTCTCCCTGGAGGTGCCGGATGGAAAGATCATTTCTTTGTTGGGCGCCAACGGTGCGGGGAAGACGACCACCCTGAAGGCCATCTCAGGAGTTCTCTATACAGAGCTGGGGAAGGTCACGGATGGAAGCATTGAGTTTGATGAGAGAAGGATCGATGGGAAAGCACCGGAAGAGATTGTCCAGATGGGAATCGTCCAAGTGATGGAGGGCCGCCGCCTGTTCGAGCATCTCACCGTGGAAGAAAACCTTTGGGTGGGTGCGTATGCCAGAAGCGATAAAGAGGCCATCTTAAAAGATCTTGAATTGGTCTACCACTATTTTCCAAGACTCAAAGACCTCGGAAGACAGGTGAGCGGCTACCTCTCCGGGGGAGAAAGGCAGATGCTGGTGATGGGTCGCGCCCTGATGTCCCATCCAAAGGTGATGCTTCTTGACGAACCATCCCTTGGACTCAGTCCCCTTCTCGTCAGGGATATTTTTGCCGTCATCAGAAAAATTAATCGAGAGGAGAAGACATCCATCCTTCTGGTCGAACAGAATGCAAAGATTGCTCTTTCCACTTCGGACTATGGCTATATTATGGAAAATGGACGGGTCGTCTTAGACGGTCCTTCACCTAAGTTAAAGGAGAACGAGGACATTAAGGAGTTTTATCTTGGCCTGAGCCAGGTCGGAAAACGGAAAAGTTTCCGTGAGGTGAAACACTATCGAAGAAGAAAAAGGTGGTTATCATAGCCGGTAAAGCGCTCTATGATTCAGTCCTAATAAAGGGATGAGAGGTAAATAATGACATATGAAGATGTGACCCTAAAAGAGGGGATCCGAAATAAAGGTAAAGAACTCGGTGCTGATTTGGTCAGTTTTTTAAATCTTAAAGATTATAAGAGCCCGCGGTCACCGGACCCTCTCCGTTATCTTCCTTCCGCAAAGTCGATTGTCATCCTCGCTTTTAGTCCTCTTGCGGGAGCCTATCGCTATAGAGAAAATACCTGGAGCAAGATGCCTTCTTTTCTCTATGCTGTGGAATCCGCAGGCAATACGGCCGCCTATCACTTAGGAAAATTGATGGAAAGGCAGTACAAAGCTGAATGTTTTTTGGTCCAGGCTCATCGACCTTTTGAGATCAATGAGGAGACCTTTCGTTCTCCCATCGGAAGTGTTTCACTCCGGCATGCAGCGGTTCAGAGTGGAATGGCGGTATGGGGAAAAAATACTCTGGCCTTAACCCGAGAATATGGACCTCGTGTCATGTTTCTTGGTCTCCTCAATAGCCTTGACATTACCTCTGACCCTCCCATAAAAGGCTACGACCCATGCAGCACTTGTCAATATGATTGTCGTTCAACCTGCCCTGGAAAGGCTTTTACAGAGGAGGGTCGTGTCCTCAGTCATCGCTGTGTGAAGGTGAGCCAACCCAATGATGTAGGAAACTTTATGCGGTTTTTAATGGAAATGGCACAGAAACCTTCCATGAATGAACGCCTCGAGATGATTAAGTCTCCACGTTTTTTTCGTCACCTCCAATATCTTCAGTTCTTCATTCACTATCACTGTGATAACTGCACCCGATATTGCCCAGGGAGCCTTTCGGTTTCGGAGGGAGCCTAAGGGGGAAAGTCTATGGATTTCTGAGTAGACGAAAAAATAGTAAAGATTACCATAAGATACAAATTTCCTTGCCATTTGGCTTAAAATAACTTATAATATGGAAAATTTAGTTGGAAAGAGCTTAAAATTGTTATAACATGGGAAAAGCCGCAAAGAAGCCCTCAACAACTTTTTTGCGGCTTTCTTATAAAAAGCCCCCCCTACTTTGAAGGACTTCTTCATGGTACTTCAATCAGAATAATTGGATGGAAAAAAATTTTAAAAAGGAGAAGAGCTTGAAAGAAGAAATTTTGGAAAAGCCTTACCTCCTTGATTCAAATGAAGATCCTTTTCTCCTGTCTGAAGAATTGGATATTGATTTAGGGGTTGATCTACCTGAAATCGATACCGAGAGTCAAATGACTCCGCTTGTAGAGGAAGAAGAGGAATCGGTTGAAGCTGAATATAGTAGTCTTCCTGAAAAGGTGTTTGATCCTGTTCGCATTTACCTAAAGGAGATGGGATCCTTCCCCCTATTGACCCGCGAGGGAGAGGTGGAGGTGGCCAAGAGGATCGAAAGCGGACAGCAGGAGGTTCTCCGAGTGGTTCTGGGTTGTCCTGTGGCGATCAAAGAGATCGTCCTTCTTGGAAAGTCTCTGAAAACTGGAAAGACAAAAGTTAGCGAGGTGACCAATGAGGTGGACGACGAGGAGATGAATCTTAAAATCGAAAGGCTTCAAAAAATAAAAGTCCTCCACCTCATCGACCAGATTCGGAAAGAAGGAAGGAGAACCCAAACCCTTCAGAAAAAGGTGAAGACCCTAAAACGAAAATCCTCTAAGCGGAAGGTGGAGGAAGAGATAAGGAAAACCCAAGCGAAGATTCTGGGTGCTTTTAAAGAAATCAATTTAAGAGAAGAACAGATTAATCGAATTATCCAGAGGCTGAAGCAATGGGACATCCAAATGGAAAAGATTAAGAAAGACGTAAAAAAATATCACGGGGTATTGGAAGTGGTTGTCCCTAAAATGAAGAAATTGGCGAAAGCAAAGCAAGGCGCACTGAAGCAGAAAGAGTTGGAAAAAACACGAAGGATCCTCCGGCATAGCCAACGTACCTTGAGAAAGATGGAAAGGGAGTGTGGGCTTTCTCATGAGCAGCTCAAAGAGGCGCTCAGGGCGATAGAAAAAGGAGAGATCAGGGTCAGGGAGGCCAAGGCCGAATTGATCAAAGCCAATTTGCGATTGGTCATCTCGATTGCTAAAAGATACATCAATCGAGGTCTTCATTTTTTGGATCTGATTCAAGAGGGAAATATTGGTTTAATGAGGGCCGTCGAAAAGTTCGAATATCAAAGAGGATATAAGTTCGGGACTTATGCCACGTGGTGGGTCCGTCAGGCCATTACACGAGCCATAGCAGATCAAGCTCGGACGATACGCATTCCAGTCCATATGATCGAGGTCATTAATAAGCTGAATCGAACCTCTCGTTCCCTGGTCCAGGAGATGGGAAGGGAACCCACCATGGAAGAAATTGCCAAGAGAATGGGGATACCCCTTCAACACGTTCAAAAGATTTTAAAGGCGAGTAAAAAGACCATTTCCCTCGAAACGCCTATCGGTGAGGAAGAGGATAGTCGACTGGAGGATTTCATTGAAGATAAGGGGTCCATCTCTCCCCAGGATGCGGCCATCCATGCCAATTTGGCAAAGCAGACCCAACGAGTCCTCTCGACCTTGGATAAAAGAGAAGAAAAGATTTTAAGAATGCGTTTTGGAATTGGTGAAAAACACGACCATACCCTGGAAGAAGTGGGGCAGGACTTCAAGGTGACACGAGAACGGATCCGACAGATTGAAGAAAAAGCCTTAAAAAAATTACAGCATCCCACCCGAGCAGAAAAACTGAGAGGGTTTATCGAATATTAAAACGCTTTCCTTATTAAAAAGTAAAAAGTTCGATCCCACCTGAAACATTCAGCACAATGCCCGTAATATACTTTGCCTTGTCAGAGGCCAAAAAGACAATCGCATTGGCCACATCTTCAGGTTCCCCGAGTTTTTTAAATGCAGTCCGTTTGATCAGCCTTTCCCTCATTTCTGGAGAAATCACCTGGAAGGATTCTGAACGGATGACTCCAGGGCAGACTACATTACAAGTAATCCCGTGTCGGGCTCCCTCCAGCGCCAATGTCTTGGTGAATCCAATGATCCCAGCTTTCGTAGTGGAGTAACTGGCTTGACCAAAGCCTCCAAGCGTTCCAGCGACAGATGCCATATTGATGATCCTCCCCCACTTTTTTTGTTGCATTTGGGACCAGACCGCTCTGGAGCAATTGTAAGTGCCGGTGAGATTAACGCGAAGATCCCTTTCCCAGAGTTTATCTTTCTGCTCCAGCAGCTGACCGAGGTGGTCCAACGTGGCTGCGTTGTT
>JACAEV010000068.1 GCA_013388645.1 Syntrophaceae bacterium | reverse complement strand
GGCCAGATCATGTATTTTGCGACGATGACTGAAGCACCATTCATCCATAAAATGCTTGGTTTGGGGATGGGGAAAGGACCAGCATTAGCCCTTCTATTAACAGGACCCGGGATGAGCCTGCCCAATATTTTGGCCATTATGAAAGTCTTTGGCTTCAAAAGAGGTATCGTCTACGTTATACTCATCTGTATTTTAGGAACCTTTGTGGGCTGGTTCACAGGAAATTTCATTTTTTCGTAAACATCTCATACGAAGGCTACGAATGGAATCGAATAACACGAATGGCGACACTTTAGCGTCGCGAAATAGATTGTCTAATCCCCTTTCTTCCCACATTTATCAAAAGGGGGAATTGTTTCTCCTCCCTTTGGCAAAGGGAGGTGGGGAGGGATTTTAGAGAGCAATTTTAAACGGCCAAATTGATAACACGAACTTAATTTTGTAGATCACGCTTAGCTCTATGTGCTTTGCCATTTGAAATCATCGGAGGTGGAACATGAAGCGGATTGAAGTTCTTGGAGTGAGTTGCGCAAAGTGCAACGACCTCGAAGCAAAGACGAAGCAGGCCATAAAAGAGACAGGAGTGGAAGCTGAAGTCGTCCATATAGCGGACATAAAAAAGATCGCAGCATACAAGGTATTGTTTACCCCCGCCCTTGTGGTCGATGGCGTCGTAAAGGTAGCGGGAAAGGTCCCTAAAGTGGAAGAAATCAAAGAGTGGATAAAATAGCTGCTAATGTGGAGGAGGCAACCAGTCACCCTTCCTTTCTCTCCGACGCCTGTCTGCCCTGCCCTCAATCAGAACCGGGGCCGGTAGGCAGGGGGTGAAGGGGGAGTTTCGCAGAGTTAACCCAGAAAACTCTAAAGAAAGGAGAACAATATGATCTACGTAATTTATCTTGTTACTGGATTTCTGGCTGGGGTGGTGGGTGGACTTTTAGGCACTGGTGGCTGCGCTCTAATGATGCCAGTCATTCGTTTCGGCTTTCATTTTGATCCAGCCTTTGCGGTTGGAACAACTTTGACTGCCGTTGTTTTTACCGCTGCATCAGGCGCTATTCAGCATTTAAGAATGAAAAATGTTGATAAAGACACAGCTTTTTTAACTGCTTATAGCGGTATTTTGGGTGTGATTATCGGCTCAATTATTTTTGGTTATATCAAACAATATGGGGAATTGATTGACCTCATTATTGGTATTGCCTTTATCATTGTCTCTATCCGAATGCTCTATGAAGGAATTTTCCCGGGAAAGCAAATGGCTCAACCAGCTCCCGAAATTCCTGGCAAACCCTTATCCAAAAATATTTTAGGTTCAGCCATCGGGGCTTTGACCGGAATTATTGGTTTGGGCGGTGGTTATGCCCTGGTTCCTACCTATATATACTTCCTAAAAGCGCCGGTTAAATTAGCGATTGGCACCTCCATGGCGGCTTTTGTCTGGATGGCATTGGTTGGGGCAATCTTTAAGCTTGTTCAGGGAGTCGTCAATATTCCGGTTGCCATTGTTCTGGGAATTGGGGCTTTAATTGGAGCAATTTATGGAGCCAAGCTGGTGGCCAAATTTAAGCCAAATGTTTTGAAGGCCTTGTTTGGTATTCTCTTTTTGTATGTATCATTAAAATATATCTTACTTTATTTTGGTGTTCATATTTGAAAAGGACTTTGAGAAACAGCCAGAAAGAAAGGTGAGTTTTGTGGAGGAAAAGGACTATCGCCTCGTTTTCATAGGCAACGCGCAGGTGGGTTTGATCGGGCTGAAGGAGATCTTTGAGGAGATGAAAAGTCAAAGAGGGAAAGCCGAATCCGATTTAAAAGAGATACTTGTCGAAAAGGCAGGCAAAAAGAATTATATCCCTCCTTCGGTAAAGGAAGATTACAAGAAAGCGCTCTTTCGTGAGTTCAAGAAATTCTTAGGGGAGAAAGTGGAGGAGGAGAAAAGCGAATTTCTCGACGTCGTTATCCTGGGCCCGGGTTGCTATTCCTGTGATAAGGTGGAGCGGGATGTGATGGCTGTTCTTTCAGAAACGGGAATTAAGGCAGGTCTCAACCACATCACCGACCCGAAATTGATGGCTCAATATGGTGTCGTTATCACACCCACACTCGTCATCAACGGGAAAGTGAAATCGAAAGGTATCCTCCCTTCGAAATCGATGATCAAGAAATGGTTAGAGGAGGAAAAAGGATGAGCCTACAGCGGATCATTTTGAGTTTGAACTCGAATGAGGTTATAAGGTTGACGAAAATCCTCCTCGATGAAGAAAAAGAGGATGCCTTTCTCTTTCTCAAAGAGGTAATTAAACCCCAGGTGGATCAGGCAACCCGAAGCCAGTGAGACCCATTTCCTTCGAAGCTTCGTGGAAGCTGAATATGGAAATTTTGCTCAATCATCTCTCTCATGCTCTTTCTGAAAACCCTTTTCTTGCCTATGTGGGTGTTTTCCTGGGAGGGATTCTTTCCTCTTCAAGCCCTTGTGTTTTAGCTACCATTCCCCTGGTGATCGGATATGTGGGCGGATATTCGGAAGGAGACCGACGGAAAGCTTTTCTTTATTCGTTGACTTTCATCCTCGGCCTCTCGATTACTTTCACTATTTTGGGCGCTATTGCCTCTCTGGT
>JACAEV010000013.1 GCA_013388645.1 Syntrophaceae bacterium | reverse complement strand
GCCACTTTAGCGACTTCTAAGAAAAAATCAGCCAAATGGGCCGAGTTCTCAATCCTCTTGCCCTGATAAGATTTGCCATAATAGGACGAAAAATTTGGAAAGACATAGAACGCACCGACTGGTTTATAACAAGAGACGCCTGGAATTTGATTTAAACGATCCACAATATAGTTTCTCCGTTGGGCAAAAGCCGAAACCATTTTATCAACTTGATTCTGCGGACCAATGAGTGCCTCCACCGATGCCTTCTGGGCAATGGAGGTGGGATTGGATGTGCTCTGACTCTGGATATTGTTCATCGCTGCGATGATCTCTTCAGGACCAGCCGTGTATCCGATCCTCCACCCTGTCATGGCATAAGTCTTAGCGACTCCATGGACGATGATCGTTCTTTTTTTCATCTCTTCGCTGAGGGATGCGATACTTATAAACTTAAAACCATCATAGACAATCTTTTCATAAATTTCGTCTGAGATCACAAAAAAGTTTTTTGACAGGGCAATCTCAGCAATCCTTTCCAATTCTTTTTGGGTGTAGGCACTTCCCGTAGGATTAGAAGGGCTGTTGAGGATCAGCGCTTTGGTTTTTGGAGTGATCGCTTTCTTCAAGCCCTCAGGGGTAATCTTGAAATCAATCTTTTCATTCGTTTCGGCAATCACGGGTGTGGCGTTTGCCAGCGCCACCATAGGAGGATAAGAGACCCAGTAGGGAGCAGGAATGATGACTTCATCTCCTTGATCAAAAATAGCCTGGGCCAGATTATAGAAAGAATGTTTGCCTCCGCAGGAAACAATAATCTCAGATCTCTTGTAGGTCAATTGATTATCCCTCTGAAATTTTTTAATGATGGCATCCTTTAAATCGTCGATGCCTCCGACAGGGGTATATTTGGTAAAACCATCGTCAATGGCCCTCTTGGCAGCCTGTTTGATATTCTCGGGTGTATCAAAGTCGGGTTCCCCTGCTCCGAAGCTGATCACATGAATGCCTTGGGCCTGCATGGACTTGGCTTTAGCATTGATGGCAAGGGTAGGGGAGGGTTTTAAACTTTTAGCCCGATTGGAAAGGAAACTCATCTCTATTCCTCCTTGAAAAGAATATCTGCAATTTTATTAATCCTTTCGACTCCTTTGACCTCTTGGGGCATAAGGGGGAGTTCAATTAATCCAATCCGATTGGAATACTGATTCCGCAAGATTTCAAGGTAATGTTGTTGCATCTCTTTTCTCAGTTTATGAAAATTGCAGTCCGCTTCTTGAATCACATAATTCACGATCAAATGGTTGACCTTAAGTTCATACTCATCAAAATCTTTGATGATCCTCTCTGTTTGTTTGACACCAAGGGCTTCTGGTATGGTGACAATAATGAAGTCAGACTTATGAGGATCTCGGATAAAGTTGACTACTTTTTCTGCTAAATCTTCCCATCCACTGATGATTTCTAATAAAGACCTCTTCCCCTTTCTTAACTTCACACTTTCCTTTAACTTTTCAAAGTAACTATATAAATTCATATAGAATTTTGTAGCAGCTTCAAGATGTTTTAAAAAGAGCTGAGGAAGGTGTAAAAGCCTCAGAGTATGACCGGCTGGAGCAGTATCCCAGACAACCAGATCATATTGCGCCCCTTCGACTAACTCAAGTATGTAATTGAGCATGTATTCTTCTTCAATCCCAGGAGCCCCGCCAATATAATCAACAAAATCATAATCAAGCGAGGTAAAAGAGGATACAACTTCATATATTTCAGGCCCGAATCGTTCTTTCCATTTTCTTAACACCACATCCGAACTGATCTCAATCCCATGTAAGTTTTTAGTATCCTTGACGGGCTTCTCTTGATCACCGATCTCCATCTCGAAAATGTCGGATAGGGAAGGGGTTGGATCGCTTGATATGATTAACGTCTTTCTCCCTTGAAGAGAGAAATGGAGAGCGATTGCAGAGGCACAGGTGGTCTTTCCAACTCCTCCTTTCCCTCCAATCATAATCAATCGTTTTTGTTCTTTATCCAGGCGTTTTAATGAAGGCCCCACGATCACCTCTGAGGGAATTGATTTTATGCATAATAAAATTTATAATATTATGATTAATTGGTCAAGATTTTAATTCCATTTCATTGACGGAGGAAAATGTTGCCATCCGGAATGATCGAAATTGATTCAGAGTTGTGCAAAGATTGTAAGCTATGTATTTCTGTTTGCCCCCATCACCTGATTGAAACTTGTGATCGGATGAACCAAAAGGGTTATTACTCCGCCATTTTTATTGAAAAGAACTTAAAGAAAGAGGGCAGAAAATGCACAGGATGTGGTCTTTGTGCAATCGTCTGCCCAGAGATTGCCATCGAGGTGTATCGTGCCTAAGGTTTTGATGCGCGGCAATCATGTGGTCGCAGAGGCCGCCGTCCGAGCAGGATGCCGTTTCTATTTTGGATATCCGATCACCCCCCAGAATGAAGTCCCTGAATATATGTCGGAGAGACTCTCTAAAGTGGAGGGAGGGGTGTTTATTCAGGCTGAAAGTGAGGTCGCATCCATCCATATGGTTATCGGTGCGAGCATGGCTGGAGGGAGAGTCATGACCTCCTCATCAGGTCCTGGCATCAGTCTAAAACAGGAAGGGATCTCTTTTCTTTCTGCCTTAGAATTACCTGCGGTGATCGTTAATATGAGTCGTGGAGGACCAGGCTTGGGTAACATCGCCCCTTCCCAGTCCGACTATTTTCAGGCGACAAGGGGAGGAGGCCATGGAGATTACCGTAATATCGTTCTGGCTCCAAACTCATGCCAGGAACTCGCCAATTTAACCTATGAGGCATTCAATCTTGCTGATAAATACAGAACCCCTGTCATTATTCTTGGAGATGGGATGCTCGGGCAGATGATGGAGCCTGTTGAATTGCCCCCTGAAGTTCAAATTAAGAAATTGCCCCACAAAGATTGGACTCTCACGGGGGCCAAAGGAAGACCAAGCCGGTTTATCCGGTCACTCATTTTAGACCCATTTGAGGAAGAGGAACATAACTGGAAATTGATGAGAAAATATGAAAGGATCATCAAAGATGAAACAAGGTGGGAAACCTCTTTTATGGATGATGCCAAATTAGTCGTCGTCGCTTTCGGCATTGCAGCCAGAATTGCAAAAGGGGCGATCAAGAGAATGAGAGAGGAAGGGCAAAAAGTGGGACTCATCCGACCTATCTCCCTTTGGCCTTTTCCTCAAAAGGCCATCAAGGAATTGACGAAAAAAGTAAAGCACTTCTTTGTATTTGAAATGAACATGGGACAGATGCTCGAAGATGTGAAATTAGCGCTCGAGGGAAACGGAGAAGTTCATTTTTACGGAAGGCCGGGAGGCATTATTCTCACACCATTAGAGATATCGAGAGTCATCTCCAGTTACTATTACCAAAAGAGGTTAGGATAATTCCAATGAGAAGAGTATTCTCCAGGCCCAAATCCCTAAAGAAAACCCCCTTCCACTATTGCCCGGGATGTGGGCATAGCATTCTGCACCGAATCATAGGAGAGGTCATTGATGAGATGAATCTCCAGGAAAAAATTATCGGAATTCCTCCAGCCGGGTGTGCCGTATTGGCCTACTTTTATTTTGATATTGATATGGGAGAAGCCTCTCATGGAAGAGCGGCGGCTTTGGCCACAGGGATGAAGAGGGCCCAACCGGATAAGGTCGTCTTTACATACCAGGGAGACGGAGATATTGCTGCCATCGGAACGGCTGAGACCATTCATGCAGCGGCTCGAGGGGAGAACTTCACCACCATTTTTGTCAACAATGGTGTCTACGGGATGACCGGCGGGCAGATGGCTCCGACCACTATTTTGGGTCAGAGTACCACCACTTCACCGGGTGGACGGAAAGAGAGGAGGGATGGATTTCCGATCAATCTCAGCGAAATGCTGGCTGTTGCAAAGGGCAGCGCCTATATTGAGAGGACAGCCGTCAATTCCCCAGCGAATATCTTAAAAACCAAAAAAGCGATTGCAAAAGCTTTTCGTGTACAACTGGAAGGACATGGGTTTTCACTTGTCGAAGTCTTATCTCCCTGTCCCACCAATTGGAAAATGGACACTCTGGAAGCCTGCAAATGGATCGATGAGGTCATGACGCTTCATTTCCCTCTTGGGGTTTTAAAGGATATCACCGGAGCTAAAAAAGATGGTCATTAAAACAATTTTCTCTGGATTCGGAGGTCAGGGGGTGATCATGATGGGTTACCTTCTGGCGACTGCCGGAATGTATGAGGAAAAGCATGTCACGTGTCTACCTTCTTACGGTGCCGAAGTGAGAGGGGGCACAGCAAACTGTACCGTCGTCATCTCCTCGGAGGAGATCGCTTCCCCAGTCGCATCAGAACCCGAGTATGCCGTATTGATGAACAATCCTTCTTTATTTAGGTTTCAGAACCAGGTTCAATCAGGTGGGACGATTTTTTTAAATTCGAGTATGATCGAATCAAGGCCCATCCGTGGGGATTTAGAAATCTATGAAATTCCAGCCAATGATTTAGCCAAACAACTGCCAAACAATAAGGTGTCGAATATTATTATGTTAGGCGCTTTTATAAAAAAGACCGAGGTGGTCTCTCTGGATACAATGACCCATGCTCTGAGGGAAACCTTTGGCCACAAAAACCCAACGATTTTCAAGTCCAATAAGACGGCTTTATTATTGGGATATGATTATCTGAAATGATACCATCGACGATGAACAATAAACGATAAACGACAACGGATATCGTGAAATGTTCATTGTTCATGGTACTTCGTTCATTGTTTAAATAAAAGGAGGAGTCGATGCCAGTAAAACAAATTTCTGTCAGTCTTGAAAATGTTCCCGGCAAACTTTCCGAAGTGAGCGAATATTTAGGTGAAAATGGGATTAATATCATTGCATTGAGTGTTGCGGATACTGCCGATATCAGCGCTATTCGATTTGTAGCGAACGATCCAGAAAAAGCAACCAATGTATTAAAAAGCCATGGTTATTCAATTAAGATTACCGATGTATTAGCCGTCGAGACTCCTAATCATCCAGGGGGGTTAAATGCGGTTTTAAAACCTCTTAAGGAAGTTTCCATCAATGTCAATTATCTTTATACCTGCTTGGGAACAGGCGAAAAGACGGTTCTCATTGTCGGCGTAGATAAAATGGAAGAGGCGATTCAAGTGCTAAAGAAGAATTGGGTACATATGTATGATGAGGAGCTTTATCGGCTATGAGGGCCTAAGCGTAACTATGCAGCCCAGAGATGATATAATTGACGCCAAAATAGGTGAAGAGGACAGCTGCAAATCCAATGATCGACAAAATGGCTGTTCTCTTCCCCCTCCAATCTCTTGTCAACCGAGCATGTAAAAAAGCGGCATAAACAAACCAGGTGATCAAGGACCAAGTTTCCTTGGGATCCCAACTCCAGTAACCTCCCCAGGCATAGTTCGCCCAAGCAGCCCCCGTAATGATTCCTAACGTCAGCATCGGAAATCCGATGACCACAGATTTATAATTGATTTCATCCAAGGTAGAAATGGGGGGTAACCATGTGGAACCTTCTTTCCCTTGACCACTTTTCTTATCCTGAATGAGGTAAAGAATACTCACTCCAAAAGATACGGCGAACGCAGCGTACCCAAAGAAACAGGTGGTCACATGGATGGTCAGCCAGTTGCTCTGGAGGGCAGGCATGAGAGGGGTGATCTTTGCATTGATGCCAGGGACGATGGAGGTCAGGGCGATTGCGAGGAAGGCAAAGGGGGTGACGAAAACTCCTATGATCTTTTGACGATATTTGAATTCAAGAATCATATAAATCAGGACAATCGTCCAAGAGAAGAAGATCAGGGATTCATACATATTGGATAAGGGGATGTAACCATAACCTGTCCGGTGGGTCTCTAACCAACGGAGGACCAGGCCGATGGAGTGGATGACCCATCCGATGATTAAAAGGGAAGTGGAGAGGGTCCCAATGAGTTTATTTCGTGAGGCAGTAAAGATGAGATAACCCAAAAAGCTGATGAGGTAGAAGGCCATCGTCATATTAAAAAGGGCCTGACTGGATAGAAATGAGGACATGACTCTGCTCCAAAGATATATGAATTGATTCAAAAATAACTGATCAAGGTGTTAATGTCAATTTTATTGTGTAGATTAAAAAGAGAGAGGAGGACGCTATTTTTTTTCGATGATCTTTTCTTTTTTTAAAGGTAAGGACGGAGAAGCCACCTTTTTCTTTTTGGCGGTTTCAGTAAGATGGATATTAAAAGAGGCCTTTAATAGCAATACCCCATCATCTTTATGCCGGTAAATAAATGCTTCAATGGCTAAATATTGCTCCCCCTTAAAAATATGGTGGCAGTTCCTTAATAAATACATGAGATGGACCTCATTGATCGCATAATAGACTTCAAGAGGGTGAGAGGCTTCATCTTGGACTCTTGTGCATTCTTGAATATTTATGGTTTTGACCAGGTGGTGATATAATTTAAGGAAAGCATCTATTTGAGTTTGGGAGAGGGGAGGGATCATTTCCTTTTTTAATTGCCTCGAAATCTCTTCGGCTTGAATTTCAATGCCTGCCAATTTTAGCGAGAAATCCCCAGAGACCAACTGGTATTTCAGTGGCTCGTCAATTTTCTCTCTAAATTTTTTAATCACAAAAATTTCTTTCCCATTGGTCGCCTTAAAAAATGACGTTTTCAGGGGTTCGGAGTAGGGCTTCTCGCTGGCAAAGGAATCTTCAATAATTTTTAAATGTTCTAATTGATGTCCTTGATGATGGTTCAAAAAGTCCTGAAAATCATCTCTTGCCAAACTTCGGAAATTCTCCGGAGTGTGATGGGGGTCCCATTCATATTCCGGTAGTTGATCGAAAGGAGTTTTCATAAAAAGATCGTCACAATTTTTACAGCGGATGAGTTGGTTCATTTAAACATCTCCGATCGAGTTAATATGAGACGGCGGGAACCCTGAGATGGTCTTTAACCAAAAATACCTCCTCCATCTCCTTCAGTACATCTAAGAAAAGTGAGACCAACCTTGGGTCAAATTGTTTCCCAGCATTTTTGACCAATTCATTTTTTGCATCCCCATTGGTGAGAGGTTTTCGGTAGGGTCGATCCGAGGTCATACTATCATAGGAATCAGAGATAGCAATAATTCTGGCACCCAATGGGATTTGCTCCCCAATGAGTCCATCTGGATACCCCGTCCCATCGTAGCGCTCATGATGATACTGAATATAAGCCAGAATGTTTGGGGAAAGATTTAATGGGACTAAAAGTTCAATCGATTTTTTGGTGTGTTGTTTGATAATGGCCCAATCGGTGGGAGTAAGGATTCCTTTTTTATTAATGAACCGATTGCTAATCCCTATTTTGCCGATATCATGAAGATAAGAGGCGATCTGAAGCTCATTTCTTTCTTTTGGCGAGAAGGAGAGATGTTTCGAAAGACAATCCGAATAATAGCAAACTCGTTCGGAATGCCCTGAGGTGTATGGATCTTTTTCTTCCAAGGTATAAGCAAGGACCTTAGCAAATTCCAAACAATTTTGATTGTCCGAATGGTTGGCGTCATCCCATTTAAAATCGCTGAACCCTTTGGCCTCTTGGGGGAGGGGAATCGCCGAATCAGAATTGGGTTCTTGGAGGAGATATTGATGAAAGCAATTCCCGAGGACTTCCTTCACTTTGAGGTTCAACTTTCTTCGCTGAATGGATTTGTCGATGATGGATAGAATTTCTGGGACATTGAAAGGTTTCGGGATATAGTCAAAAACTCCGTATCGAATGGCCTCGATAGCAGTTTTTAAAGTCCCATAACCGGTAATGATGATGATCATTAAGTCTGGATCAATAAGGCGAATTTCTTTTAATGTGTCAATCCCTGAAAGCCCGGGCATTTTAAGATCTAACGTCACGACATCCATTGGGGTCTGTTGAATCATTTGAATGGCGGCATATCCATTTTCAACGGCATAGACATTGTAATTGGGTTTCAAGATCATCTTTAAAGACTCTCTTGGTCCTATTTCATCATCAACAATGAGAACATTCGGTGCATTGACTTTTGCTTCCATAATACCCCTTTCCATGCTAAAAGTGATATGCAGACAAAAATCTTAGATAAGCAAAAAGTTTGCCACATGACAGGAAGTCAAGCCAATTCCCTTATTAAGTATAACTCTTTGATATTTATATATATTTTTTAGATAACAGGGAGGGCACAACCTAAGATGGGTTAGGATGACAATTTTTTTGCAAAATTGAACGAAAATTAACAAATTTGTAGTGATATTAAGTATCTTTTATTCTGCTCTGGTTAATCCCCAATTTATCCATTTTATATTTAAGTATTCGTCGACTAATGCCTAAAATTTCAGCGGCATGTGACTGAATATAATTGGTCTTTTTTAAGGCATCTAAGATGACCTCTCTTTCAAATTCTTCTTCCGCCTGGATGAAAGAAACCCTGCCATTTAAAACAGATTCTTTTAATCCATTGATCTTAGGGAGGTTTTTAAAGGAGAGAGGTAATTCATTCAATTGAATATATTCATTGGACGTCAAAGCAATGACACGTTCGATTAAATTTTCCAATTCCCTCACATTACCAGGCCACTCATATTGCATAAGTAAATCTAAGGCATCTTTGTTAATCCCCTTCACATTTTTATTATTTTCAGTACTAAATTTACTGATAAAATGGTTGATTAATAAAGGAATATCCTCTTTCCGTTCCCTGAGGGGCGGAATGACGATGGGGACGACATTGATACGATAGTAAAGGTCTTCACGAAAGCTTCCCTTTTTAATCAATTGATTCAAATCTTTATTGGTTGCCGTGATCAGCCTGACATCCACTTTGATCGTCTTTGACCCCCCGACACGATTAAATTCCCTCTCTTCAAGGAATCTGAGGATTTTGGCCTGGGTCGCTAAACTCAATTCCCCGATCTCATCGAGAAAAAGCGTTCCCTGATGGGCGACTTCGAATCGCCCCAATTTTCTCTCGATGGCGTTGGTAAAAGCTCCCTTTTCATGCCCAAATAATTCACTCTCGATCAACGTTTCTGGAATGGCCGCACAATTAATCGTGACGAAAGGGTAATTTTTCCGATTGCTATTGTAGTGGATGGCGCGAGAGATCAGCTCTTTTCCTGTTCCGCTTTCTCCCATAATTAAAGCCGTGGATTTGGAATCGGCAATTTGTTTCACCACGTTAAAGATCTCTCTCATCGATTTGCTCTTTCCAATAATATTTCCAAAATCGAAATTTTTCTCCATCTCTTCTCGACGGTATTTCAATTCATCGTCGCGAGCCTTTTCATGCAGGGCTCGACTGACGATTAACCGGAGCTCGTCAACGTTGAAAGGTTTTTGAAAATAGTAATAGGCTCCAAGCTTCATGGCATCCACCGCCGTCTTGACCGTTTGCGTCGCCGTGATCATGATGACAATGACATCCGGATCATTTTGCTTTATTTTTTCCAGGACTCTTAACCCGTCCTGATCAGGCAAAATGATATCGAGAAGGATCAGGTCTGGGGAGTGCTTTTTAAATTGGTCAAGTGCTTCTTCCGCATCTTTTGCCAGAAACACTTCATAATCATTCTTTAAAATCATCCGGAGAGATTCTCTAGCTCCCACTTCATCATCGACAATAAGTATACTTTTCACTTTTCCACTCCTTGTTTGAAGCCTTCTTTTCAGCAATGGATCGACGAGTAATAAATGATCCTCCTTCTTTCGATGGGGAATTTCAAAGAGATCATCGTCCTCGGTTTCTTTTCGTTGACTTGAAAATTCATCACCCCTTGGTTTTTTTGAATGACCTCTTTGACGAGTTGCAATTCCAATTCAAAGGCCTCTTCCTTTTGGGCATTCGAAATTCCCAAAACGGTTTGAAATGGCTCAACAGGTTTCTTATATCCCGTGAAGATAATTATGATTTCAATATATCGACCCTCCCTGTTGAGGAATTTTTTATCTTCTGAGATCCCCTGGGCTTTCGCCAGGGATTGAGTCAAAATTCCGATACTCCCATTGGGAGGAATGGAAGGGATGGCGTATTGCAGAAGCGCATTTAAAATGTATTTTAGTTGTTCGTCGTGGACCACGGTTTCAGGAAGATCCTTTTGAAATTTTTTAAACAGTTTTATCTTTTTGTATTCGAGTTGCTTTTCATATCCTTTTAAGAGATCCTCCAAAATGGAGCGAACGGTATCTTTTTTTTCAAGGGGATTGTTGATTTTAATGTAACTGAGAAGGCCATTTAAAATCCCATCGATTTTTTCAATGTCATCGGTGACAATTCGATAGAACTGCTCTCTGAATTCCATGTCACTGAATTTATTTTGTAAAAGCTGGGTAAACGTTTTAATGGAGACCAATGGATTTTTAATACGATGGACCAACTCCGTTAAAAAGAGCGAGAACGAGTTACTATTTTGTTCGTAGGATAGGGTCGAGGGGTTCATTTCGGGGGATTTACCCCCTGTTCTTTTCAAAAAGGCATTAAACGTATTATTTTCATTCCCGATTTCAAAGAGGAGATCTTTTTCCGTCACGGTCTCGCCTTCTGAAAACATGGCACTCCGAAGAATCACCTGTTCCAGTTCACGAAGATTCCCCGGCCACCAATAGCTTTTCAGTAAGGTCAAGACATTGTTTGAAATGCCCACCTTTTTGACCTTCATGGTTCGCGAATGTTTCTCCAGCATGTATTGCGCGATGGCTCCCATCTCTTTGGTCCGGTCTCTCAGGGGGGGAAGATGAATGGAAAGGGTATTTAATTGTTGGAACAAGTCTTCCGAAAAATTACCCTTTAGAATTTTTTCTTTCAAATTCTCCGATGAGGAGGCAATGACCCTGAGGTTTTTGACCATCTTTTTCTCTGTCTCTTTTTCGAAAATTCCGTCTTCCATCAACTCCAAAAGCCTGAACTGATCGAGCTGTCTCAATCGCCCGACTTCTTTTAAATAGAGGGTCGCAGGAATGGCTCCATAATTTGTTTCCTTATAGAACCGATTTAATTGATCCACGAATGAATCATCGGTTAAAATATTACAATCTACTTTATAGAAACGATAGTATTTCCAATCTCCCAAGTAATGGATGACCTTCGCAATCAATTCCTTTCCCGTTCCCCGTTCTCCCTGAATGAAAACGGGGACAGTATGATGGGATGCTTTTTGGACAAGCGAAAGGATGGATGGCGGGATGAGTGGGGAATGAAATAACTCTTGGTAATTCATCGTCCCTCAAGGATATTTAAAACATTTTGATTATTCTCTAAGTCGCTTTTCCTTCTTTTGGGATATTCCTGATTCACCGGCAAGTTGATGAAAAAGGAAGATCCCTTGTTGATCTGACTCTCAACATGAATATACCCTCGGTGGTCCTGAACGATCTGATTCGAGATGGAAAGACCTAATCCGCTACCCGTACTTTTAGTGGTGAAGAAGGGATTAAAAATATCTTCCAAATACTCCTCAGGGATTCCAGAACCTGTGTCCGAAAATTCGATTTGGACATAAGGTTCTCCTCCTGGTTTTATAAAAGAACGGGTTTTTACCTCGATGGTCCCGTTTTCCTGAGTGGCATCAATGGCGTTCAATAAAATATTGAGGAAGACTTGCTTGATCTGCTCTCGATCGACCTGGACCGGAGGTAAGCCGGAAGCATAATTTTTATTAATGGCGATTTGTTTCTTCTTTGTCTCTGTTGACACCAACAGGATCATTCCATCCAAAATATTATTGACATCTTCTAAATCCAACTTTGGATCGGAGGGCCTGGCAAAATCGAGAAGTTCGTTCACTAATGAAGCGATCCGATCAACCTCCCCGGAAGCGATCTGAAGAAAATTGTTTCTGAATTCTTCATCGTCAAGCCGTTCCGGGAGCAATTGAGTCAAAGTTTTGATGGCAACCAGGGGATTACGAATCTCATGAGCCAGCCCCGCCGTCAGAGTTCCCAAAGATGCCAAACGGTCTGCACGACGAATGTAGGATTTTGATTTTTTGAGATCCTCATAAAGCCTTGCGTTTTCGACAGCGACTGCTGTTTGATTTGCAAGCGTGCTCAGCAACTCAATATCTTCGTGAGAATAAATATCTCTGTTAAATTTATGGCTGAGATTCACCATCCCGATGAGCTGGCCTTTTGATATAAAAGGAATACTCACTTCTGCTTCCAACAAAGTCATTTTTTTTATGACCTCATTTATTTCTGAAATATTGGCTCCTTTCATTAATTCTTCACGTACAATAATCTCCCCAATTTTTTGCAAATAATCGGGAAGGGGATCGCTTTTAGGAAGGTAGGAGATCGAGTCAGCCATTATGATATTTTTTGATTCAAACAAAGAATATCCCCCTCTTTCTTCATTCAATAAGAATAGGGATGCCTTCTCAACTCCCATTGTCTGAGTAATGGTTTCAATGATCCTTTTCGCAAGAGTTTGTAAATCGAGAATCGTTACCATCGCCTTGCTGAATGCCCTTAATGTTTCTCGATAATCGTAACGGTCTCTAAAAAGAAATTGTTCCACAGCTTTTTCTGTGAGAGATTTAATTTTGGGGAAGCAAGCGGTTACCAATAAAATAGTGGAGAATACAATTATCGAAAACATATAGTTAATCCTGTTAAAGAAATATTTTTGGCTGATAATAATTAAAGCAACGGAAGGAACTAAGAGAAGAACTACTAAGAGTGCATAAGTCGTCCCCTTGGTAAACACAATATTGATATCCCTATGCCTGATAAGGCTGTAAAACAATATAAATAGTCCAAGAGCAATGAAGTAGTTCCCTATGGGCGGGATATAAAGATATTCAAACACCAGTAAAAAATTTGT
>JACAEV010000100.1 GCA_013388645.1 Syntrophaceae bacterium | reverse complement strand
GTTTAACCCGTATCGAAGGTATCGATTCATCACTTATGCCGTTTGGTGGATCAGGGCTTATATTCAAAATTATATAATGAAATCGTGGAGCTTGGTCAAGATCGGGACGACCCAGGCACAAAAGAAGCTCTTTTATAAGATTGGAAAAGTAAGAAAGGCACTGGAGTCAGATCAGGGAAATGAAAAAAAATATGAGCTTTTAGCTGAAGATTTACACGTCCCGAAACGGGATATCGTTGAGATGGAACAGAGGATGTCTTCAAGGGACCTTTCCTTGGATTCTACTTATGATGAGGATCATGAACTCAATTATCTTGACCTCCTCCAGGATGATAGGCTCAATCAAGAGGACTTCCTTGCTGAAGAAGAGGAGAAAGGGATTCGAAACCAAAAAGTAATTCGAGCGATGAAGCGATTAAGTGAGAAGGAGATCTATGTGATTAAGAACCGGATTATGGCGGACGAACCACTTACTCTCCAGGAGATTGGCAACGAACTCAAGTTATCGAAAGAACGGGTGAGGCAGATTGAGGGCGAAGCCCTAAAGAAGTTGAAAAAGGAGATGATCAGAGGTGTGGTTCCCGAGGCCTAATCGAATTAATTGATTATAGTGACCTTTACATTTTTTGTGGGGGAGGTGGACGCAATTTTATAAGAAAGCATAGGGAAAACTAATTTTAAAGTGTGTATGGGAACTGGCTAAACATTCGGTGTAGCAAATCCCAAGGAGGTGAATTATGAAGGGAAAATTGAACAGTGAACCTTTAGAGGTAATCGAGTCCCATGGCGTGAGTAGGAGGGAATTTCTAAAATATTCTGCTGCAATGGCAGCATTATTGGGAATTTCAGAATTTGAGTTTGCTACGAAGATCGCCCAGGCAATGGAAAGCGCATCTAAAAAACCCCCGGTTCTCTGGCTGGAGGGACAGGATTGTGCCGGATGTACTATTTCATTTACACAAATCCTAAACCCACCTGCTACGGCCATCCTTTTAGACAAAATATCTCTGAGATACCATGAAACCGCCATGGCTGCTGCAGGGCATCTCGCCGAAAAAGTCTATCGTGATACGTTAAGAAAAGGTGGGTATGTGTTGGTGGTGGAGGGTTCTGTCCCCTCTGCAGAGGACCGCTTCTGCATAATAGGAGGCCGAACCTTCAAAACCATCTTAGAAGAAGCGGCTCAAAAGGCAGGAGCGATTATCGCAGTAGGAGCCTGTGCCGCCTATGGCGGTATTCCTGCGGCCACCCCGTCTAAAGGGATAGGGCTCGATAAAGCTCTTCCCGGGAAGGCGGTGATCAACCTTCCAACCTGCCCAGTTCATCCGGATCATTTAGCCGGGACCATTCTCTACATCTTAACGACAGGTAAAGTACCACCCCTGGATAACATTGGCCGCCCGTTGATCTACTTTTCGGAGTCAATTCATGATAATTGCAGGCGGCGAGCTCATTTCGATGCAAATGAATTTCTCGAAGATTGGAATGATCCCGGTCAGAGAGAGTGGTGTTTGGCCAAAAAGGGTTGCAAAGGACCTCTTACGAACTCCGATTGCCCAATCCGAAGATGGAATGACGGAATCAATTTCTGCATCGATTGTGGAGCTCTCTGTATGGGATGTTCGCAGCCAGAATTCTACGGAGACATGGCTCCTCTTTACACCGCTGAGAGCGAAGTGTCGAAAAGAATCTTTGCTATGAAAGAGGCCGGTTTGTTCAAGAGAGAAAATAGCTGAAGGAGGTGGAAATTTAAATGGCTAAGAAAATTACGATAGATCCCGTAACAAGGATTGAAGGACATTTAAAAATTGAAGTAGAGATAGAAGGTGGAAAGGTCAAAAATGCCTGGAGTAGCGGGACCATGGCCCGAGGCTTTGAGGCTTTACTGCAGGGGAAGGACCCCCGTGACGCATCTTTTGTTACCTCCCGTTTTTGTGGGGTTTGCTATAGCGTACATCAATTAACTTCTGCCCGTGCATTGGATGCAGCTTTTGGGGCAAAAGTTCCCTGGGGTGGAAACCTCATCAGAAACTTGGTCATGGGGGCACAGTATATCTACGACCACCCACTCCACTTTTATCAACTCAGCGCCCTCGACTATATCGATATTATGGCTGTGGCCAATTACAAAGGAAGAGACAAAGATTTATTGGCTGTAAAAGATAAAGTTGTTAATTTAGTAAAATCTAAAGATACCTATCCCCTAACTCCGAGATATAAACCAGATGAGTTTAGCGTTAAAGATCCGGATATCGTTATCACCGCTATAAAACATTATATTGATGCGATGAAAATGCATGCCCAGGCCAGAAACATGGGGGCGATCTGGGGCGGCCGAACTCCCCATTACCAGAATATTGTAGTCGGAGGAGTTACCTCCTATCCAGATATTAATCAGGTGGCCCGGTTCCGCACGATGCTGGACGAACAGGCAAAGTTCATAAACGAGGTTTATATACCGGATGTTCTGGCCTTTGGGACAGGTCCTCTTTGGGAGCTTGCCAAGATGGGCCTGGGAGGTGGCCATCACAATTATTTATCCTACGGAGCGCTCGAAAAGGATCCTGAAGGTAAATCCCTTGTTTTTCCACCAGGCGTCATCATGGGTTTGAACCCTGCGAACATCAAGGTGGAGCCTTTTGACCCTAACAAAATTACTGAATCAGTGAAATTTGCTTGGTACAAGGAAAATAAGCCCGTTCATCCCTACCAGGGTGAGCAGGTATTTGATCTAAATAAAAAGGAAGCTTACTCCTTTGTTAAGGCCCCTCGCTATGATGGAAAACCCATGGAGGTTGGACCGTTGGCACGAATGCTTGTGGCTAAGAATCCCTTGGTACTTGGATTAGTTGGCAAAGGTGCTAAGCCCGGTGCGGTGGCTCGCCATGCTGCTCGAGCTTTTGAGACAAAGTTAATAGTCGACGCCTGTTACGAATGGTCTGATAAACTCCTCATCGAAATGACCAAGCCTGGGTTCAAGATTCATGATAAGGAACATTGGGACCCCCAGGCAGAGGCAATGGGTGCAGGATTTTATGAAGCACCCCGGGGAGCCTTGGGGCATTGGATCGAAATCAAGGATAAAAGGATCAAAAACTATCAGGCTGTAGTCCCATCGACCTGGAATGCTTCGCCCCGCGATGAAAAAGGAGTCCGCGGACAGTACGAAGAGTCTCTGATCGGTGTTACGGTCCCAGACCCTGAAAACCCAATAAATGTGGTTCGGGTGATTCGTTCTTTTGATCCCTGTTTGGCCTGTGCTATTCACCTGGTTGAGCCTAAGACCAACCAGGTCAGGAAATTCCTCATAGAATGATAGAACTGATGGAATCTTCGCCAATCATTAAGGAGGGGGAAGAAAAAATACTTCCCCCTAAAATTGTCATCTTAGGAGTGGGTAACCTTTTGCTGTCTGATGAGGGATTCGGCGTTCATGTGGCCAATGAGTTAATGAAGATGAGCTTACCCTCAGAGGTTTCTGTGGTTGAGGGAGGGACCGATGGGTTCGGTCTCCTGAATATTATCATGGGAGCCAGCCGGTTAATCGTGATTGATGCCGTAAAAGGGGGCGCTACTCCAGGTTCTATCTATCGTTTCGACATCAGTGAAGTGCGAGATTGTCCGTCTGGTTTTAAAACATCGGTTCATCAGATTGGAATCTTAGAAGTCTTAGACCTTTCGGGATTGATAGGGAAAACGCCCCCTACCACAGTCATTGGCATTGAACCAAAATCCTTAGAAATAGGGATGGAGCTTTCCCGTGAGGTCAAAGCCAAAATTCCAAGAATTATTGAGTTAATCCTGGATGAGTTAAAAAATGAGACAAAGCGCCACTTGTTATTTTAATGCATCTACGGTTTTTCCAGTAAATCTTTAGCAAAATGATGAAACGGGCTGAAATTGATATCACCGGGATTGTTCAAGGAGTTGGCTTCAGACCTTTTATCTACAATTTAGCCAAAACCCATTCCATTCGGGGTTGGGTTTTGAATAATGAAAAAGGGGTCCTGATTGATGCCGAAAGTGAAGATGGAAACCTCGGTTGCTTTATTCAGGACATCCCCATCCTTGCACCTGCCCTTGCCCGGATCGAATCACTTCAAGTAGTCCCCTTAGAACCTATAGGTCATACAAGCTTTGAAATCAGAAAGAGTGAAGAAGCTTCGGATAAATTCGTCCTTATCTCTCCAGATGCAGCCACTTGTGATCAATGTCTTTCGGAACTTTTTTCTCCTGAAAATTTTCGATATCATTATCCTTTTATTAACTGCACCCTCTGTGGTCCAAGATTCACCATCATCAAAGACATTCCTTATGATCGCTACAAGACAACGATGGCTCCTTTTGCGATGTGCCAGATCTGCCAAAGAGAGTATGAAGATCCTGCCAATCGGCGCTTTCACGCCCAGCCCAATGCCTGTCCTTCTTGTGGTCCTTCTCTTCAGTTAAAAGATAGAGAAGGGAAGGAAATCCAGGGGGATCCAATTGAAAAAACACTCTATCTTCTCAAGAAAGGATTTATCGTAGCCATTAAAGGCTTAGGAGGATTCCATCTCGCTTGTGACGCAGAGAATAATGAAGCTGTATCGTCTTTGAGATCTCGAAAGTTCAGGGAAGACAAACCCTTTGCTGTGATGTGTCGAGATATCGTCGAAGTGGAACAACATTGCGAAGTATCTGACGAAGAGAAGAAGCTTTTGTTGGGTGTGGAAAGGCCAATTGTCATTCTAAAAAGGAGGAAAGTGAGCACAATTGCCCATGCCATTGCTCCCTATCAAGATACCCTGGGGGTGATGCTTCCTTATTCACCGCTTCACCATCTCCTTCTCAAAGGCCCCCTCAAGACTTTAGTAATGACCAGTGGTAACATAAGTGACGAACCGATCGCCTATAAAAATGAAGAGGCTCTAAAACGTCTTTCCAATATTGCTGACTATTTCCTCTTTCACAATCGAGAGATTCATATGAGAGGCGATGATTCAGTGACAAGAATCTTCGAAGCGAAACCTTACATTCTTCGGAGATCAAGAGGATATATCCCCTTTCCCATCAAGCTTTCTTTTCCCCTTGAGATGATTTTAGCTTGCGGGGGAGAATTGAAAAATACATTTTGCTTAACACGTGGTCAATATGCCTTTTTGAGTCACCACATTGGGGACCTTGAGAATTTAGAAACCGTTGCCTCTTTTGAAAAAGGGATTGAGCATTTTAAAAGGCTCTTTTACATTGAGCCAAAGGCGGTAGCCTATGACCTCCACCCAGATTATCTTTCAACCAAGTATGCGTTATCCATTCAACATATTCCCAAGATCGGTGTCCAGCATCATCATGCTCATATCGTCAGTGCAATGGTTGAAAATGGCATTGGAGGCAATGTGATCGGCGTTGCTCTCGATGGGACAGGTTTTGGATTAGATGGTACCATCTGGGGAGGTGAATTTATTAAAGCAGATCTAAGAGACTTTGATCGATTAGCCCACCTGAAGAAAATACCGTTGCCCGGAGGGTCAATGGCCATTAAAGAACCGTGGCGCATGGCCATGGTATATCTTTCAGATGCATTTGGAAATAAAGCCAACCGATTAAGGATTGACCTGACGAGAAGAATTGATTTTGAAAAATGGGGCATCCTGAGGAAGGCAATTGAGAAAAAGATCAATACCCCTTGGACCTCAAGCATGGGGCGCCTTTTCGATGCTATTTCATCCCTCCTGTCCATCAGAGATGAGGTCCATTATGAAGGGCAAGCTGCCATTGAACTGGAGATGATCGCAAACCACGAGGTGAAAGAGAATTATCCTTTCCACATCCAGAAAGATGAAAGGCCAATGGTCATTCATCTGACAGAAATGATCAGAGGAATAGTCCATGATTTGATGGAAGGGATGTCTTCCTCAATAATTTCAGGGAAATTTCACAGGACCATCGCCTGTTTAATTATCGAGACCTGTGAGACCATACGATCCAATGAAAGGTTGAATCGTGTTGTTTTGAGTGGAGGAGTCTTCCAAAATATCTTCCTCCTCTCCTTAGTCACAGAAGGTTTAAGGAGATCAGGGTTCGAGGTCTATACCCACCATCTTGTCCCTCCCAATGATGGGGGGATCTCATTAGGACAAGCGGTGATCGGTCATACGAGGTTAATGCAATGTGCTTGAGTGTTCCTGGAAAGATACTAAAAATTGAGAAGAGTAGGGCCCACGCGGATGTCGGAGGTTTTTTAAGGGAGATTTCTCTTGACCTCTGTCCCAATGTTTCTATCGGGGAGTATGTGCTCATCCACGCAGGCTTTGCAATCCAAAAGGTAGATGAAAAAGAGGCTGAAGAATCCTTAGCGTTGCTTCTAAGAATGGCAGAAACATAGAAAGGTGATAGGGTAACTGATTTTTATGAAATTCATCGATGAGTTTCGAGATAAAGGGATCGCAGAGGGCCTGATCAGGAAAATCAGGCAAACCTCCACCCGTCCCATCCAGTTGATGGAGGTCTGTGGGACACATACCGTTTCTATCTTTGGATATGGAATCAGAGGAATCCTTCCGGAACAGATTCGGTTGATCTCTGGTCCGGGTTGCCCTGTCTGTGTCGCCCCTAATGAAGACATCGACCTGGCGATCGCTCTGTCTCGACAGAAGGATGTGATCATCACAACCTTCGGTGACATGATGAGAGTCCCTGGTTCGACATCAAGCCTACAAAAGGAGAAAGCTGAGGGAAGGGATATTCGTGTCATCTACTCCTCTCTTGAAGCGTTGAAGATCGCAAAAGAGCATCCTGAGAAGAGTGTGGTCTTCTTGGCCATTGGTTTTGAAACCACTTCTCCTACGATTGCAGTAGCAATCCTTCAAACCAAAGATGAAAAGTTGCAGAATCTCTTTTTCCTAAATAGTCAAAAGAGGGTTCCCCCTGCCCTCCTTGTTCTCCTTCAGTCAAATCAGGTAAGGATTGACGGATTTATCCTTCCCGGTCACGTCAGTACAATCATTGGAAGAAAACCCTACCAATTCATTGCAGAAGAATTTGGCCGTCCTGCTGTGATCACGGGTTTTGAACCTCTGGATAATCTTCAAGGGATTTGGATGCTCATCAAACAGATCGAAGAGAACCTTGCAGACGTTGAGATTCAGTATCGAAGAAGCGTTCATGAAGAGGGGAATCCCGTTGCCTTAAAGAAGATTGATGAGGTCTTCGAAAAAGACGAGAGTCGATGGAGAGGCCTCGGACTCATTCCGGATACTGGATATCGTTTTAAAGATCCTTATGAAGAGATGGATGCCTGCAATTTCAATGTCGAGATAGAGCCGACCAAAGAACATCCTGAATGTCTTTGCGGGGCCGTACTTCAAGGGATCAAGAGTCCTCTGGAGTGCCATCTGTTCAAAAAGATATGCCATCCAGAAAATCCAATGGGCCCTTGTATGGTCTCGATTGAAGGAACCTGCCACACCTATTTTAAATTTGCATGAACCCCCTTACCCCATTCCTCTCCCCAATAGGGAGAGGGGAAGCCTGCCTGCGATAGGCAGGGTTGGTGATTCGGAGAAAATCAGATGTCAGAAGAAAAGATCCTTTTAGCCCATGGCAGTGGGGGAAAACTCTCCCACGACCTGATTAAACAGATTATTCTGCCCCAATTCCTGAACCCGTCCCTCGAACCATTGGATGATAGTGCCAAGATCAACAATCAGGAGGGATCCATAGCCCTTACTACAGACTCGTATGTGGTCAATCCCCTTTTTTTCCCGGGTGGAGATATTGGAAAATTGGCTGTCTGTGGGACAGTGAACGACCTTTCGATGATAGGGGCGACTCCCTCCTATCTCAGTCTCTCCCTCATTGTTGAAGAGGGGTTCTCCATCGATCTTCTTAAACGAATTATTTCTTCCATCCACGAAGTGGCTGAAGAAGCAGGGGTGAATATTGCTACGGGCGATACCAAAGTGGTGGAGCATGGTGCAGCGGATCAGTTGTTTATTAATACTGCTGGGATCGGATGGATTCGACCAGGAATAAACCTCTCTGGGAAAAATGCAAAGCCAGGAGATTCCATCCTTTTAAGTGGTCACTTGGGAGATCATGAGATGGCGGTCCTCTCCCAGAGGGAGGGGTTTAAATTTCAGGGGGATTTAATCAGTGACTGTGCTCCATTGAACAATCTGGTAGAAAAAATGCTCGATGCCTGCTCTTCCGTACGGTGTATGCGAGACCCGACCCGTGGTGGTTTAGCCACGACGCTTAATGAAATTGCATTGATGTCTAATGTGGGAATGGTCATTGAAGAAGAAAAACTTCCTGTTCGGGAATCAGTGAAAGGAATCTGTGAATTATTAGGATTGGATCCGCTTTATCTCGCCAATGAAGGAAAGTTAATCGCCATCGTTCCTTCAGATGAGGCAGATCGATTATTAAAGGTCATGAAAAACCATCCCTGGGGAAGAGATGCACAGATGATTGGCAAGGTGACAGAGGAAAATCGAAAGAAAGTGGTCCTCCACACACTCATCGGTGGTCACCGAATTCTTGATATGTTAACTGGAGGTCAATACCCAAGGATCTGTTAATCTTATCTCACCACCTGAATTCTTTTGAGAATACACTCCCTCCCTTTTTCAACCTTATTTTGGAATGAATTACATTGAGGACAAGTTTGAAGTGCAAAGTGTTTGAAAGGGTCCTCTCGTTCAGACCTGATCCCTCCCTTGTATCCACAGGCCTTACAATGGATTCGGGCTTTGATTGTTTTAATTTTCACTTCTGCATCCTCGGCTACTGAACCTTTAAATAATTCATGAATCAAAAAAGTGACCTGTTCTATGTTAAAAAGAGTTAACTCGCCAATCTCTAATTGGATAGAAAGGACTTTCTTCCCATTATTTTTCTCTACGGTATCGAGAACTGTTCTTACAATCTCGGAAGAGATGGAGAACTCATGCATAGTTAGGTCTTCAATCCCAGAGCATTGATGACTTTTGGTATCCCTATTCCGCTCAGCGCATTTATCCTAATAAAGGGAGCGTTAGGATTGATCTTTTTGGCATCCTTTTGCAATTGTGAGGGATTTACTTTCATCGCCTTCGCCAGATCGATCTTATTAAGAACGATCACATCCGCCTCTCTAAAGATATAGGGATGCTTAACGATCATATACGGCCCTTCAGTCACCGATGTAACCACTAACCTCTTATGGGCGCCTAAAGGAAATTCTCCTGGACAGATGAGGTTGCCAACATTTTCAATGAAGAGCAATTTGACACCATCCAGTTTCAGCCTATCGATCGCTTGATGAATCAAATTGGCATCAAGGTGACACTCCTTTCCGGTATTGACCTGTACAACATGTGCTCCTTCGACCTCGATCCTTTCTGCATCGATGCTGGTAGTGAGGTCTCCAGCGATCACGGCGACCTTCTTACCTATTCCAAGTTTTTTTAAAATTGCCTTGATCAAGGTGGTCTTCCCTGATCCAATCGAACCCATAATGTCGATAGCTAATATTTTTGAACGATCAAACCTTTTCTTATTCGCTTTGGCCAAACTCCTATTTTTGGCTAAAAGGGCTTTTTCTAATTCAATATCAAATATCTCAGGTCCCTTTGATTTTATTATTTTCATCGTTTTCACTCCTGAAACAGCTCTATTTCAAATTGACTAGACATTATAACGAAATTTATTTTGAATTAAAAGATTTAAGAATTTGATAAATATGCATATTAATACAACACATGATGGTTACCGATAATAGGTTGAAATCTGCAATGCTGTATCAAAGTGTTTGGTAATGGTCTCTAAAGTAATCCTTCCCTGTCTTGACAATGCTATAAGATTAAATCCTGTCTCTCACATCCGGATATTTATACTATTTATATCTTTAAAACAATTTCATGAGAGGATGTCCCGAAGTTAAGGCAAAATACTTTCCTCACATGAGTCAGCGAGAGTCTTGCTTTAAAGGATAAAATCTTGTGTAACAGGAATCTGTCCCATAAAACAGGACATATTCCTGATTTCTTCTCACCTTTCATTGATCTGATAAATCATAAGCAATCGTAATAAAAAAGGATTTTATTGATAAAGAAATTGGCATATTTCTTGTTATGTTCCAATTCAAGGAGAAAGAGCAACGAAGAGGAGATGAACCAAAACAATATCAATCGGAGCGAAGTGAGGAACCATGAAAAAGGTTAAAGAATATGTTTTCAGCACGGTTTTAGAAACTTCTTATGAAGAGGCAGTTTCAAAAGTTATTGAAGTTTTAAAAGAGGAAGGTTTTGGGATTCTCACAGAAATTGATGTAAAGGCCACCTTAAAAAAGAAATTAGATGTGGATTTTAGAAAGTATTTAATCTTAGGGGCCTGCAATCCTCTCTATGCCTACCGATCCCTGCAAGCGGAGTTAGATGTTGGCTTACTTCTTCCATGTAATGTAATCATCTATGAGATTGAAGACAATAAAATCCATGTATCCGCCCTCAATCCAATAGCAGCTTTAGCAGTGATAGAAAATAAGGAATTGAAAAAAATTGCATTGGAAGTATCGGACAAATTGAAAAGAGTGATCGATAGAGTTGCATCGGATCGATGGATGGGGGTCTATAAAATCGATCCAGCCATTCAAAGCCTTATCATGAAACTTTCCAGAAGCGATGATACTGTCCGGATCCAATCACGGGAGTCCCTTGTGAGAACGGGGAATCGGGCCGTTCCTCAGTTGATCGAAACATTAAAACATCCACAACATTGGGTAAGATGGGAAGCTGCAAAAGCCCTTGGTGAAATAGGGGATCCAAACGCCGCACCCGCTCTTACAGAGGTTCTGGAGGATGATGAATTCGACGTTCGTTGGCTGGCTGCGGTCGGGTTGATTGGAATGAATATTAAGGGTCTAAAACCACTGCTTCAAGCTTTAATGAAAAGAGGAGATTCGACACTTCTTAGAGAGGGTGCGCATCATGTCATTCATGATCTGGCGAAAGGTGAACTAAGAAAATATCTTGTTCCGCTGAAAGTCGCGCTGGAAGATATCGAACCAGCAGTGGAGGTTCCTCAAGCAGCCTATAATGCATTGGATATGCTGGAGAAAGAAAAGAAAGTATCATCTTATTTCTCAGAATCGCAGCCCAAACATAAAAGTTCATCAGATGGTATCAGCAATGCTCGGAATTAGGGGAGATGAGATGAGAAGTCAGAAGTACCCGAAACAAGATACAAATGAATCCAGAGCTAATAGGGATCTATCATCTGAAAAATTGAAGAAGGTTTTCGATATATCAATGGCTGGTCTTAGTCAGGAAGAAGCCCAACGCCGTCTTGCTCAGTATGGATACAACGAACTTCCTGGGGAAAAAAAGAATCCCCTTCTGAAATTTTTGTCCTATTTTAGGGACCCATCCCTTGGATGATCGAAGCAGCGGTGGTTCTGTCAGCGATGGTGAGGCACTGGCCAGATTTCTTCATTATCCTTGTGCTGCTGGTGGCCAATGCTGCCGTTGGTTTCTGGGAAGAATACCAGGCTTGCAACGCTATTGCAGCGCTTAAAGAGAAACTAGCGCTGCAAGCTCGTGTGCGGCGAGACGGGAAGTGGACGTCCGTCCGTGCGCGTGAGCTTGTACCGGGCGACGTTGTCCGCCTGCGTCTCGGCGACATCGTACCGGCAGATGCGCGCTTGTTGGAGGGTGACCCGGTGGAAGTGGATCAGTCCGCATTGACGGGTGAGTCGTTGCCCGTTACGCGCAAACCCAGCGAGGCGGTTTACTCGGGGTCGATTATTCGTCAAGGCGAAATTGATGGGCTGGTGTATGGTACGGGTCAGAAGACCTACTTCGGCAAGACCGCGCAACTGGTGCAGGAGGCGCACACCGTTAGCCACTTCCAGCGCGCTGTGTTAAAAATCGGCGACTACCTGATCATGCTGGCGGTGGCGCTGGTGATTATGATTCTGGCAGTTGCGCTGTTTCGTGGCGACAAGATGACCACCACGCTGCAGTTTGCGCTGGTGCTGACCGTGGCCGCCATTCCGGTGGCAATGCCAACCGTTATGTCAGTAACAATGGCCGTGGGGGCGCGGCTGCTGGCGACAAAACAAGCGATTGTCAGTCGGCTCGTAGCTATCGAAGAGTTGGCGGGGATGGATGTGCTCTGCTCAGACAAAACGGGCACGCTGACGCAGAACAAGCTGACTCTGGGCGTCCCGTTCAGCGTCGAAGGAGTCAACTCCGATCAGGTGATTCTCAACGCCGCGCTGGCGTCGCGTGCCGAAAATCGGGATACGATCGATCTCGCAGTCCTCAGTGGTGTGAAGGATGGTCAGCAACTGAACAGTTACCGAGTCACGAACTTCCAGCCTTTCGACCCCGTGCACAAGCGCACCGAGGCCACTGTTAAAACGGCAGATGGGAAAACGTTCAAGGTGACGAAAGGTGCGGCACAGGTGATATTGGAGTTGGCGGCCAATGCGGCGCAGGTAAAGTCCGTAGTAGAGAAAGCGATCAACAGCTTTGCGGCACACGGCTTCCGTTCTCTCGGCGTGGCGCGCACCGACGAGCAGGGGCGTTGGCAGTTTCTTGGTGTCCTGCCGCTTTACGATCCACCCCGCGAGGATTCGAAAGCGACCATCGCCACGGTGCGGCAGATGGGCGTGAACGTGAAGATGGTTACGGGTGATCAATTGGCAATTGGTCGGGAAACCGCCGGGCAAATGGGGCTGGGTACGAACATCCTTGATGCCAGCGGCTTCGGCGACACGCGTCATCACGAGACGGCGCAGTTGGCGGAGTCCATCGAGAAAGCGGACAGTTTTGCCCAGGTGTTCCCCGAGCATAAGTTCCACATTGTCGATGTCTTGCAGCAACACAAGCACATTGTCGGCATGACCGGCGACGGGGTGAACGACGCGCCCGCACTGAAGAAAGCCGACTGCGGCATCGCCGTTTCGGGCGCGACGGACGCGGCGCGGGCGGCAGCGGCCATCGTGTTGTTGACGCCGGGTCTGTCGGTGATCATCGATGCAATCAAGGAGAGCCGAAAAATCTTCCAGCGGATGAACAGTTACGCGATCTACCGCATCGCTGAGACCATCCGAGTACTGCTGTTTATGACTTTATCGATCTTAGTTTTTAACTTCTATCCTGTAACGGCGGTGATGATCGTTTTGCTGGCCTTGCTCAACGACGGTGCTATCTTATCCATTGCCTTCGATCAAACCCGTTACTCTAATCAGCCCGAATCATGGAACATGCCAATGGTTTTAGGAGTGGCTACAATGCTTGGCTTGGTATTGTGGGGGTCCTTGCTTCCTTTGGCCTTTTTTACTTGGCTGAACACACCTTCCATCTTCCAGGGGAGATGATTCAGTCTCTGATATATTTGAAGCTTTCTGTGGCTGGCCATTTAACGATATTTGTTACCCGCACCCGTGGTCCATTCTGGTCCTCTCGGCCTGCACCGGTTCTCATTTGGGCTGTGGTAGGAACCCAATTGGTTGCAACATTCATCACAGTCTATGGCCTCTTTATGACCCCGATTGGTTGGGGATGGGCACTGCTGGTATGGGGCTATGCCTTGATCTGGTTCCTGCTAAACGATCGAGTAAAACTTGTGACCTATCGAATTTTTGACCCGAAATACCTGGGACTCCTACTCAGAAGGAGCAACAGATGGACCATCTGATAGGTGGTATGACGATTTTGAACCAATTGGTATTTAGAAATACGAAAGTTTTGTGACATCTGGTATCGGCAAAGCAGAATTCAATGGCCGCTATATGAATGAACTCACCTAAGGAAGTTCAGGAATGCATGAAGAAATTAGCAAATGGTTTCTAAAGGGGATTGCCGCTTCACCGGGAATCGTCATCGGGAAGGCTTATGTCTTTCAGGACATTCTTCTGATGGTTGAAAGGAGGAATCTCGAAGAGGCACATGCAGAGGAAGAGGTTGCCCACCTTAAAGAGGCCATTCGTCAAGTGACCGATGAGTTGATGGAAGATAACTCACAGTTGTCTCTAAGGATCGGTAAGAAAGAAGCAGAGATCTTTCTTGCCCACCTTGCAATACTTAAGGACCCTTATTTCATCGCTCGGATCTTAAAAGATATTCGGGAAGATCGGGTTGATGCAGAGTCAGCGGTTTTGAGGCAAATTGACGAGTTTGGAGAAGCTTTTAATAAGATGGGTGACCCTTATTTACGGGAGCGTGGCGCTGACATCAGGGACATCGGAAGGAGAATTATCGGAAAGCTGACGTCAACACAGGAACCCCCATGGGATTTTAAGGAACCAGTGATATTGGTAACCTCGGAACTGGCACCCTCCGATACGGTCAGATTAGACAAGAAAAAAGTTCTTGCTTTTGTAACAGAGTTGGGAGGGAGGGACTCTCATGCCGCGATTCTTGCTCGTTCTCTTGGGATTCCTGCAGTCCTCGGTATAGAGGGATTACTTTCAAAGGTTAAGAAAGGGGATACCCTGATCGTCGATGGTGATACAGGTATCGTACTCATTCGTCCGCCTTTGGAACTCATCCAAAATTATCATGATCTCCAGAGGAAACGGGAATCATATCAAACGGAATTATGTAAACTCGTTTCTTTACCTTGCGAAACCCTTGGCGGCCGCGAAATTCGGTTATGGGCTAATATCGGAGGACTAACCGACCTTGAATACGCACTTCGTTTTGGTGCCTATGGCATTGGATTGTTCAGAACCGAGCTGCCGTTTCTGGTCTGGAGAAGATTCCTCTCCGAAGATGAACAATTTTCTCTCTATCAGAAAGTAGTTACCGAGGCTGCGGGCAGGGAAGTCACAATCCGGACACTCGATTTTGGAGGGGATAAATTTTTTGAAGATGGGAAGAGCCAGAAAGAGAAGAATCCTTTCTTGGGTTATCGGTCCATCCGTGTGTTTTTGAAAGAGAAGGATCTTTTCAAGCAGCAGCTTCGGGCGATTCTGAGAGCAAGTGCCTACGGACCTGTGAAGATTCTTTTCCCAATGATTTCAAACATTGGGGAAGTTACGGAGATCCGAGATCTGTTCGAATCGACCAAAAAAGAACTTCAAATAGAAGGGATTCCTTTTGACGAAGGAATTCTTTTTGGGGTGATGATCGAAATACCTTCTGTTGCGATCCTCGCTGACCAAATAGCAAAAGAGGTCGATTTCCTCAGTATCGGTACAAACGATTTGACCCAATATACGCTCGCAGTGGATCGCGATAATGATTTGGTAAAGCATCTTTATGACCCGCTAAACCCAGCTGTCCTGCGGCTGATTCGAAATGTTGTTGAAGTGGCAAATCGCACAAATAAACAAATTACCCTTTGTGGAGAAATGGCTGGGACAGCAGCTTATATCCCTCTTTTGCTTGGGATAGGGTTGACCGATTTAAGTATGAATCCTTCTTGTCTTCTCGAAGCAAAAAAAATCGTTCGCTCAGTTAAATATGAGCACTGGCAGTCAGTCGCCAAAAGAGTGTTTGATCTTGCTTCCGCTCAAGAAATTAATAATCTTATTTCTGTGGAAAACGGACGGGTTGGCATTCGATCTCAAGACGGCCCTATTACATCATAGAAGTTTTGACGAAGAAGAGGGATGTGTGAAATGAAGCGAAATGAGAAAGCAGAACCGCTCTGAATTGCAGAAGAAGGCAGGCTTTGGTGTTAAGTTTCAGACAGAAAGGGATCTCTGATGGATGAAACGACTTGGCAAAGATCGAGCCTTCAACCCTTTAGATTCTTCTTATTGTCAATTCTAATTGGAGTCGTGGCCGGTTTAGGGGCTGTGGCATTCCGGGGACTGATTGCTTTCTTTCACAACTTATTGTTCCTTGGAAAACTGTCCGTGGTCTATGACGCCAATGTGCATACGTCCCCCAGTCCTTGGGGTCTGGGGGTTATTTTCGTGCCTGTGGTAGGAGCCATCGGTGTCACTTTCCTCGTTCAAAATTTCGCCCCGGAGGCCAAGGGGCATGGGGTGCCTGAGGTAATGGATGCAATCTACTACCACAAGGGTATCATTCGACCCGTCGTCGCCTTGATTAAGTCGATTGCCTCTGCACTTTCTATCGGTAGCGGTGGATCGGTTGGCCGGGAAGGGCCCATTGTTCAAATTGGTTCTTCTTTCGGATCCACTGTCGGCCAGATCCTGCGTATGCCCACCTGGCAACGTATTATATTAATTGCAGCAGGGACTGGAGCCGGGATAGCCGCTACCTTTAACACGCCAATCGGCGGAGTCCTGTTTGCTTATGAACTCATGCTCCACGAGGTAAGCGTAAAAACGATCGTTCCCGTGGCCATCGCCACCGTTACGGCTACATACATAGGTCAAATCTTCTTTGGCCCCTATCCTTCCTTCATGATACCGAGTTTTGAGATGCTCTATTTTCATATCGACAACCCACTCTTACTTCTCTCCTATGCAAGCCTGGGTATCCTTTTGGGGGCCGCCTCCGCGGTCTATATCAAATCAATCTATGTCTTTGAAGATTTTTTCGACCAAAGGATCAAGAGGAACCCCTATCTCCGCCATATGATTGGAATGTTACTCGTAGGCATTATCATCTATCTATTGATGGCCAGTCTTGGTTACTACTACGTCGAGGGGGTGGGGTATGCGACCCTTCAGGACATCTTCACGGACAGACTTTCTGAAGCAAAGCTTCTCGGTCTCCTTTTTATCCTGAAACTGTTTGCCACATCCGTTACCTTGGGTTCGGGTGCATCGGGCGGAATTTTCTCGCCCTCTCTCTATTTGGGTGCCACCTTGGGCGGAACATTCGGGCTTATCCTGCGCCAGATCTTCCCCGAATTGCCGATCGATCCACCGGCATTTGCCGTTGCGGGGATGGCGGGAATGACAGGGGGAGCCACAGGGGCACCGATGGCAGCCATTGTGATGATCTTTGAGATGACTTTGAACTACAACGTGATCATCCCCATGACGATCACTGTGGCGATCGGTTACGGGGTAAGAACGATGCTTTCAAAGGAGAGCATTTATACGATGAAACTCGCCCGTCGGGGGCACATCATCCCCCAGACGTTGCAGGCAAATTTCCAACAGTTGAGAAGGGCACGTGAACTCATGGATACCCATTTTATGACTGTGCCGGCTTCAATGCCACTCAGGGAGCTTATCCGAATGGGCCCCAAAAAGAATGATGCATTGGCATTTCTGGTGGAAAACCGAGGTGGGGAAATCCTCGGTGTTGTCTCGAAAGATACTCTCGTGGAAACCCTGGGGGAATCGAACGAGACAACCACATTGGAGGAGGTCGCACATGAAGGGTACGTGACCGTGTTGGAAGAGACAACACTTTTCGCCATCGCAGAAAGGATGCGTTCTCGCAATGTTTCCATTGCCCTGGTCACAAATGGGTCAGCAGCCGCTCAGGCCAGTAACGTCAAAGGGCTGATCACAAGGCAACAGATAGGAGGTGCAATCGTTGAAGCCAACGATTTCTTTTCAGAATGATCTTCGTCTTTGAGCTGACAGATGAGGAGGAAAGAGCTTCGTGGAGAAGGCCCAATACGATTCAGAGGATGAGGCTCCCTGTTTTGTCCATGGGGTAGGAGGCAAAAAATGAGATTAAATCTTAAAGCGCTTGCATTGGCTACAGGCATTCTGTGGGCTTTGGCACTATTTATGACAGGTGTTGCCAACCTAATTTGGCCAGGATATGGCGAGGGGTTCTTGAAGATGATAGCTTCGGTCCATCCAGATTATCATGCCGTGCGTTCGATAGGTGATTTAATTGTTGGAACCCTATACGCCTTTATCGATGGTGCAATCGGCGGATTACTTCTCGGCTGGCTCTACAATTTATTCATTGGCAAGAAGAGATTTTCCGAATAGTTAGAAGGGGTTCAGTGTGAGCCCGGCCAAAGGCGCAGCAGGAAGGTTCCGAGTGAGGGGTTTTTCATCGATAGACTGAAGATGATCTCAACCAATTGATGGAAAAGGGTGTTCCGTAAATCGAATGATTTGAGGACAATAGCCAATAAGGGCAAACAAGGTGTAGCGGAGAGGACAATGAATTCAAAAGCAAGGATAAGAACAATCATTCTTTTACTCCCTTTCTTTCTTCTATTCATCCCGATTTCTCATGCAGGACTCAATGAGCAAGTTTTCGAAGCTGTTTTGTCCAATGGATTAAAGGTGATCCTTCTGGAGAATCATAAGACGCCCCTCATAACGTTTCAGATTTGGTATCGGGTCGGGTCACGGAATGAAGAGTGGGGCAAGACGGGTCTTTCCCATATGCTGGAGCATATGATGTTTAAGGGGACCCAAAAGATTGGTCCTGAAGCGTATTCAAGAATCATTCAAGAGAATGGGGGGAATGACAACGCCTTCACCTCGCGTGATTTTACGGCCTATTTCGAGAATTTAAGTGCAGATCAAATCCGAATTGCCATCGATTTAGAATCCGACCGAATGCAGAACTTACTTCTTCGGGAGGAGGACTTCCGTACAGAGCGAATGGTCGTGATGGAAGAGCGAAGACTTCGTACGGAAGATAATCCTCAAGCTTATCTTCTCGAACAGTTGGAAGCCACCGCTTTTCAAGTACATCCCTATCACTGGCCCACTGTTGGATGGATGGAGGATATTGCGCGATTTACACTCGAGGACTTAAAGACATATTACCGGACCCACTATAACCCTGTCAATGCCTTTCTTGTCATTGTCGGAGATTTCAAAAAAGAGGAACTTCTGTCAAAGATTGAGAAAGCCTTTGGGCCCTATCCGAAAGGGGGGTCACCCGTTCAAGAAGGAGATAAAGAACCTCCTCAGGTAGGAGAGCGAAGAATCATTGTAAGGAAGGAGGCTCAACTTCCATTTCTGGTCATGGGCTACCATGTCCCAAACCTCCGTGAACCAGATAGCTATGTGCTGGAAGTAATTGCCACGATCCTCTCCGAAGGGAAAAGCTCTCGACTCTATAAAAGCCTTGTCCTGGACAAAAGGCTTGTTCTTGGAGCCGATGCAGATCACTCTCTTCTCTCCAGAGACTCGAGCCTCTTTCTTCTCTCAACAGAAGTTCTCCCGGGAAAAGAAGTGTCGGAAGTGGAAAAGGCTCTGGATCAAGAGATCGGACGACTTCAAAAAGAGCCATTGGGGGAGCGTGAATTAGCAAAGGCAAAAAATCAAATCGAGGCTTCTTTCATATTTGGACAGGATTCTCTTTTCTATCAAGCCATGCTCTTAGCCCAACATGAGATTGCCGTTGGCTGGAAAGCTATCGACGATTACCTTCCAGCCATCAGAAAAGTCTCCCCACAAGACATCCAAAGAGCGGCCAAGAAATATCTCATTCCGGACAACCGAACTGTCGGGATTCTGATTCCCTTACCGCCTAAGGAAGGAAAACCCACACTAACTGGGCCTTCTCTCAAAGAACGGTTCATTCGATAAGGAGGTTCCATGATTCCTAAAATCCGTAAGGGGTCAAGTGTTCTCTTTATATTCGTACTGTTATTTCCGTGGCTCGTTCTCCTTCCAGGTACGGTTTACGCCATACCTCCTGTCGAGAAAATGGTTTTTCCAAACGGACTCCGCCTTCTTTTCTGCCAGGAGCGTTCCCTCCCTTTTGTGACGTTCGAGCTTCTCATTGATGGAGGGTCCTCAAGAGATCCTTCTGAGAAAGAGGGTTTATCTCATATCACTGCAAAAGGACTTCTTATGGGGACCCCTAAGCACTCTCTCACAGCACTCAATGAAGTGTTGGATTTTATGGGAGCCTCTCTGGATGTTTTATCTGGAAGGGATTTTACCACGTTAACTCTCCGTATTCTGAAGAAAGATCTGGATAAAGGGCTGGATCTCTTTATGGAGGTACTGACCCAACCCATTTTTCCTGAGGCGGAGATCCGAAGGGAAGTCGAAAGAACATTGGCTGCTATCCGGTCCGCCGAGGATCAACCCGGTTGGGTTGCTGAAAGAGAATTTCAGAAAGCCCTTTTTCTGGGAGGCCCATACAAATATCCGGTAGAGGGCACCAAGGAATCACTTCCCCAAATCACACGGGAGTCCGTCCTTCGTTTTTTTCGAACTTATTATCATCCCAATCATGCCATTCTCACTGTGGTTGGAGACATTAATGACAATGAAATAAAAACAAGACTTCTTCCCCGACTTGAAAAATGGCCCCAAAGTGAAATTCCTAAAAAGGTTTTTGAATCCGTCTTTCCCAAAGGGATGAAAACAATTAAGATCGATCGGAGGATCACACAGGCCAATATTATTCTTGGCCATGTTGGAGTGAGTCGAGGCAACCCCGATTTCTATGCCCTTAGTGTCATGAACTATATTCTGGGAGGCGGAGGGTTTGCGTCTCGTTTGATGGAGGAAATCAGAAACAAGAGGGGATTGGCCTATTCTGTAGATAGTTTTTTTGACGCTGGAACATACCCAGGGTCTTTCCAAGTCGTCCTCCAGACAAAAAATGCATCTGCTCGAAAGGCTATCTCTATCGCTCTTCAACAAATAAAGCGAATTCAAGAAGAGAAAGTATCAGAGAAAGAACTTGAAGGGGCAAAGAAATACCTCGTCGGCAGTTTCCCTATGCGTTTTGACACTCAAGGAAAGTTGGCTAATTTTCTCACTCAGGTGGAGTATTATGGTTTAGGTTTGGACTACCCTGAGAAATATAAATTCCTCATCAAGTCCGTTACCAGAGAAGAGGTTCTCCGTGTTGCCAAAACCCATCTCCATCCAGAGAACTACATTCTCGTCATCGTCGCTAATATGGAGGAAGCGGGGATGGATTAGCATTTGTGCGTTCCGTGGAGCGAAGGAGACGCCGTTATGAAATTAACAATACTTTCCCGGCTGATGATTGGTTATCTCATCATGCTGGCTTTGGTAATTACGGTAAGCACGTATGCTATTTTAAAGCTTCACGAATTCAATACTGAAAATCAGTATATTCTGAAGATTGATAACTCCCTTCTAAACCACAAAAAGGAGCTCGCGGATTCTATCCTAATGCAGCGACAATATGAAGATGAGCATATCACCACAGGGAACCCTTCTCAGAGCGACGCGTTTATCTTGGCCGCGAGGGAGTTTAGGAAATATCTTAATGAAGCAAGCTCCCTCGCAGATACACCTAAGAAAAGGGCTTCTCTCGGTAAGGTGAAAGCATATTATGAAAATTATCAGTCATTGATTGAAGAGGAAACCAGGGTTGCGAGAATAAACCAAAGCTATGATAGAAAATGGTATAAGCAAGAAAAAGAAAACGTTTCAGCAGAAATTTTGAAAAAACTGGAAACGCTTGAAGGTTATTCCTGGCAAGACATCTCAAACAGGTTAAAGATGTTGGGGGAAGCCGGGGTCTCTGCCCGGAGTCTGGTGATCCTCATGGCTCTTTCAACAATTGTTTTAGGAACGGGTATCTCCTTTTTTATTACAAGAAGCATCAATAAACCCTTAACTATTTTAGTGGAAAAAACGGGAGAAGTATCTCAGAGCATTTTTGAAAGTGATTTGAACATCTCTTCCCCACCAGAGATAAAAAGGGTTGCAGAGGCTTTTAACCTAATGTGTGGGAAACTAAAGGCCCTTGATAAGATGAAGTCCGATTTTTTTTCAACCGTGTCCCATGAATTACGCATGCCGCTCATTTCCATGAGAGAAGGGGCTAACCTTTTGTCTGAAGACTTAGGTGGGTTAGGGACCGAAAAGCAAAAGAGGCTTTTAACCATTCTGGCAGAAGAAGGCGACCGTTTGATTGGTCTCGTCAATTCTTTGCTGGACCTTTCCAAAATGGAAGCGGGGATGATGACGTATGACTTTCAACGAGCGAGCCTCGAACCTCTGATTGAACAATCGATCAATGAAATCAGTCCCCTTGCGGAAGCCAAACGAATCGTGATTGAGGCGAAGGCGGAAGGGCGATTACCGAGAATTGAAATGGACATAGAGAGAATCCTTCAAGTTCTTCGAAACCTGGTTGGAAACGCCGTGAAGTTTACTCCCGAGGGGGGAGAGGTGAGGGTTCTGGCACGCCCCGTTCACCAAGGGGTTGAGGTGTCCGTAACAGATACAGGTCCAGGAATACCGCGGGAAAATCTGACAATCATATTCAACAAGTTCGAACAAGCAAGTGCCGTTGGTTTATCTCGGGCCAAAGGAACCGGATTGGGTTTGGCGATCGTTAAGCAGATTATCAAATCCCATAGAGGGGAGGTTTGGGTAGAAAGCAAACAGGGAGAAGGGAGCCGTTTCATTTTTGTTTTGCCTGTTTAATCTTTCTTGGCTTTTTAGGAGAGGTGGTATCCTGGAAATAAAGAATGGACAGAAGAATGAAGATAACCTAACTACATACGAAAATAAATGAGGGACGAATGGTTTCAGGAAAGATCTTATTAGTTGATGATGACAGAAATTTCATAGACCTGGTAAAAATCAGACTCGAGTCTGCAAGCTATAAGGTAACCGCAGCCCTACAAGAAGAGGAGGCCATCGAGGCGATCAAGGAGCAAACGTTTGACGTCTCCCTTGTCGATCTCCAGCTAATCCACCAGGATGGGATCTCATTAATGGAGAGACTTCATGCGATTCTCCCTGAGATGCCCGTCATTATCGTCACAGCCTATGGAACGATTGGGAGTGCGGTGGAGGCCATGAAAAGAGGAGCCTATAGCTACATTACCAAGCCTTTTAATCCCCCCGACCTGCTCTTACAAATCGAAAAGGCTTTGGAGAATCGAAGGCTCACCTCGGAAATCAAACGGCTTAAGGGTCTTCTGAAAGAGAAGTATGAGTTTTCAAATATTGTGGCCAAAAGCGAGAAGATGCAAAGGGTGCTGGAAGTGGTATCCAGGATTGCCCAAACGGATTCTACAGTCTATATCCATGGAGAGAGCGGCACGGGCAAGGAGTTGATCGCAAAAGCTGTTCACGTTGCAAGTGAGAGGAGGGATAAACCCTTCGTAGCAATCAATTGTGCCGCTCTTCCTGAAAATCTCCTGGAGTCTGAACTTTTTGGCCATGAAAAGGGGGCCTTTACCGGGGCGATTCGGAGTAAAAGAGGTTTGTTTACTCAGGGTCATGAAGGCACTATCTTTTTGGATGAGATTGGAGATATGCCTCTTTCAATTCAGGCCAAACTTCTGAGGGTGCTTCAAGAGCGACAGTTCTATCCGGTGGGCAGTGAAAGATCTGTGGAGGTGGATATTCGGGTGATTGTGGCCACTCAGAGAGACCTTGAAGACCAGGTTAAACAAGGACTTTTCCGTGAAGATCTCTTTTACCGGATTCATGTTGTCCCCATCCTTCTGCCGCCGTTGAGAGAAAGAAAAGAAGACATTCCGCCTTTAGCAAGATACTTCCTAAAGAAATTCAGCGGCGAGATGAAAAAGGAGGTGAAAGGTTTCACCCCTAAGGCAATACAGAAGCTGATGCTTCATGAATGGCCCGGGAATGTGCGAGAGTTAGAGAACACCATAGAGTACGCGGTGGCCATGGCTCAAAAAGATGTCCTTACTGAAGACCTTATTCTCAAAACCACACTGTCAATCTCCCAGGGATCTGTAAAACCTCTCAGAGAAGCCAGAGATGAGTTTGAGAAGGAATATCTTATCCGCCTCCTTGAACTCTGTGAAGGCAATGTGACCAACGCCTCAAAGCTTGCTGGAAAGCACCGGGTTGATTTCTACGATCTCCTAAAGAAACATGGTCTAAAAACAGAAGATTTTAGAGAATCCTGATAGAGTGTAGGGATTCGGCTCACCTCCGTTCCCCTTTCTGTAGGTGAATTAGCTACAAAAAGAGATTCTTCAGAATTCCCGCCAGAAAGAAAACCCCTTGAATATTATGAGGGTATACGGCAGAAAAACTTTTGGCATGCCGTTTGCTCAAATAAGCTTATCAAAGAGGTCGGAGAAAAAAGAGAAGATGAAGATACTAATTGTAGACGACAACAAAAGCTGGGCCTTCATCGTTCGCGTGATGTTAGAGGAAGAAGGCTTTGAAGTGCGGTTGGCTTCGGACGGGGAGGCCGGTTATTCGACTTACCTCTCATTCAGACCGGATCTGGTCATTACGGATATCCAGATGAGGAGCATAAACGGATTGGAAATGATAAGTATGATAAGGAAGCATGATCCAAAGGTGAAAACAATTTACATGAGCAGTGAGTTTGACGGCTTTCGTTCCCTTCTTGAAAAGGAGAAGGCCAGGTTCGAAGCAGGCTTACTGAAAAAACCCTTTACCAAGGAGGAATTGTTGAATTTGATCTCCAAATTCTTCCGTGAGAAGTTGAATGTATCAACGGGAATTTGAGGAAGCTTCGATGGTAACTTGGGGCAATACCGAAATCTCAATGAAAGAAGGTGAATAGAAATGAAAAAAACGATCCTACTGAATTTAGTCGCTCTGGTTATTTCAGTAGCCTTTGTCTCTGCGGTGATGGCAGAACAGAAACCAGTTCCTCAGGCAACCACTACACAAGAGACCAAACTGGAGAAGTTTAGTGGCGTGGTTGAAAAAGTCGATGAGGCTACCAAGGACGTTCTCGTGCAATACCACAAAGAAAAGATGACCTTTTCTTTAGGGGACCATACAAAAATCGTTGAAGGCAAGAAAGAGCTACCTTTTAGCGATTTGAAAAAAGGCATGTGGGCGTCCGTGGAATACAAGAAAGAGGGGGAAAAACTGATGGCTGAGTCTATCAGGGTCAGCATGCCAAAAGTGACGGCAAAGAAAGAGACCCCTTCTGAAAAAACTACTCTTTCAGAGAAAACTCCTGAAAAGAAGTAGCATTGAAGTGAATCTCTATCAAAAGGGTACCGCTTTAAGTGTACCTTTTTTCATAAAAGTCAAAATGAGGTATTGTCCCAGGTTATTTCCTAGTCCCCGGAAAACAGGCTGAAAGAAAGGGGACATGCGCCTGCGGCGTGAGCAGCCACTAAAAAGTAATCAAAAAGGAGGAAAGAAAAATGAACAAGACAATTAGATTCTTAATGCTGATTTCCATTTTCAACTTAGTTCTTTTTGGCAGTAGTGCTTTTGCCGGAGTATGGCAGAAAGCAGAAGTAGGAGGCATTTACCAGCCAATGGGTCGGGACAGATATGAAGCCAGTTGGTTGATAGGGCAGCGTGTCGATGGTCGTGCGGGCAATTACCTAGGCCAAATCAGCAATCTCGTCATCGATCAGGCTAATGATCGCGTGGCTCTTGTCGTTCTTTCCAATGTCCCGGGATTCGGAGCCGATCAGGTGGCGATTCCCTATGGATGTCTTGAAAGAAACGATAACCGCACCTTTACTGTTCGGTTCCCTATTATGGCAATAGCATCCGTTAACAACCGTGAGGATCCAGATCTCTATTTGCTGAGACAGTACCCTACAGATTCCCCTCTCTATAGCATTCCACAACCAATCGACCCTAACTGGGTTGCTGAGATTTACCGAACCTACGGGATAGGAGGCCCCTACTGGATACAGGGAGAAAGTACGCCATCAACCACTGACTTTTACCTGAGAACCCAATTGATTGGCACCGAAGTCCAAGCAACTGAAGGCAATGTCAGCGCAAGGGTCAGCGACTTTACTATTGACTCTTCAAATGGACAGATCATCCTTTTAGTCCTTTCGCATGTCAAGGGCAGAGGCGACCATTTGGTTGCAGTTCCCTTCGATGTTTTGAACAGAGCGAGTCTAAAAACCTTTACTCTCAACGTTACGGGAAATCATCTGGCATCGGCACCGAGCTTTCACCATTCGGATATGAACAAGCGCGGATATGCCGAAAACGTTTACAGGTTCTTTGGCCAACAACCTTACTGGACGGTAAGAGGGTACACTGGAGGCCTCGACCCCTATCGCTGGGGAGGAGAGGCTCAAGATTTTTAGGGTCTCAGGAGCAAAAACCAGATCCGGTTAGCTCTTGAAGACCCAGGGTGAAGCAAGGAGAATATTCCCTCGCTTCTCCCTATTAGTAAGAAATAGATCATCAAATGTATTGGTCCAGGTTATTTCCTAGTCCCCGGGAAAGAGGTTGGTAGAAAGGGGACACGTAGCTGCAGCGTCAGCAGCTACTAAAATCTAATCAAAAAGGAGGAAGGAAAAATGAACAAGAAAGTTAAAATCTTAATGGTGATTTCCATTTTCGGCTTAGCTCTCTTTGGTAGCAGTAAGGTATTTGCCAAAGAGTGGATCAAAGGCGAAGCAGGAGCCATGTCGCAGCCGACCGCTTGGGAAACATTTGAAGCCAGTTGGTTTATCGGGCACAGAGTCTATAGCCCATTGGGCGTAGAATTAGGCCAAATTGATGATCTCATGATTGACAGAACCGATGGACATATCTCACTAGTGATTCTTTCCGGGGTCCAGGGTTTTGGGGCGGAGTTCGCAGCTGCTCCTTTTGGTGCACTTGAAAGAATGGGGGAGAATACCTTCCAGCTCAACTTCGGTGATCAATATACTTCAATACCCTCGACCCCTTATGAGGATCCTTACGCATACCTACTTTATCGGGATAGGAGCATCGTTGGATTATCCACTATCCCAGCGACAATTGATCCTCTCTGGGCTGATTCCCTTTACAGTTTCTATGGACAGAGGCCCTATTGGACTGAGGGAAGAACAGTACCTCCGGATATTGTGTCTTACCGAACCGCCAGACCTTCCATATTAGAATCTCTCCTTATGGGGAAAACGGCCCCGGTACTAATGGGTGCCAGGGTACAGTCTAAGGATGGAGGCGTGTCAGCAAGGATCGATGATTTAATAATCGATTCCAAAGGTGGGCGTGTCGCCTTCTTAGTTCTGGATAAAGTCCCAAGAAGGGGCGATTCGCAGGTTGCAGTTCCCTTCGGTGAACTTTCCGTGAGTGGTAATACTTTTATTCTCAATACCACTGGAGACCGACTGTCATCTGCCCCCAACTTTAATGAGTATACGGATATGAACAATTTGAAATGGGCAAGAAATGCCTACAGTTTTTTTGGCCAGCGACCCTACTGGAAAGAATAGGGAAAAGCGGTCAGTCCAAATGGGAAAAAAGAGTCGCAGACTCAAAAATTGGAAGGAGGTGAACCAATATGAAGAGCCTATATTATTGGATGGTACTTCAGGTTTTGGTGGGAATTTGGCTTGCCATCTCTCCGTATGTCCTAAACTTCTTAGGACACAAGGAGATCAGAACCATGACCATGAATAATCTGATCTTTGGAGCTATTGTGGTTATTCTCGGCATGGGAATAACGATTGCTGGTTACCCTGCATTGAGACATGCAGAAAAGAAGACAAGCTAACATTGGCCCCGTCCTGCTTTGGCGGGATGGGGCTGAGATTTTCATTCAACCCAGTATTTAAAATTATTCTTAATATCTTTATCAAAATTAAGGAGGGGTTCACCCGATGTTTAAAAAAATTCTATTTTGCACCGATTTTTCTGAGAATTCCGATTGGGCCTTCAAGTATGCACTGAATCTCGCAAGAACCTACCAGGCAAAGCTCCTGATTCTTCATGTTATACCCCCCGATCCAGTCTATCTCTATCCAGATCAACTCTATGCTTACCTCCCTGAGGAAAGAATAGAAGAATATGAGGTTTCCGAAAAGGAGAAAGCGGATCGTGAATTAAACAGTTATTACATTCAAAGGATGAATGGGTTTAAGGATTATAAAGTCATTTTCAAAAAGGGCGTTGCCTTCTACGAGATTATACAGACAGCCAGAGAAGAGTCTATCGATCTCATTGTCATGGGGACACATGGAAGGACAGGCTTGGATCATATCCTCTTCGGGAGCACCGCGGAGAAGGTGGTAAGAAAATCCCCCTATCCAGTATTAACGGTGAGACTTCCTGGGAAAAAATTTGTGATGCCGTAAGGAAAGCTCTGTCTTCTCGGAAATCAATAGGACTTGACCAATTGGTTCAAAGCCAAAGATTAAGGTTCGAATTTTGTCATGCCCATCCCTGTTGAGGCGTGCCTATTTGAATATGATGGATGAAATTATGTCTGAGCTATTCTTAAAAATGTTAATTTTAAACCTTCTCAACATCTCACCATAAACAGAATATTCGCTTTACTAGCGCACCAAATTGGGATACTATGTTAATGGGTATATTTCAAGCAGGGGTACGTAGAGTTGCATATCACCGCATTGCATTGTTGTGTCTGAATTTCTTTTTCAGAGGTCTGCTGAGTACAAAGCTTGCAACGAATGGGTAATTGTGGCTTTAACAAAGATATTGATTTGATGAGAGGAGCTTTGTGGGTTGGATCGAAATTTAAGGTCTTTTTGGAGCCTTTCCCCTGAAGAACTAATTCAGCAACTTCGAACAACATCACAGGGCTTGACAGAGGATGAGGTCAAACAACGACTGAATCGTTATGGATTCAATCTACTCAAGCCGAAAAAGCGATCAGACGCCCTGACCCTCCTGCTTTCTCAATTCAAGAGCCCGATTATTATCATCCTTCTCTTTGCAGCGGGATTGTCCCTTTCTCTACATGATCCGTCGGATGCCCTCATCATCTTGGTGATCGTCTTGATCAGCGGTTTACTCGGATTCTGGCAAGAGCGAGGAGCCGTGGATGCTGTCAATAAATTAATATCTCTTGTCCGGAACAAAACCTTGGTTCTTCGCAATGGATATTCAAAAGAAGTCCCCGTGGAAGAGATTGCCCCAGGAGATGTTCTCATCCTCAATTCGGGAGATATTATCCCTGGAGATTGCCTCATTCTGGAATCTAAGGACCTATTTGTCGATGAAGCAACATTGACAGGTGAAACCTATCCTGTAGAAAAAACGATTGGGGTTCTACCAGGGGAAACGCCACTTCATCAGCGGACAAACTCTCTCTTCATGGGAACCCATGTGGTCAGTGGTAGTGGAAGAGCGGTCGTCGTCCGCACAGGAAAGGACACCGAATTTGGCAAAGTATCCGAACGGCTGAAGCTCAGGCCTCTGGAGACAGAGTTTGAGCGCGGTGTCAGGCGATTTGGGTATCTTCTGATGGAAGTGACCTTGGTCCTTGTGATTGCCATCTTTGCCACCAATGTCTATTTCAAACGGCCAGTCTTAGAATCATTTCTATTTGCCTTGGCCCTGGCAGTTGGCCTAACTCCGCAACTGCTTCCTGCCATTATCAGTGTCAACCTCGCCCGCGGTGCTAAAGGCATGGCCCTTAAAAAAGTAATTGTGAAACGCCTGGCTTCCATTGAGAACTTTGGCAGCATAAACGTGCTCTGCTCTGATAAAACCGGGACATTGACAAAAGGGGTGGTGCAGCTACATTCTGCAATCGATGTTCATGGGAGGGAAAGCGAAAAAGTACTGTTCTATGCTTATCTCAATTCTATTTATGAAACAGGCTTTAGAAATCCCATTGACGAAGCCATTCGGACACACCATCCCTTTGATCTGACGGGTTACGAAAAACGAGATGAAGTGCCTTATGATTTTATTCGTAAACGATTAAGCATAGTGGTCTGCAAAGAGAAACGGAATCTGATGATTACGAAAGGGGCTTGCAAAAATGTTTTGGAGAGCTGTTCAACGGCAGAAAATTGTGAAGGGAAAATCGTAGATATCGCTCTTCTACAGGAGGAGATTCGTCAACGGTTTGAGGAAATCAGCCATCAGGGATTTCGCGTCTTAGGGATCGCTTACAAGGATATAGGGCCTATTTCTCATATCACAAAGGATCATGAAATCGACATGATATTTTTGGGATTTTTAATCCTCTTTGATCCACCTAAGGCAGGAATTATCGAGACCATTCATCAGTTGAATCATCTGGGTATTTCATTGAAGATTATTACTGGAGACAACTCTTTAGTGGCTATCAATGTTAGCCAACAAGTAGGATTAACAAATCCACACTTCGTTACGGGTGGAGATATTCATGAGATGAGCGATGAAGCCCTATTCCGAAGAGTCAATGATGTAGAAATCTTTGCCGAAGTGGAGCCCAATCAAAAAGAACGGATCATCCTCGCCTTAAAAAAGGCTGGAAATGTAGTAGGTTATATGGGGGACGGAATCAATGATGCCTCTGCACTTCATGCTGCCGATGTTGGAATTTCCGTCGATAGCGCGGTAGATGTGGCGAAAGAGGCTGCTGACATTGTGCTCCTTGAAAAGGAGTTGGCAGTATTGGTGGAAGGCGTCCGGGAGGGAAGAAGAACGTTTGCCAATACGCTCAAATATATGTTCATGGCGACCAGCGCTAACTTTGGAAATATGTTCAGCATGGCAGGAGCTTCCCTTTTCCTGACTTTCCTTCCTATGTTGCCGAAACAGATTCTCCTTACGAATTTGCTAACAGATTTCCCAGAGATGACCATTGCGACAGACAGCGTTGATCATGAAATGGTTGAAAAGCCTCAACGCTGGGACATCAAGTTCATCCGGAATTTCATGATTACATTTGGGCCCGTGAGTTCGGTCTTTGACTTCATCACCTTCGGTGTATTGCTATTTATTCTTCATGCTAAGCCAGAAATGTTTCGTACGGGATGGTTCTTAGAATCAGTGATTTCAGCTTCGGTAGTTGTCCTCGTCATTCGGACTCGGAGGCCCTTTTTTAAGAGCAGACCAGGAAGATATCTCACAATGACAACATTATTGATTATTGGCGTAACATTTCTCTTCCCCTACTCTCCTCTTGGAAGTCTTTTAGGGTTCCAGCCTCTATCAGGTATGTTCATTTTATTGATGGGAATGATTGTCGGTGTCTACGTAGTGGTAGCGGAGGTGGTAAAAAGATTCTTTTACAGAAAGGTAAATTTATTGTGAGCGAAAATCTAAAGAGGAATAATATCTGAATCCTTTTACGCTTAACTTCCCTTTTTTGCTCGGGCTCCGACATCTCTGTTGTGAGGGAGGCAAAAATTGGAAGAATGCCCAGGGCATTGAAAGCCACAAAGAGTGGAATAAAAGGCAAAAAAATTCTAAAGGAGATTAATTGATCCAAGACCCGATCAAACCAGCCCATAAAAATAAGATACATAAAACAACGATATTAGACAAGGACATTTTCTTATAAATAAGTCCTTAGAGAGTCTTATTAAAAAGGATGAATTCCTGTTCCACAGGATTTAATCCTGTGAAATAAGACGAACTTCTTGCTTTACCTCTTCAAAGCATCCCCCAAGAAAATCCTAACTAATTAAAAATAAAGAGAAATCTAATTTAATAAGGTATTGGCACGCTTCTTGTTTAAGTAATCAATGAAATTGAGGTAACTTTTTCAATCAATAGGTCCTATAGATGAAGATTTTCCTATACTTCGGAGCGAGTGATCGTTCCGGACTTATACTTGAAAAGTTAATTAAAACGCATCTTCCAGAGGTTGAAATGGCAGTTTACAGAACAATAGATAATCTAGCACAGAGTTTAAGACACCCTACAGAAAATTCGGATGTTGCAGTTCTTCTCGTATCCAATCAGGAAGATCTCAAAAATATTCTTTCTATTGCTCACCTCTTCCAAAATATCCGCATCATTCTTCTTGTTCCAAGTAAAGAGGCTGAAATCGTAGCTTTGGCGCATCGGTTACGACCACGTTTCTTAACGGATATCAACACCGATTTGGCAGAAATTACCGCAGTATTGAAGAAAATGTTTAAGGATCAATGAGAAAATAGAAAGGAGGAACATCATGTTAAACAGTATTCGCAGATCGCATCATTGGGGCTATATCTTACTTCTAATGGTTTTAACCTTGGGGACCGCATTCACTTTCTTAACGGTTACCGCATGTGCGAAGCAGGAGGAGCAAGCCAAGAAACCGTTTGTAGAATCGGTAACTGGGCAAACTTCAGAGGGTTCAAAAGGATCTATCGATTTGAGCACCGGCATCATAAGAGTGGCTAAGCAGGCAATTCCGGCGGTCGTGCACATTGAAGTAACGGAGAGGCAAGAGGTCATGAATCCTTTGCTGCCCTTTGAAAGTGACCCTTTTTTTAGGAGATTCTTTGATATTCCTAAAATGCCTCGTAAGTTTAAAAGGGAACTGAAAGGATTGGGAACTGGGATGATTATAGATACTCAGGGTCATATCCTGACGAATCATCATGTCGCAGGAGGGGCAACCAAGATCGAAGTGCTGCTCTCGGATGGGAATAGGTATCCGGCAAAACTGGTGGGAACTGATTCTAAGACAGACCTGGCTGTGATCCAGATTTCGGCCAAAGAACCTCTCCCAACTGTGACCTTCGGGGATTCCGACAAAGTGGAAGTAGGAGAATGGGTGGTGGCCATTGGACATCCTCGGGGTTTAGACCAGACCGTTACACAGGGTATCATCAGTGCTAAACATCGACAGGGCATCACAGACCCAAGCAGTTACCAGGACTTCTTACAGACGGATGCGGCCATCAATCCAGGAAACAGTGGGGGGCCTTTGTTGAACCTTAGAGGAGAGGTGATTGGTGTGAATGCTGCGATTGCTTCAGAGTCTGGAGGTTTCGAGGGGATTGGTTTCACCATCCCCAGTAATATGGCCCTTCATGTGGCGAAACAGCTCATTACCCATGGAAAAGTGGAGCGAGGGTGGCTGGGTATCAGTATACAGGATTTAACTCCGGATTTAGCCAAGAGCGTTCATGTAGAGACAACGAAAGGGGCGCTCGTCGCTGATGTAGTCAAGGGAGGTCCGGCAGAAAAAGGAGGACTAAAGAAAAATGATGTAGTGGTTGCTTATCGCGGTAAAGAGATCCCTGACTCTGGAACGTTTCGAAATGAGGTGGCGAACACACCCATTGGCAGTGAGACGAAGGTAACGGTCTTAAGGAATGGTAAAAAAGTGGAACTAACTATCAAATTGGGGAATCTGGAGGAATCGACAAAAATCTTAGCTACCTACGTGAAGGGACGTTTAGGGGCAGAGGTTCGGGCGATCTCACCACAGGAGGCTGAGAAATATGGATTGGATGCGGGTCAGGGAGTCATGATCAACCAGCTCGAAGCCAAGGGTCCCCTTAGGAAGGCTGGTTTTGAGGTAGGAGATATGATCTTGGAGATTAACAACCAACCGATTAAAGGGGTGGAAGCTTTCATACAGTTGGTGAGTGCATTAAAACCTGATCAGAGAATTACGTTGCTCGCCCTTGACCATCGAAGTGGAAATATGGGCAATGTTCAAGTGGTGGTGAGATAGGAGATTAAGATCGATGAAAAAAATTGTCTCCATTTCCTTGGTTGCAAGCCTGCTCATCGGTGTCCTTTCTTTAGGTGCCTGTCAGGCAACGAAAAATCTGTTCGTTGCTTTGGAAACACCCGAGAGTTTACCACAACCTCGTGACAAATCAAAGGCAAAAGAACCACCTGAAGAAAAAATTTCAATTACCCATCACTCTATCAAGATTAATGGAATGACTCTGAATTATAAGGCATTTGCTGGTTACCTGCCGATGAAAGATGAAGCAGGAAAACTCAGGGCAACCATATTTTTCACCTCTTATATCAAAGATGAAGAGGAAGATAAATCTCAACGTCCAATTACTTTTGCGTTTAATGGCGGGCCAGGGGCAGCCTCGGTCTTTCTGCATCTTGGCGCCCTTGGCCCCAAACGTATGCTTTTGAAGGAGGAAAAGGAAGCTTTGCCTCCTCCATATCGATTGATTGAGAATGCATATACTTGGCTCGATATCACAGATCTTGTCTTTATCGATCCGGTTGGTACAGGTTATAGTCGTGCCGCCTCCGGCGAAGATCCGAAGAAGTTCTGGGGCGTAAAGGAGGATATTCAATCGGTTGGTGCATTCATTCGACTTTATCTAACAAAATACAATCGCTGGCTTTCCCCAAAGTTTATAGCGGGCGAAAGTTATGGAACAACAAGGGCAGCCGGCCTTTCAAGCTATCTTCAAAACAAACTGGCTATCAATCTCAATGGACTGATTTTAATCTCAGAAGCTCTCAACTTTCAGACCATCGTTTTTACCGCGGGAAATGATTTACCCTACATCCTGTTTCTGCCTACCTATGCCACAACAGCCTGGTACCATCATAAGTTATCGCCTGAATTCCAATCAAATTTTCAAAAAACGATGGATGAAGCAGAAGAATTTGCATTGAATGAATATTTAGTCGCTTTGGCGAAAGGGGATCTCCTCTCAGAGCCCGAACGAAATAGAGTTGTTGAAAAGTTAACGAGATATACAGGTCTTTCTGAAACGTCCATACAGAAATCCAAATTACGTATCAGCCGGGGTGATTTTACAAAAGAGTTGCTTCGCCAGGAGGATCTCCGGATCGGTGTCTTAGACTCTCGGATTACAGGCAAATATACCCCTCAGGACTTCATTGAGGACCCCAGTGTGTTTTTGGTGACAGGCCTTCTCATGGCGACCTGGAACGATTATGTGAGGAAAGAGCTTAAGTACGAAACCGATCTCCCTTACGAAATTCTCTCTATGAAAGTCAACGAATCCTGGAATTGGAGCTCCGACACCGGAGGATTGGGATACGTGAATGTCGTAGACACTTTACACCAGGCGATGAGCGAAAATAAATATTTAAAAGTCCTCATTGCAAGCGGCTACTATGATCTTGATACGCCTTTTTTTGCATCGAAATATGCCGCAAACCATCTTGGTCTCGATGCGAAGTTGCGTAAGAACCTAACTCTAACCTTTTATGAAGCAGGGCATCAGATGTATACTCATCTGCCAGCCTTGAAAAAACTAAAGACCGATGTGGCCAACTTTTTTCGAGAGGCTATCCCTAAAATCAAGGATTGAACTTGAAAGAACGATACATGGTTTCACGTGTGATGCGTTGGATTAATGAGCGTTGGCCTCTTAATGGATTGATTCGTTTAGGCCTTGAAGAGGAAATGCCCGGAGGAGATAGCTTTGTTTACATCTTCGGCAGTTCGGTCTTAACGACTTTTCTCATTCAAGTCATCACAGGTTTGTGGCAGCTCTTCTACTTTGTTCCTACGATCAGTCATGGCTACGATAGCCTGAATTACCTGCGTATCGAAGTTCCTTTTGGTTGGTTGATCCATGGGCTCCATTACTGGGGAGCAGCTGCCATGATCATTCTGGTGGGACTTCACATGTCCCGTGTCTTTATCTGGGGCGCTTACAAACAACCACGGCAACTGACATGGCTGCTCGGTGTAGGACTCTTGATATGTACGCTGGCGCTGGGATTCACAGGACCGGTTCTCCCATGGGACCAAAGAGGTTATTGGGAGGTCGAAGTAGGTACCAGTATGGCAGGTACGGTGCCCTACTTAGGTGATCTGGCAACAAATTTGTTGCGCGGTGGTCCAAACCTTGGACAGATGACGCTCTCCCGGTTCTTTGTGCTCCATGTAGCGATTCTTCCTGGAATCGTTTTCGTTTTAGTGATCTTACATATCATCGCTTTTCGCCAATCTGGAATTTCAGGTCCCTGGAATCAAGAGAAACGCAAAATCATCGGGCGTTTCTGGCCAGATCAGGTTTTTAAAGATACGGTAGTCATTACGTTTGTCTTTGTGATCTTAGTGGGGCTTGCCGCATATATTCGCACCCCTATTGCTGGTCCCAAGAATCCTATGGATACCTCCTATGTTCCTAAACCGGAGTGGTATTTTCTCTTTTTGTATCAAACCCTGAAAGCCTTTCCCGGAAGGCTTGAACCCATTGGTACAGTCGGGATTCCCCTTTTCGTCACGTTACTCCTCGTATTTCTTCCTTTCATAGATCGAACCCCAGAGCGAAACCCATCTCGCCGCCCGATCACAATGTCAGGTTACCTGATTTTTGTTGCATGGGTGATTATCCTTGCCGTTGTAGGATATTTCAGCAAACCAGAAACCGCAAGTTCTCAGACTCCATTATCCCAAACCATCCCACCTACTCAAATATCAGAAAGTGCCTCGAAGGGGGCTCAACTCTTCCATTCCATGGGCTGCATTCGATGCCACCGGGTAAATGGTCAAGGAGGTACGGTGGGGCCTGAATTATCTTCCGAATCGTTAAAAGGTAAATCGCGACAATGGTTGATCACCCAGATTCGAGATCCGAAAAAACACAACCTGAATACGATCATGCCCGCTTTTTCCTCAGCCACCGACCATCAGCTCAATGAGATCGTCGATTATCTACAAAATTTAGCTTCAGGCAAATCTTCTTCAGCAGTCCCTCCTATGCCACAGATGGCCACAATGACCATACAGGAAAAATTAATCGTCGGCCCTCACGGACAGCCGGGGCCAGCGGCAAATGTTATCGGAAGTTTTGGTCGAGGAGCCATTCTGTTCCAACAACACTGTGAAGCCTGCCACGGTCCAAAAGGAACGGGTAAAGTTCCAAATCCAGGCTCAGAGGATGGAACCGTTCCCCCCCTCAATCCAATTGATCCAGAGCTTTTCAACAAAGACCCTCGAACTTTTACGGATAACATCGACCGTTTTATCCTGCATGGTTCAAGACCAGAAGGTCCGAATCCAGCTCTACAGATGCTTCCCTTTGGAGATTCTAACTCGCTTAACCAGCCAACCATCGCAAATATAGAAGCCTATATCCTGTGGCTGAACGGAGTGGATCGGGCCAAGCTCGTCCGTCCCGGCCTTCAACCCCATCTCTTCTTCTGGCTGGTCGCAGCGACCTTTATCATTGTCATTGGTGGACTTTGGATTCTGAAGGGAGTGAAGGCGAAAGGAACTCCCTCCGGTTCAGACACGAAAAAAGGGAGCCACTCGGCTGGGACGCACGAAACAACACGCCGCAGTTTTCTGAAGATGATGATAGGAGGGTTAAGCTCTCTGATCACCTTGGCTATTGGGATTCCTCTTATCGGAAATTTGATTGGCCCATCCTTTCAAAGAAAAAAACTTACCTGGACTAAAATAGCGGATATCCATTCATTGCCTACAGGGAAACCTCAAAATATAGATTTTTCTTTCAACACCCAGGATGCTTATCTAATGGAGACGGTCACACATAGCGTTTGGATCATCAAACGATCGTCCTCGGGGGTCACGGGGTTTGCCGTCTATTCTCCAATCTGTCCACATCTTGGCTGCCATTATGACTGGGACCCACAAAGCAAAACCTTTGCGTGTCCCTGCCATGGGAGTGTTTATTCCATCGATGGAAAAGTGCTTAAAGGGCCAGCACCCCGCCCCCTTGATACGCTGCCATTCAAGGTAGAAAACGGGATGCTTTACGTTCAATGGGAGGAGTTCAAGGTAGGGGTCTCAGAAAGGATACCCGTATAAAGGAGGTAACCTTGTGAAGAAAATGATTGTTTTTTTCGCCGCAGGAATGGTCCTGGGATTAGGATTTACGGCCTGGAACGTCAAGGGAATTGAGGCAAGTGAGGTCCAGCGGGGAAAAGACATTTATGAGAATAAGTGTCAGATGTGCCATGGTCCAAAAGGAAATGGTAATGGCCCGGCTGCCGCTGCCTTTAATCCTAAACCAGCCAGCTTCACGGACCCTAAGTTCTGGAAGCAGAAAGACATCAATAAAATAATTACCAATACCATCGAGCACGGCCATGGGATGATGCCGCCCATGGGCCTAAACCCTGATCAGATTAAGGCTGTCATGGACTACATAGCTCATGCCTTTAAACCTGGCTCATAGAGGGCATTGCTAAGAGTGTGAAGCCTTAGGAAAGGGGTGAGGATAAAATGTTATGGAAGATGTTAAGAACTACATGGATCGGATGGGTCTTAATTGGGGGATGGATGCTATTTTTACCTCCCAACACCCATGCCTTGCCAAGTTTCGCGCGTCAAACGGGTATGTCCTGTACGACCTGCCATACCATGTGGCCTGAGCTCACCCCTTTTGGACGATTTTTTAAATTGACAGGTTATTCCATCAGCAAGAGCACTAAACCATATGAGTTTCCGCCACCCCTCGCTGGTCTGGTGCAACTCTCTTTTACCCATTTGAAGAAGGACTTGCCGCGAAAATCGATCGAGGACAATTGGGCCACTCATGTCACCTCGACGGATAACAATGTCCTGAGCTTACCTCAAGAGATGAGCTTGTACTATGGAGGACGAATCTACAGGCATCTTGGGGCTTTCGTTCAGGGAACCTTCGACGGGGCAGAAAATGATGTCATGCTGGATATGACGGATATCCGATATGCAAATACGACGACTCTTTGGAATAAGCAGCTGATCTATGGCGTGACGGTCAACAATAGTCCGACCCTCCAGGATGTATGGAACAGTACGCCCGCCTTCGGCTTCCCGTACGCTGCATCGCCCATCGCCCCAACGCCTGCCGCAAGTACGATTATTGATGGGACCTTAGACCAGCAAGTAGGCGGAATGGGAGCCTATGTGTTCTGGAATAACATGATCTATGCGGGAGGGGCTTTGTACAGGACGACGGACCACGGGATCACAAAAATCTTGGGCGCTGGCACGACCGTGGATATGGAGACGGACGGTATCGTTCCCTATTGGCGCCTGGTCCTCCAGCGACAGTGGAGAAAGCATTACTTATCCCTGGGGACCTTTGGCCTCACCGCCGATATCTATCCTGAGGGAATGCATCATGGTCCTACGGATCGTTTCACGGATATCGGCCTCGATACCCAGTATCAATACATTGTGAAAAGCCATATCTTTACATTGCATTCAACCTGGATTCATGAGTATCAAGATTGGAATGCGAGTTTTGATTTAGGAAATACCGCAAAGAAGTCAGGCCACTTGAATACCTTCAAAATTCACGGCCATTACACCTACCGGAGCCCGATCGGTGATTTCGGCGGGTCAGCCGGATTTTTTTCCACCACCGGAAATAAAGACATCTTGCTCTATGCGCCGGGCCCCGCGGATGGGAGTCGAACGGGCAGCCCGAACAGCAACGGTTTGATTTTCGAATTAGACTATCAAAGACTCGAAATTACCAATTTTCTTTCACTCAAATGTTCCCTGCAGTATACACTTTACAACAAATTCAACGGCTCTCATTCGAACTATGACGGGTTTGGCCGGGACGCTTCTGACAACAACACGCTCTATTTCCTGCTTTGGTTCATGTTTTGATCATTGAAGGTAGGGCAATGGTTTGGATGTCAGAGCTGAAAAAGGAACATTGAATGAAGGAAAAAAATGTATAACAAAAAGGGAGGTCACTTATGGAAACCGATCGAATAACAAAAGTCTTCTTAGGAATCGTTTCGATACTGCTTCTCCTCAACCTATTAAACAACGTCTTTTCTTCAAAGGCGGCTTTGGCAGTTTCTGAAGATGAAAAGAAAGGAAGGTATCAGATCTCTGCATGGGCGGTCGAGGCAGAGGGAGTCAAAGCTCGCAGTGGGTATTACGTTCTTGACACGGCTACAGGGAAAGTCGTGGCAAGCAAGGCGGAAACTCCGCATTTTGAAGAATAAACCAAGTAAAACCGGGTTAAAAAGTTGAAGGGGTCTTTGGCTATGCTTATGAAGGCTTCTCCTCTGCATCAGTTATGACTACGAGTCAGATAAGAGCCACTTGCAAAGCAGGATTAAGAATGTTCTATGTACGCATTCCAAGATATATGGCAACTCCTCCTATTAAGTTGAGGCCGGTACGGATTTTGGATGGTCCATTTTTGAGTGAAGGATTTAAGAGAGAAGACTTTTTGGTTGTAAACAATTTGAAAAAACCTATCTACTCCTCATGGCTTCCCGTATGGTGGTGGATTAAAAGAACCTTCGCATGTACTTACTGCATTCTTATTGATTCGAGAAGAATTGGGTTTATCGGCTTGTATAATCTCAAGTTTCGCAAATCTGTTGAAATCGGGCTGTTCATTTTTGAAGAAAACACGAGGCATCTTGGTTACGGAAGCAAGGTATTGAACCTCTTAGCACAAAATTTAAAAAAGTTTTCATTCGTGGATGAAATCATCGCAAAGGTTAGGTTCGATAATCGTGTAGCCTTATCTTTCTGTGAGAAAAATGGATTTAAGGAGTTATATATCGAGGATAAAATCGTTACTATGTCCTCAAATTTGGTGAATAGGAGCAGAGAATAAGAATTCATAAAAGGAGAAAATCATGATCTCAAAAATTCTTGTAGCCACCGATGGTTCAGAGACAGCCCTAAAAGCGAGTCGATATGCGGTAGACCTTGCAAAGCAACTTGGCGCTTCTATCACCGTAGTGAGCGTGATGGATAATCGATCTTTCTCAACGCTTTATACTGCGCCCCCTGAGATGACAGTGACGAATATCACGGAACCGATGGAGGAATTTCTCAGAGAAGCAGCTAAAGCGGATGTCGCTAAAGTCAAGAAGCTTTGCGAAAAGAAAAATGTTTCATGCCGTGGGGTTATCTCCAATGGGCATCCTAGTGAAGAGATTATAAAAGAAGCAGAACGATCGAAATGTAATCTTATTGTTCTGGGTTCCCATGGGAAGAGTGCTCTGGCCGCTGTATTCCTTGGGAGTGTCACTTATGGAGTGGTCCATAAAGATATCCGTATTCCTGTCTTAATCGTAAGGAGAGGAGAGAAGAATAAATAAACCGAAATGCTCACCTGAAGATCTCAGAAGGCATCGACAAGGGTGGAAGTCCTTCTTTGACAACGGCTCCTCATTCCGTCGAGGCAGAAAAAGTTTGCCTTCCTCGGAAGCGGAGACAATCATCTTTTCAGGATTATTTTAATAACCATGAGGAGAGAAAATATGCCATCCAATGGAAAAAAAGAACCAGACGAGAATTTAAAAGATAAAATTCGTTCCTTCTTGGGTCCACAGGACCCCCAGAAAAAGAAGGATGCCTTGCCCCCCAAGGCTCATTTCAGCATCTGGTATATCCTGATCGCCTTCCTTTTATTTACCTACTTGCAACAATACTTTCTTTCTCGAAAAATGGAGACGATTCCCTACAGCCAATTTAAACAATACTTAGCCGAGGGTACCGTGAGTAAATTGATCATCAGCCCAGAGAATATCACCGGAATGCTAATAGGAAAAGAAAAAAAGCCGGGTGAGGAGTTCACCACGGTTCGGGTGAATGATCCCGACTTAGTAAAAGACCTGGATGAACACAAGATCAGTTACTCTGGGCACTATGAGAGCAAATTCCTGAGCACTGCTCTTTCCTGGATCATCCCTATTGGTATTTTTTTTCTGATCTGGTGGTTTGCCATAAAAAAAATGGGGCCGGGGATGGGGGTCATGTCCTTTGGCAAGAGCAAAGCCAAGATTTTTGCCGAGAATGAGACGAGGGTCACTTTTGTCGATGTCGCTGGAATCGATGAGGCCAAAGAAGAGCTCCAGGAAGTAGTGGAATTTTTGAGCAATCCGGGAAGGTTTCAGAAACTGGGGGGAAGGATTCCTAAAGGGGTACTTTTGGTTGGCCCGCCGGGGACTGGCAAAACCCTTCTGGCCAGGGCGGTGGCCGGGGAAGCAAAAGTACCTTTCTTCAGCATCAGCGGATCGGAGTTCGTGGAGATGTTCGTCGGCGTGGGAGCAGCGCGCGTTCGCGATCTTTTTTCTCAGGCCACGAGCCAAGCCCCCTGCATCATCTTCATCGATGAGCTGGACGCATTAGGAAAAGCCCGGGGAATGAATGTCATGGGTGGACATGACGAGCAAGAGCAAACCCTCAATCAGCTTCTGGTGGAGATGGACGGATTCGAAACGAATAAGGGGGTCATCATCATGGCCGCCACCAATCGGCCGGAAATCCTGGATCCTGCCTTGTTACGCCCGGGGCGGTTTGATCGGCAGGTCCTGGTAGACCGCCCGGATATCAATGGGCGAGAAGCCATCCTGAAAATCCATTCCAAGAATGTTCTTTTAAGTCCCGAAGTGGATCTCCGAAAAGTTGCCGGTCGCACCCCGGGCTTTGTGGGAGCTGACCTAGCCAACCTCGTTAATGAAGCCGCCTTGTTGGCTGCCCGGAAAAATAAAGATAGGGTAGGGTCAGCAGATTTCGACGAGGCCATCGACCGGGTGGTTGGGGGTCTGCAGAAAAAGAACCGGGTCATGAATCCGCAGGAGAAAGAAATTGTTGCCTTCCACGAATCCGGACATGCGATTGTGGCTGAATCTGTAGAGCACGCCGACCCGGTGCACAAAATCTCCATTATTCCCCGAGGGATTGCGGCTCTCGGATATACCCAGCAGCAACCCACGGAGGACCGCTACTTAATGACTCGGTCGGAGCTACTGGACCGGTTAGCTGTTCTCTTAGGAGGTAGGGTAGCGGAGGAGCAAGTTTTCGGAGAGATCTCCACAGGGGCCCAAAACGACCTGCAGCGGGCTACAGACATTGCCCGGTCCATGGTCACGGAATATAGCATGAGTGATTCCCTGGGACTGGCGACGTATGAGCGCCCTCGTCAGCCTATGTTCCTACCACAAGGTTTTGCTCCCAACAAAACCTACAGTGAAAAGAAAGCCGCCCAAATTGACGATGAAGTCACCCGGGTCATTGAGGAAGCTCATCAAAGGGTGCGAGGAATCCTGTCCGCTCACCGGAATGTTTTAGATAACTTGGCCCACTTGCTTTCCCAGGAGGAAATTGTACAGGGGGAGGAGCTCAGAAAGATGTTAGGCAAGATCCCTGCGGAGACTTCACCGGCGCGACTGGTATCATAAAAATCCTTCAGTCAGACGGGCGCTGTTAGCGGGGCCCCTCAGGAGAAGACCGGGATATATTCGATTACTGCGTATGGTTCAGTAGTGAGTGTAAAAAAGAAAGGGAGTGCTGATGCATCATTTGCTTTTGGTATTGCCTCTACTTGGTTTTGCCCTGTTCATCTTTCTAAGGTGGCAGGTAGCATTGCCGTTGTATATGGTCATGTTGGTTGTCTCGCTTGCCATCTACTGGAAAATCATCCAGGCTCAGCGTCGACGCCCGGTCATTGGTAAAAGAGCGATGATTGGGGATCGAGCGGTGGTGGTCAGGGTCGACGGAGATGCTGCTGAGGTTGAGTACGAAGGTGAAATCTGGCGAGCCTCTTCTCCGCAGCCTTTGCAACCTGGTCAGCAGGTGGTTATCGAGGCCGTGGAAGGACTGGCCCTGCAGGTGTCCCCTGCGACAGATAGGAGGAGATAATCTATGAACCGACATACGATTCCATTAGGACACATTCTGGGTATCCCCATTGGGCTGGACTATTCCTGGTTTTTGATTTTTGTGCTTATCACCTGGACGATGGCCGTTGGCTACTACCCGGCTGAATTCAAGAACTGGCCTGTAGCGCAGTATTGGTCCATGGGAGCGGTGACAGCCATCATGCTTTTTGTGAGTGTGTTGCTCCATGAACTGGGGCATTCGGTGGTGGCGATGCGCTATAAGGTTCCAGTCCGCAGCATCACGCTCTATATTTTCGGTGGTATATCCCTAATTGGCACCGAACCACCCAGCGCCACCGCCGGATTCTGGATTGCCATCGCCGGCCCTTCTGTCAGTTTCGCTTTGGCAGCCCTCTTCAGTCTAATGCAGCCTTTCTTCGCAGGTGTCGCCCCGCTACTTGCTCTCTCCAAATATCTGGCCTATATCAACGGAGCGCTGGGCCTGTTCAATCTTGTTCCAGGCTTCCCTCTGGACGGAGGTGGTGTCTTACGAGCCATTGTCTGGGGTGTCACCCATAACATGCGCCGGGCCACCCTGATCGCCGCCAATGTGGGGCGATTCATCGCCTACCTCTTCGTCATCTTCGGTGTGTGGCAGATCTTTGGCGGCAACTTCATCAACGGCATATGGATCGCCTTCATCGGCTGGTTCCTGGAGAGTGCCGCCAGGGGTCAGGTTCAGCAACTGGCGCTCCACGATATTCTGGCTGGCCATAAAGTGTCACAGGCAATGAATCGGCAATACATAGCCATTCCTGCTGATACTACTTTGCAACACCTGGTGGATGATCACATTTTGGCGAGCGGTCGTAGGAGTTTCGTGGTTAAACGGAGTGACGTGGTTATTGGTTTGTTGACTTTGCATCACGTTAAAGAGGTTCCGCGACCTGAATGGCCAACCACGACCAGCGCTCAAGCCATGATCCCGATAGAGCGAACAAAACGGGTGAAGCCCGATACAGAACTATGGGCAGCTCTGGAAGAGATGGACCGTGATGGAGTCAACCAACTTCCCGTGATGGTAGATGGGCAAATTCAGGGCATGCTCAGCCGGGAGGATGTCGTTGGCTATCTGCGCACCTTACGGGAGCTCAGGACTTAGAGGCTAAACAGTTGAGAACATCCAAACTCCTTCCGATGTCTTAAAATGGGTGTAGAAGGGAGTAACTGAATTGACAAGAACCGAATGGATGAAGATCTTTCCTGAAATATTCCCAGGCGCGGTCCTTGGATTGACACCCTGTCTTTTTGTACTGGACATTCATAACGCATTTTAGCGGCATAGCAGGTCGACTGGAGAATGACATAACATGATACCACTCAAAGATACCATTCCGCGTATAGGAATTCCATTGATCACATGGATTCTGGTCCTCTTAAATGCTATCATCTTCATCTTTGAGATCTCCATTCCTAAAGACATCTTGGAAGAAGTCTTCTATTTTTTTGGCCTTGTCCCCGCAAGGTATTCCTCTCCAAAATGGGCATTGATTCACGGACTTTCTCCGAAGGATTATTTCCCCTTTCTGAGCAACATGTTTCTTCATGCTGGCTGGCTCCACATCATAGGCAATATGTGGTTTCTTTACCTTTTTGGAAGTAGTGTAGAAGATCGGATGGGCCACATTCGATTTCTGATTTTATATCTCCTTACGGGGTTGGCGGCCAATATCCTTTTCTTCACCCTTGATATCCATTCCATGATTCCTGAATTTGGTGCCTCGGGTGCCATCGCAGGGGTGATGGGTGCTTATATCGTGATGTTTCCTCGGGCCAGAATTCTCACCTTGATTCCAATTTTCCTTTTCCCTTTTTTTTTCTACCTACCGGCCCTTTTTTATCTCGGCTTTTGGTTTCTCATTCAGTTGTTTTCTGGAACCCTCTCTTTCACTTCCCCCGGAACAGGAGGAGTGGCATGGTGGGCACATGTAGGAGGGTTTCTTGCTGGAATGGCCTTTGTCCCGGTGTTCAGAAACAGGAGACATTCATACCGGGAGCCCTTTCCGGATGAAACCTATCACCACATTTACCGTTAGAAAGGAGTGAAAAATGAAATTCGACATCTCCACGATATTCTGGTTGTTTTTTATCATTGTTGCACTGCAGCCTCTTTTAAAAAAGCGACTCCTGGTGGGGATAAGACAGAGAGTCATCTCTACGTTTGAGAAAAAAGGGGTTCAAGAGTCATTGTTCTCATACACAGACAGGAGACCATGAGCCTATTAGGTTTTCCCATCCTTCGATACATTGATATTGATGACTCGGAAGAAGTGATCAGGGCTATTCACATGACAGACCCGGATATGCCCCTTGACCTTGTGCTGCACACCCCTGGTGGTCTGGTCCTTGCATCATACCAAATTGCCCATGCTATAAAATTGCACCGTGGGAAAGTGACCGCTTTTGTTCCCCACTATGCCATGTCAGGAGGGACATTGATTGCTCTCGCTGCCGATGAGATTATGATGGAAGAACATGCGGTTCTTGGACCGGTAGATCCACAACTGGGTGAGTATCCTGCAGTCTCCCTTGTGAAGTTAGCTGAGAGCAAGCCCATATCAGATATTGATGACAAATCATGGCTCCTTGCGGATGTGGGCCGAAAGGCAATTGAGCAGATCAGATCTCAGGCGAGGTCCCTCTTAGAAGGGAAATATCCGTCGGAAAAGGCAGAAGAGCTGGCACGAATTCTTACTGAGGGCAGATGGGCTCATGATTATCCAATAACGTATGAAGAAGCAATGAAACTCGGCCTTCATGTGACAAAAGGTATTCCTGCTGAACTATATCAGCTGATGAGCCTTTACCCTCAGCCTGTAAGGCACCAGCCTTCTGTGGAATATCTCCCGATACCAAGATTTAAAGGACCGGCTCTCAAATCACAGCCTGGCCGTGTGCTTGGATAGGCTAAACCTAAAAGGCAGGGGAGATCATAAGAGGAGACTTAAAAGATGAAAAGGACGAACTGGTTAATATTTCTATTGTTTCTCTTTGTTTTTTTTATTAGCTGCTCACCCATCTCAAAGAATTTGAGAGATCTTGCAGATCGAAGCCCTGCTTTTGAGGAAATCCTCAAAAATCCGGAAGCATACGAAGGAAAGACAGTTATTTGGGGTGGAGAGATCATTGAGACCTTAACCCAGAAGGATAATACTACTCTTATTGAGGTCTTACAAAAGCCTTTGAATTGGTTGAAAGAACCGAAAGAGACAAATGAATCTGGGGGAAGATTCTTAGCTCTCGTTGAAAAATTCTTGGATCCCCATTTCTACCGAAAAGGAAGGGAGATAACGGTGGCGGGGAAAATCATAGGGGTGAAGAAAAGACCCCTGGGAGAGTTAGAGTATTCTTATCCCCTTCTCCTTAGTGAGGAGATATATCTGTGGAGAATATACTGGTATCATTATCCGCCTCCTTATAAAGATTATTATTTCCCTGAATATCCATGGGGGGATTATGCTTATCAGAGTGAGTGGAGGTATGCTTATATTCAGCGGTAAGGAGACTTTTAGAGGAGGGATCGGTTTTGTGTCCACCGAAACTACCTTTTCCATTCACTCAAGGAAACCTCGCGAAATTAGTAATATCAGCCAATAGGTGTTCCATGGCAAAGGCAAGGATCCACTTTTTCACCATTTTGACAATGGTGATTTTCGTTTCTCTTGGAATGGCAACCGATCAGCAGGGAGGAGGTTCCATCTTCCAAGCAAAACTCCTTGGAAATGAAGAAGTCCCGCCTGTTGAGACGAAAGCCAAAGGTGAAATTACTCTTAGACTTAACAAAGGAGAGGAGGAGTTGATTTATCGGCTGACATTAACAGACATCGGGGAGGTTACGTCTGCACATATTCATGCCGGGAGGAGAGGTGCAAAAGGTGAACCCATAGTAACTCTTTTCACTGAGCCTAAGAAAAGGGATATCAGCGGCACACTTTATGCTGAAGGCACGATTGCAGCATATCAGTTGGTGGGATCACTGAAAGGAGAATCCCCCGATTGCCTGTTACAAATGATGAAGGCAGGAGAAACTCATGTCAACGTATGCACGAAGAAACATCCGGATGGAGAGATTCGGGGGCAAATTGAATTAATAAAAGGGATGAAGCAATGAGGGTTAGAAGATTGTTTTTAGAATGGGTTGTTTTTCTTTCCTGCATGATGGCTGTTTCGTCTTCGCTGTCGGAAGAAAATTTGTCGTCAATGGTTAAAAAGATTGGGCCATGCATTCTTGATGTCTTAACTTACGATAAAGAAGGGAGCACTCTGAGTCACGGAAGAGGCTTTTTTGTCAGTAAGGAAGGGGATGTCGTCACGAATCGACATCTATTGGAGGGAGCGTCGCGGGCGGAAATAAAAACTGTCGATCAAATGCTTTATCCAGTGACCAGGGTGGTCGCGGAAGATAAAGAAGCTGATCTTATTCGACTTTCTGTGGAGGTCCCTCCAAAGGCTGTTCACCCTCTCGCCATGAGTGCTGTTCTTCCTCAACTCGGCGAGAGAGTCATAATGATTGACACTTCAAAACCTGAGAGATCTGCTTTAGGGGGCGTGGTGTCTGGTCTTTGGGAGACCCCTACTTTTGGGAAAGGGATCCAAATCTCTAAGGCTCCCTTTCCCGTCACTGCTGGCGATCCTGTGATCAGTATGAATGGCCAAGTCGTTGGGGTAGTTATTTCTCGAACCATCGAGGGGCATTCCTTTCACTTTATCCTTCCAGGTAAGAGAGTCATTAGACTGAAGCCAGGCAAAGGGATTACGCTCGCTGAATGGGAAGGAATGAGGGAGGAAACAGCAGACATCGCTTATGCGGAGGGGCTTCCTTTCCTTTGGAAAGAAGACTATCAGAAAGCCCTTCTATACTTCGAGAAGGCAGCTAAGAAAAACCCTCGCTATGCGGAGGCATATTTCCAGATTGGATATTGTCATGCTCAACTCAAGCAATATGTAGAGGCATATGAAGCTTACAAACAATCCGTTCGTATCAAACCTGATTTTGTCCTTTCACACTTCTTTCTAGGTCTGCTCTATTTAGAGGTGAGGGATAAGAATCATGCGATGGAGGAATATAAGATTCTTAGAGATCTCGATCGGGATTATGCCAGCGACCTCCTCCGTATGATTCAGTGAGAAAGTTACAGCGGTTAAGAAGGGGATGTAACGTAGAGGAAGGAGAGAAAATGAAAATGAGAATACTGATCCTTGTGAGTGTTTTGGTTTGGTTGCTCTTCCCGGCTTTGGTCTCAGCAGATTGTCTCGATCTTGGAGAATTTACCAGTTGGGTTTTGGAAGATGAGCATACGGTTGTCTTTTATAAGCAGATGAGGCCCATCGCACGCCTGGAAATCCCTGGTTGTAGCATTGGTCCATCATCAAATATTCGCCTTATTAAAAGCTACATCTGTGATTCGGATGAGATCATGATCGATAATGAAAAATGCAATATCATGACATTGGAGGTGTTGTACTGACATTCCAGAAATTTTCAAGACGGCAGAAAAGCTAAGAGTTTTTTAAACACCTTTGACATTAACTTAGATCAGATGGAATCGTAAAATTATCCAATCATAGAAGAGATTGATATGATGACCCGCTGGTTTCTAATCCTATGGGGTTTTTTCTTCTCAGTGATGATTTCTGTTCCCTCAACCGGAGAAGAAATATCGACCCTTATCAAAAAAGTTTCACCATCTTTCATTGCTATTCTGACTTACGATCAGGAAGGAAGGTTACTGAGTGAAGGAAAGGGGTTTTTTATCAGTAGAGAGGGAGATGTCATCACGAATCGACATCTATTGGAGGGGGCGTCCCGTGCAGAAATAAAAGCTTCCGATGGAATGCTTTATCCAGTGACCAGGGTTGTCACGGAAGATAAAGAAGCTGACCTTATTCGACTTTCTGTTGAGATTCCCCCAGGAACTGTTCACCCTCTTGCCATAAGTACTGTTCTTCTTCAACTCGGTGAGAGAGTCATGGTAATTGACACTTCAAAACCTGAGAAGCCTGGTAAGGGGGGTGTTATATCCGGCCTTTGGGAGATTCCGGATTTTGGGAAAGGGATTCAAATCTCTACGTCTCTCTCTTCTGTCTGTGCTGGCAATCCGGTAATCAGTATGAACGGTCAGGTCATTGGAGTTATTATTTCTCGAACCATTGAAGGGCACCCCTTTCACTTTATCCTTACAAGTGAGAGAATCGCGAGATTCAAACCAACTAAAGGAAAAACTTTAACCGAATGGGGAGGAAGGAGGGAAGAGGTTGCAGAAGCTCTTTATGCGAAAGGATTCCCTTTCCTTTGGAAAGAAGAATACAAGAAAGCCCTTTTCTACTTTGAGGAGGCGGTTAAGAAAAATCCTCGCTATGCGCAGGCATATTTTCAGATCGGATATTGTCATGCGCAACTCGGACGTTACAAGAAAGCAGTAAAAGCCTACGAAGAGGCGATTCATATCTGACCCGAATTTGTTCTTGCACATTACTTTCTCGGTTTGGCTTATTTAGAAGTGGGTGATCGTGATTCTGCCTTGAATGAGTGCAAGATTCTCAAAGACCTGGACCCGGATTATGCCAACGATCTGCTCAGCGTTTTTTATGGATAAGAATGAGTAACAAGAAGAATGGAAATTAATAAACCCCATCCTAAAGACCCAAATGGTCTGAAACTGATCTTTCGCTCAGTGAGTCATCGAAATTATCGACTCTTTTTCGGTGGTCAAGGCGTTTCCCTCATCGGCACATGGATCCAGCAACTTGCAATGAGTTGGTTGGTTTACCGCATGACGAATTCAGCATTCTTATTAGGTGTGGTGGGATTTACAGGTCAAATTCCTTCCTTTCTGTTAACTCCTTTTGCGGGTGTTTTGATCGATAGATGGAACCGCCATCGGATTCTCATTTTAACTCAATCCCTGGCCATGATGCAGGCTTTTCTTCTCTCTGCTCTTGATTTGACAGGGAAGATAGCGATCTGGCATATCATCCTCCTGTCGTTATTCCTTGGCCTCGTGAACGCCTTTGATATGCCGACCCGTCAGGCATTCGTCGTAGAGATGATAGAAAATAGTGAGGATTTGGGAAATGCCATTGCTTTGAACTCCCTCCTCTTCAATGGAGCGAGATTACTGGGACCTTCCATTGGAGGGATGCTCATCTCCCTGGTGAGTGAAGGGATTTGTTTTCTTTTGAACGGCATCAGTTTTTTTGCCGTGATCATCGCCCTTTTGGCGATGAAAGTTAAGCCACGGGCTATACAACCCCAAGATTCGCATGTCATCAGTGGATTGAGGGAAGGGTTCACTTACACCTTTGGATTTGCACCTATTCGGACCCTGCTTTTCCTCTTGGGGTTGGTCAGTATAGCAGCGATGCCGTATACAGTGCTCATGCCAATTTTTGCAAAAAATATCCTACAGGGTGGATCCCATACCCTTGGCTTTCTCATGGGTGCTTCAGGAATCGGGGCGCTGGTAGGAGCTATTTATCTTGCTTCGAGAAAGAATGTTTTGGGGTTGGGGAGGCTCATCGTTATCGCTCTGAATATCTTTGGGATCGGACTCATCACCTTCGCTCTTTCCCGTATTTTTCCAATTTCTTTGATCTTAATGGTCTTAGTCGGTTTTGGAATGATGGTGCAAATGGCATCGAGCAATACAATTATACAGACCATAGTCGAAGAAGACAAAAGGGGTAGGGTAATGAGTTTTTATACAATGGCGTTCATGGGAATGGTACCCTTTGGAAGTTTGTTAGCCGGGAGTATGGCGAGCAAGGTAGGTGCTTCAGGAACTGTCATGATCGGCGGGATAGTTTGTATTTTAGGTTCGATTTTATTTGTCAGGAGACTTCCTTCGCTAAGAGAAATGGTTCGTCCCATCTATATCAAAAAGGGTATCCTTCCGGAGTAAAGGAAGTTTGAAAGTCCAAAACATTAGAGGGTCTATTATCTTTGCTATTCAAAATGAAGAAAAAATTTCTACATGCCATAGGTCCTTTGGTTGGCCTTGTCCTTTTCTCTATCGCCCTCTGGGTATTGTATCGTGCGCTGAAAGGCTATCATTATCATGACATCCTTCGCCACTTGCGGGAACTCCCTCTTTCATATCTCCTCATCGCCTTAGGGCTGACCGTGCTGAATTATTTCATCATGTCGGGGTATGACCTATTAGCCTTACGTTATATACGTTATCAACTTCCATACCGCAAGATCGCCGCCGCATCCTTCATTGGCTATGCCTTCAGCAATAACATTGGGCTTTCCATGCTCGCTGGGGGATCGGTACGCTTTCGTCTCTACTCGGCTTGGGGGCTTTCGGCAGAAGAGATCACTAAAGTGGTTCTCTTTTGCAGCCTGACACTCTGGCTCGGGTTTTTAACCCTTGGGGGTATCGTTTTTCTATTTGAGCCAATGGTTATTCCATCGGCCCTTCATCTTCCCTTTGCCTCTCTTCGCAGCATGGGAGTAATTTTTCTTTCTCTGGTGGGAGGTTACTTTTTATGGAACATCACCAGGAAGAGGTCTTTGGAACTTGGAGGATGGAAATTTCCCATGCCGCCCGCTCACCTATTTCTTGTCCAGGTTGCTGTTGCTTCTATAGATTGGGGACTCGCTGGAGGCATCTTATATTTTCTACTCCCCTCAAGTGAAGGTCTGTCTTTAATTGGATTTATTGGTATCTACATGATGGCCCAATTCGCGGGACTGGTGAGTCAGGTTCCGGGAGGACTTGGGGTATTTGAGACAATTATCGTTCTCCTTCTCACTCCTTACCTCCCTGCCTCAGCAGTTTTTGGATCGCTCTTAGCTTATCGAGGAATATATTACCTTCTGCCTTTAGCTGTAGCAACAGTGATGCTTGGGGCGCACGAGGTTCTTGAGAAGAAGGAACGGGTTGAGCGGGTTTTCAAGATCTTCGGCCATTGGGTTCCCACAATGGTGCCCCATGTGCTGTCTATTACCACATTTATTGCTGGCGTCATTCTGCTCTTTTCGGGTGCGTTACCTGGGGTGGGAGATCGTTTAATATGGCTAAAAGATTTTCTTCCTTTACCTGTGATAGAAGTCTCCCATTTCCTTGGGAGCCTGGCTGGTGTGGGGTTTCTTCTTTTAGCAAGAGGTATTCAACGGAGACTCGACGCTGCCTATCTTCTTACGATGATCCTTCTCAGTGCTGGAATCATCTTCTCCCTTCTTAAAGGGTTTGATTATGAGGAAGCCATTATTTTATTGATTATGCTTGGAGTCCTTCTTTCTTCTCGAAAACATTTCTATCGAAAGGCATCCCTTTTCAGTCAACGCTTCACACCCGGTTGGATGATTGCGATCATTCTTGTTTTACTATGCTCAATCTGGATAGGCTTCTTCTCCTACAAGCATGTAGAGTACTCCGACGAACTTTGGTGGGGATTCACACTTTTAGGAGATGCATCCCGTTTTCTCCGCACCACTGTTGGAGTGATAGGAGCGACGTTGTTTTTTGCATTTGCCCGGTTGCTTCATCCTGGCCCACCTAAGCCCTCTCCTCCCGGCACGAACGACTTGGAGAAGGCTCGCAATATTGCAGAGAAATCTCTAAGAACCTATGCCCATCTTGCATTACTTGGTGATAAAGAATTTCTGTTTAGCGACAACGGAAAAGCCTTCATCATGTACGGCATTGAGGGACGAAGTTGGGTAGCCTTAGGGGACCCTATCGGACCGAAAGAGGAATGGATTGAGTTGGTTTGGCGGTTCCGTGAGATGTGTGACCGTTATATAGGATGGACAATATTTTACGAAGTCGGAAAAGAAAATCTCAGCCTCTATCTCGATCTTGGTCTCAACCTCCTAAAGCTTGGTGAAGAGGCGCTGATCCCTCTTCAAGACTTTTCTCTTGAAAGAGATCGAAAGGAACTCCGCCACTCCCATCACAAAATTGAAAAAGAGGCCTGTTCATTCGAGATCATTTCCCCTTCTATCATCCCTCAATACCTTCCAGAACTCAAAAGTATTTCAGATACATGGCTAAAAGAGAAAAACACGAAAGAGAAAAGATTCTCGATTGGTTTTTTTAAACCCGATTATTTGATGCATTCCCAAATAGGAGTCGTTCGAAAGCAGGAAAAAATCTTGGCCTTTGCCAATCTGTTACAGGGGACGGAGAAAGAGGAGCTTTCCGTCGACCTCATGCGGTACCTTCCGGAAGCCCCTCATGGTGTCATGGATTACCTTTTTATTGAGCTGTTGCTATGGGGAAAGAGAGAAGGATATCAATGGTTCAATCTGGGGATGGCACCTCTTTCCGGAATGGAGGATCACGCCTTAGCCCCATTATGGAACCGGATCGGTGCATTTATTTTTCGCCATGGGGAGCACTTCTACAATTTCCAGGGATTGCGTGAGTACAAGGAGAAATTTAATCCTTTGTGGAAACCAAAATATTTAGCTTCACCTGGCGGACTGGCGCTACCTAGGGTGCTCATCAACATTGCATCTCTTATCTCTGGAGGCGTGAAAGGAGTTGTTTCGAAATGAAGCGACTTATTTTGGGCGTATTCATTCTTCTTTCACTACTAACTCATTCACTCTCCATGGCTGAAGAGTATTTATTCTTTGGGCGCTTTGGTAGGGTAACCGTGTATCGAGAATCCCGGCATCCATCTCAAGTCGTTCTATTCGTTTCAGGCGATGGGGGTTGGAATAAAGGGGTCATTGACATGGCAAAGGCTCTTGCTTCATTGGGTGTGGTTGTCGTGGGTATTGATATTTCTCATTATTTAAAAGAACTGAGAATTTCCTCTGAGAAATGTAGCTACGCAGCAGCAGATTTTGAAATGTTGAGTAAGTTTATACAGAAAAAGTTGGATTTCCCAAATTACGTGCCACCGATCCTAGTCGGATATTCCTCAGGAGCGACACTGGTTTATGCAATTCTGGTTCAGGCGCCTCCCAATACTTTTCACGGAGCTATTAGTTTAGGCTTCTGCCCAGACCTTCCCCTGACAAAACCTCTTTGTCGGGGATATGGGCTGGAGTGGAAACCTGGTTCGAGGGGGAGGGGATATAGTTTCGTTCCTGCATCGAATCTTCAGACGCCATGGATTGCCTTTCAAGGCACAATTGACCAGGTTTGCAATGTCACTGCTGTGCAGAATTATGTGAGACAGGTTAAGGAAGGGAAGATTGTTCTTCTTCCTAAGGTAGGCCACGGATTTGCTGTTCAGCGAAATTGGATGCCTCAATTCAGACAGGTATTTATCAGCCTTGTTGAAAGACATAAGATCAATCGCTCTTCGTTCGCTGATGAATTAAAAGATCTTCCTTTGGTTGAAGTTTTACCGAAAGATTTACCGAGAAATTCAATGGCCGTTATCCTTTCAGGGGATGGAGGATGGGCAGGCATCGATCGAGAGTTGGGGAATATTCTTGCTGGTCATGGAATTCCGGTAGTAGGTCTTAATTCTCTGCAATACTTCTGGACGCGGCGTACCCCAGATGAATCAGCTAGGGATCTCGGAAGGATTTTAAGGCATTACTTCGATGCATGGAAGATGGAAAAAGCTATCCTCATAGGTTACTTGTTGGGAGCCGATGTACTACCATTCATGGTCAATCGCCTTCCGCAAGAGATTCTTACGCGGATTCAAGGCGTTGCACTACTCGGTCCAGGTGATGTGGTAGATTTTGAGTTTCATTTGACTGACTGGCTGGGGGTCTCTTCTGCAAGAAAGGGCTATTCTGTCCTTCCAGAAGTTGAAAGGCTAAAAGGTGTAAGGATCCTTTGCTTTTATGGAGAAGAAGAGAAGCATTCACTCTGTAAGAAATTGCGTGTCGATCTTGGGAAAGTTATCCCCTTAAAGGGAGGCCATCATTTTGGCGGCGATTATGAAGCTATTGCTGAAACAATCCTGAATGACCTGAAATAAATGGTGAAAAGGCCCTAAATTGGGACCACACCGTTCAAATACTCAACTCAGCAACCATTATCACCTCTGGTGAAAGTGAGCTCAAGAATTTCTGCTAAGATTTCGGAAAGAATCGGATCATTGAAGAAATGGAAAGGGAAATTAGTAAATTAAAAGAGTGGGTAAGCGAACTTCAGGATTTTTATTTCCTCTCCGTTCGCGGGGTTTTGGGTTTAATAAGGAAACCATTTTATTTCAAAGATACCCTCGAGCAATTGGATTATGCTGGACCGGGATCCCTGGTCATCGTTCTCCTCGTCTCCTTCTTCTTAGGGATGGCACTCTCACTTCAACTCTCTGCCGAACTTTCGAGGGTTGGTCTTAAGATTTATACCGGAAGTATTGTGGGGGTCTCTATTGTCAGGGAATTAGGACCTGTAGTGACAGCACTGGTCTTTGCGGGGAGAGTTGGTTCTGGTATGGCCTCAGAATTGGGGTCCATGATCCTCGGCCACCAGGTGGATACGCTCAGAGTCTTTGGTGTAGATCCTTTGAAAAAGCTGGTCACACCGAGAATATGGAGTTCTATCATCATGCTACCCGTCCTAACGATTATTGGAGATGCCATTTCCGTTCTGGGGGGCTATTTCATCGCAGTCTATGTGAGTTATCAAAGTAGTAACGTTTACTGGAGTTCGGTTCGAGAAGTCTTTACCTTTGAGAATGTCTTTGCTGGTGCTATGAAACCATTTCTCTTCGGTTATCTGATCGCCTGCATCAGTTGTTATATAGGACTTTCCACAAGAGGTGGAGCGAAGGGGCTCAGGAGGACAACGACAAGGGCTGTGGTCATATCATTTATCATGATCATCGTTGCTGATTTCATCCTGACAAGGATATTACTTTACATTTTGGGATTTTCAGTATGATTGAATTTGATAGGGTCTCGTTTTCGTACGGTGCGCGACGGATTCTTAAGGATGTCAGTTTCTCTATCAACGCCCATGAGAGGGTTGCGATCCTCGGAGAAAGCGGAGGAGGCAAGACGACCGTTCTCAAACTTACTTTGGGACTCATCAACCCAGATGCTGGCAGAATTCTCATTGATGAGGTGAAAATAAATGATAAAACGGAAGACGAGCTTCGCCCTATCAGGATGAAATTCAGCGTTGTTTTTCAGGAAGGGGCCCTTTTCGATTCTTTGAGTGTAAAGGAAAACGTGGCCTTTTATTTAAGAGAATATACAAGAATGTCTGAACAGGAGATCGATGAAAGGGTGAAAGAATTACTTAGGATGGTCGGGTTGGAGTATGCCGTGGAAATGATACCCGAAGAACTAAGTGGTGGCATGCACCGAAGGGTTTCCATTGCGAGGTTACTCGCTGCCTTTGAATCAAAGATGTTTCTATACGATGAACCCACATCAGGGCTCGACCCGGCTAATTCAGATATTATATGTGGACTCATCCACGATCTATCTAAAAATGGAAAGGGGTTTGTGATGATTACACAAAAAGTCACGGATGCCATCAAGGTGGCAGACCGATTTATAGTTTTAAAAGAGGGAATGATCATTTTTGATGGCCAAAAAGAGCAGTTTATCGGTTCGACTCTTCCCGAACTTCAGGTATTCCTTAGCGAATTGAGCCTTGTTCTAAAGAGTCGATCGTGTATTGGTTCATAGGAGGAAGAGATGTTTGATACGAAAAAGCAGCTCAGCTGGTCAAAGCTCAAGGCTGGTTTGGTGATCACCCTTGCTCTCTTAATACTGATTGTGGCTGTCATCTTTGCCGGGGGGATCGGAGAGATGTTTTCACCCAGAGTCGAACTCAAAGCACAATTTAAGGATGCTAAGGGATTGCGAAGAGGTTCTCCTGTCTGGCTGTTTGGCACAGAGGTGGGTTCCGTTAAGAGAATCAATTTGGATCCGGTTCGAGGAGCGATCGTTACCATCTCTATCGATAAGAGCGTCCAGACATTTATTAAAAAGGATGCTCAGGCAAGCATACTTACAATGGGGCTGTTGGGTGATAAATACATTGAATTGAGCACTGGCTCGCCATTGGCAAAGCAAATCCACGCAGGGGAGACGATAAAAGGCGAGACACAAATTGAGTTCTCAGATATCATGGGGACTGCATCCGTTACTATCGGGAAAATGGGTGAGTTTATAACAAAGCTGGATAATCTTGTGGTGGAGATGGAAAGGAGTGAAGGGACCATTGCTAAATTCTTCAAAGACCCCGCTATTTATGAAAATTTGAATCAAACCACTAAAAAGCTATCTCTGTTAATAGAAGATATTGCAACTTCACGAGGCACCATGAAAATGATGATAGAAGACCCTTCTCTTTATAATAAACTACTCACCGCTACTTCATCGTTTGAAGAGTTCAGCAAGAGACTCAATGAGGGGAATGGGACGTTGAGAAAGCTGGTTGAAGACCCATCCCTTTACAATAAGACGCTTTCCACCATCTCGCGGATAGAAGAATTCAGCAAGAAGCTCAATGAGAGTCACGGGACACTAAAAAAATTGGTTGAAGACGCAGAATTGTATGAGAACCTTAACAGGGGATCCAAACAACTTTCTTCTATCTTAGAAAAAATAGATAAAGGCGAAGGGCTAGCCGGTGCTTTTGTCAGAAACGAAGAGTTTACCAGAGAGTTGAGTGAGGCTCTCGTGGAGTTCAAGAAATTGAGTGTAGAGCTTGAGGCATTCGTTAAAGATATTAAAGAGCATCCGCGGAAGTATCTTAAATTCAGTATTTTTTAAATTTGTTACGGAATAGGATTGCTTTTATGGACTTAAAAATTAAAAACACCTCTGAATACAAGAAATCCCCTATTGAAGAGACGTTCAAACTCTTAAACACAACAGCAGAGGGTCTTACGGAGAGTGAAGTTAAGAATCGACTCGAATTCTTTGGATATAATGAAATAGTGGAGAAGAAGAAAAATCCTTTTTTTGAATTTTTGCTGCGATACTGGGGGCCCATGCCGTGGCTTCTGGAGCTGGCGATGGGCCTCTCGTTCGTACTGAGACATTATCTTGAAGGGATAATTATCTTTTTGCTACTCACCGTAAACGCAATCATTGGCCACATGCACTCACGGGGTTCGCAGAGAGCGGTCGAACTTCTCAAGAAAAAGCTGGCGATAAAAGCTAAGGTATTACGGGATGGGAGATGGGGAATAAGGGAGGCTAAGGAGATCGTGCCCGGGGACATCATCACCGTCGGAATCGGGGATATCGTGGCGGCCGATGCCGAGATTGTGAGCGGCCAGCTTTCAGTTGATCAGTCAGCCCTGACCGGAGAATCCTTGGCTGTGGAGGCGCGCCAATCGGACGTCATCTACGCGAGTTCCGTAGTGAGGCGTGGAGAGGCCAGGTGCGCGGTCATCAATACGGGAGCAAATACGTACTTCGGTAAAACAGCGGAACTGGTCAAAACAGCCAAGCCAAAGTCCCATCAGGAGGAAGTAATGATGGCTGTGGTCAAATATATGATGTATTTGGGTATAGCCGCATCGGTTTTAGTTTCAATAGATGTGTTAGTGATGCATTTAGGTATCCTGCTGATACTGACTTTCGCGGTAATCTTCCTGATGGGCGCGGTCCCTGTAGCCCTTCCGGCCGTTCTCACCATAGTCCAGTCCGTCGGAGCAATGGAGCTGGCAAAAAAAGGAGCACTGGTCACGAGGCTCGATTCGATCGAGGATGCCGCTTCAGTAGACGTCCTCTGCCTCGATAAGACAGGTACGATGACTCAGAACAAATTGTCGGTTACCGACAGCATACCGTTCTCCGGATATTCGAAAGAAGATGTAATTGCCATAGCCGCCCTATCGTCGCAAGAGGAGGGCATGGATATCATAGACCTTGCAGTTATTGGATACGCTAAAAATACGCGAGTTGATCTTAATGCGTACAAACAACTTTCATATACACCCTTCAATCCGTCGGTCAAGAGAACAGAGGCGATCATTGAAGCCGATGGGAAGCGTTTTAAAGCTGTTAAAGGCGCAGCCCAGGTAGTCATAACTCTGTGCCGGGGAATCGATAAAGAGGCCATAGAGAAGGCAAAGAGAACCATAGAAGAGGTTTCTCAGAAAGGGTACAGAACCATAGCAGTTGCTCGATCGGAAGGCGATGATTTGGATAATCTCAAACTTGTAGGATTGCTGCCGATGGCTGATCCACCCAGGCTGGACTCAAAAAGCATGATCGAGGAAGCAAGAAAGCAGGGAATAAAGCCGCTGATGCTTACCGGTGATAATATTGCCATAGCGAAAGAAATAGCCTATCAGGTGGGTATCGGCAGTAACATTATCCGACTGGCTGATATTGAACACTTAAGCGAAAATGAACAGGTGAAGGTAGTCGAAGAGAGCGACGGGTTTGCCGAGATCTATCCCGAGGACAAGTACAAAGTCGTGAAACTTCTGCAATCCAGGGGTCACATGGTAGGGATGACCGGAGATGGGGTTAACGATGCGCCGGCACTGAAGCAGGCGGAGATGGGAATAGCGGTAAGCAACTCGACCGACGCCGCGAAAGCGTCAGCAAGCGTGGTCTTAACCGAACCAGGCATGAGCGTGATCATTGATGCGGTAACCATAAGTAGGAAGACCTATCAACGGATGCTGACATGGGTCCTAAATAAGGTTACGAAGGTCATAGAATTCGTCGGTCTATTGACCCTGAGCTTCTTCTGGCTCCATGAAGTTGTGCTCTCTCTCCTCGGGATGTCGCTGCTTGTGTTTGCAAACGATTTCGTAACCATGTCTCTGGCAACCGACAATGTAAAGCATACAAGCAATCCGAACAAGTGGAATGTGAAGAACATTACTCTGGCATCACTCATTCCAGGGATACTGCTGGTTGTGGAGGGTATGATCGTAATCCTCATGGGGATGAAATATTTCCATCTTGAATGGGAGAAGTTGCGCACCCTCGTCATGCTGAATCTCATATTTAACAGCCAGTTTAGAGTACTCATCGTAAGAGAAAGGAGACACTTCTGGTCATCACGTCCTGGCAGGGAATTACTTATTTTGAGTGCAGCGACCATCATTGGATTTGCGCTACTTGGCGTATACGATATCCTTGTCCCATCCCTCACGTTATATCAGGTCCTTGCTATTCTGGGATTCTCGGCCTTATTTACACTGGGTATCGATTTCCCCAAATACTATTTGTTCAAAAAATTTGTATTATAGCTGAGACCCTAAGAGGTCTTTTTTAAGGAGGGCTATGAATGCGGAGGACGTTTTCAATAAACGACAAGGACCGTTCTTGACGGTACTGGGATTTGCCCTTGTCATATTGATAGGGATGATCGATTATTTAACAGGGCCTGCCTTTTCCTCGCTGGTGTTTTATTTAATCCCCGTTATTTTTGTCTTCTGGTTTGTGGGAAGCTCCGCCGCCGGGATTTTGGTATCTACCACAAGTGCACTCATATGGACTTTGACTGATATGATATCGGGACCTTCTTATCCCAATACAGTTATTCCTTTGTGGAATCTGGCTGAGAAGTTGGGTATCTTCTTCATTGTTGTTTATATTTTATTTAGGCTTGCAGAAAAAGAGAAAGCCCTCAAGTTTGAGCACGGGCAATTCTTATCCATCCTCGATACCACTGACGATCTCATCTATATATCTGATCCTGAATCGTACGAAATCCTTTACGCTAACAACGCCCTAAGTAATCTGGCGGGTTCGGAAATTATTGGGAAAAAATGCTATGAAACATTACAGAACGTGCAAAAGCCCTGTGATTTCTGCACCAATAAATACATTTTTGGTGAGAACAAAGGAAAGCCCTATTTCTGGGAACATTGGGATAGAGTACATCAGCGATGGTACAGGTGTGTTGATCGCGCAATAAAATGGCCAGATGGGAGATGGGTGCGTTACGAGACGGCTATGGATATATCCGAATCCAAGAAATTGGAAAGGGAACGAAAGAATATGCTTTCCATGTTTGCCCATGACATGAAGAACCCCACTCTCGTGGCAGAAGGATTTCTGTCACGATTATCCTCGGGTAAAGCGGGGCCGCTAACAGACAAGCAATTAAACTACCTGGAATTAATAAGCGATGCAATCCGTAGGGTGGGGAAGTTTATCACAAACTTCCTTGAATTTTCGAGGATTGAATCAGGTGAATATAAAACGGTTCCTGCTCCATTTGACTTGACAATGTCTATAGAAAAAAACCTGGAGGCTCTAAGAATTGAGGCGGAGAAGAAGAATATCAAACTGATCTTCGAAGTTATTGATGGTCGAACAGCAGCGGTCCATGCCGATGTTACACAAATCGATAGAGTTCTTGTCAATCTACTCGATAATTCAATAAAGTATACAAATCCTGGTGGGACAATAACGGTTACTCTTTCAGATAGAGATAAAGACATTTTTGTCCAAGTAGCCGATACGGGGACGGGCATTCCCGAGGAACACCTCCCGCATCTATTCAACCCTTTTTATCGAGTAACCGAGGACTCCAAAGGCTCAGGACTCGGGCTGGCGATTGTCAAGACCATTGTGGAGACAAACGGCGGGAGGATATGGGTCGATAGCATTTATGGAAAAGGAAGTACTTTTGCATTTACTCTTCCAAAATACCGTACAAATTAAGGAAACATACAACGGGAGTTGGTAGTTATTAAATGTCTGATATTTCAGGAATCGTAGAACACTTTCCATACTTAGGGATTGTTGCCCTTCTCGTTCTTGGAGATATTGGATTACCCTTTCCAGAGGATACCACCCTTATATTGAGTGGGTTTTTAGTTGCCCATCGTGTTATTCAACCATTGCCAACGTTTTTGGTCGTTTATTCCGGTCTATTAGTGACTGATTTTTCCCTCTATTGGGTTGGCAAGAAATATGGCAGGAGGGTGGTTGAACACATAAGGTTCCACAGTATCATCTCACCTGAGAGGCTTTCAAAACTTGAAGAAAAATTTAAGAGATGGGGCATTTGGGTAGTATTCTTTGGAAGGCATCTTTTAGGGATCAGGGCACAGATATTTCTTGCAGCAGGGGTGATGAGAATGTCTGCAATAAAATTTATGATGGCTGATGCAACCTCTGCATTATTCACGATCACTTTCATGGGTGGAATTGGATATACCGGAGGGAATAGCATCGAGATGTTGAAAAAAGATATCACACGTATTGAACATATTTTAATCGTTGTCGTGTTAATACTTTTTGTGGGTGGAATCTTCTTCATATATTTCAAGAACAGAAGAAATAGACATTGAGATTCTTCCGTTATTCATTCACTAAAGATGATATTTGCCAGACAAGGAAATGCTGCCAAGATTGCTAATGACGCGGAATGAAAGTGCCCGCTGCCCAGGGTATGTATTGGGTTCAGCGAAAGTCGTTTTGATAAAAAGCATATCGCTGGGGTCTCGTGACTTTCTGATGGCCTCTAAAACCCTCCGATACGTCTTGTTAGAATAGACGAATTCCTGCTCCAAGGGACAGAATCCTGTCTTGCAGGACATCTTCAGAAACTTTTACCCCTCCTTCATGACAGTATACAACACTTAACCATTTGAATTTTAAAACAATACCATATCATTTCGTTATCCTGGCATGTTTCTTGTAAAGTAGACCATTGAAAATAATTAGAATAGTTAAATGTTAGGCCAAGAGGCGAACCGGTTCTGTTTCGTTGCCTCGAGGTTGGAGAGGAAAAGTTTGGAATTCGAATCAAATAGCCTAACAGTGACCCCCTGGGAACTAGGCCTCCTTTCTCTTGGCATTTATGTGATTCGTGCCTTCATGCTGATAGGGGTTATCCTTTTTCTTTCAAGCTGGCTGGGAGAGAAGAAACCAAATCAGGAGAAACAGAGGCCTTATGAATGTGGTATCCTCCCAACCGGATAAGAAGGAAAAATTTGACGATGCGATCCAGGAGACTCCCCCAACGGCGGATACGTTAGCTTTCACGTAGCCGAAAAACAGGCAAAGGACGTTCTGCGGTTTCTCAAGGGCGAGTCCACGCGTCGGTTCCTCTGCCTGGATGATTTGACTGCGATAGATCGACCTTTCTGCCCTCCTCGCAGGCGTCGTTGTTTTGGTTCTGATTTTAGGGTTGGGCATCTTCCCTTCCCCCTTATTTGGCGTGATCACTCACGCAATGATGACTTCTTAACGTTACGTTGAAGTCATTGGTCAATTCAATGTGCAATGCTTTTGTGAGAATATGGAGGCAATCATGACCCATGAGTGTGATATAGGTTTGATTGGTTTGGGGGTGATGGGGAGGAATCTGGCACTGAATATGGCAGATCACGGTTTCTCAGTGGGTGTTTATAACCGGACTGCGGAAAAAACTCGAGAATTTATTGAAAAGGAAGCTGGTGAACGGAAAATCCGATCTGCTTACACTTTACAAGAATTTATCAGTTTACTGAAAAAACCCCGAGCCATTCTAATCATGGTCGAGGCAGGGGCGCCGGTGGATGATGTGATCGAAGGGATCTTTCCCCTCCTTGAAGTCGGCGATCTGGTTATTGATGGCGGGAACTCTCATTTTTCTGATACGAATCGTCGAGGCAAATCGTTGGCTGAAAAGGGCTTGTTCTATATGGGTATGGGTATCTCTGGAGGTGAGTATGGTGCCCGCCACGGCCCCAGCATGATGCCGGGAGGGCAAAAAGAGGCCTTTGAAAGGGTCCGTCCGATCTTGGAAGCCGTTTCGGCAAATGTAAACGGAGAACCCTGTGTCGCCTTTTTGGGATCGGGATCTGCAGGGCACTATGTCAAAATGGTCCACAACGGGATTGAATACGGAGTCATGGAGCTGATTGCGGAGACCTATGACCTGATGAAACGAAGGCTATGTTTGACGAACGACGAACTGCATTCCGTCTACGGCCAGTGGAATCGGAAGGAATTGAATTCCTACTTAATAGAGATCACGACGAAAATTTTTCAGCAGCCGGATGATAAGACGGCAAAGAGATTGATTGACATGATTGTCGACCAAGCGAAGCAGAAAGGGACTGGCAAGTGGACATCGTGTGAGGCGATGGATCTTCAGATTCCAACGCCAACGATCGACGCAGCCGTGATCGCTCGGAATCTGTCGACTCACAAAACCGAAAGGGAGGCGGTAAGCCAAATGCTTCAGGGACCTAAGACAACCTTCCGGGGAGATAAGAAAACGTTTATCGATCACATCCGAGGTGCTTTATACGCTTGCATGATCATAACCTATGCCCAAGGAATGAACCTGCTTCAGGGGGCTTCGGAGGCATATGGCTATGGCTTGAACCTTGAAGCCGTGGCTCGGATCTGGCGAGGAGGATGCATTATCCGAGCGGCATTGTTGGAGAACATTCAAAGGGCATACGAAAATCGGAGGGACCTCGTCAACCTGCTCCTGGATCCTCATTTAGGGCAGGAAGTAATGGAGCGGCAAGCAAACCTGCGCCGCGTTGTCATCACTGCGATCGAACTGGGTCTACCGGTCCCTGCCATGATGGTTACCTTGGCCTATTTTGACGGTTATCGCAGCGCCTGGTTGCCTGCCAACCTGACCCAGGCCCAGCGTGACTACTTTGGTGCACATACTTATGAGAGAATAGATAAAGGAGAGGGTTTCCATACGGAATGGGGTCGAGTTTGAAAGAGGAATATGATGACTCTACCATCGCATCTTAAACCCATGGTGATTGTTATTTTTGGTGCCTCAGGTGACCTTACGGAGCGAAAAATAGTACCAGCACTTTATAATCTTTTCGTCGATAAGTGGTTGTCAGAATGCTTTGCGGTTATCGGTTTTGCCCGAACACATTTCACCGAAACTTCATTCCGACAGCACCTGCGCAAAAAAGTAGATAGGTTTTCGCTCCGTGGCAAAACCAATGATCGGGATTGGCATGATTTTGCCTCCCACTTCAGCTACATTTCAGGCCATTATGATGACTCTGCTGCATATACCGCTCTGGTCAATCACCTTTCAAAGCTTGATAAAACGTGGCATACTTATGCAAATCACACTTTTTACTTAGCCACGCCTCCCGAAGGGTTTGAAGCAATTGCCAAAAATCTTGGGAAAGCCGGGCTATCTCACGATCCCCAACGAACTCGCATTATTATAGAAAAACCTTTTGGTCGGGATTTAGTGTCGGCCCATGGCCTAAATCAGATTCTTAGTAGCCTCTTTCAGGAATCCCAGATTTACCGAATTGATCACTATCTTGGGAAGGAAACAGTGCAAAATATTCTTGCTTTCAGATTTGCAAATGCTTTGTTTGAGCCTATCTGGGACCGACGCTATATTGACCATATTCAAATCACCGTAGCGGAAGAGGTGGGAGTGGAACATCGGGGAGGCTATTATGACCAATCTGGTGCCCTGCGCGATATGATACAGAATCATCTGCTGCAGATCCTATGCCTCATCGCCATGGAACCCCCAGTATCTTTTAATGACAACGAAATACGTAACAAGAAAGTGGATGTCCTGCATGCCATCCGACCCATTCCTAAAGATCAAGTCCATCGATTCACTGTTCGAGGCCAATACGGAGCAGGCTGCCTTCAAGGACTGCGTGTACTTGGCTATCGTGAGGAGACTGGGGTAGATCCGGATTCCATTACCGAGACCTTTGTTGCTCTCAAACTCCTTGTTGATAACTGGCGATGGCAGGATGTACCCTTCTATCTTCGAACTGGTAAGCGGCTACCTGCCAAGGTTTCAGAAGTTTCTATTCAGTTTCGACCTGTGCCTCACCAGTCTTTTCCATCTACCTCTGTAAAAGACTGGCAAGCGAATCGTATTGTAATACATATCCAACCCGAGGAAGGCATTAATCTTCGCTTTCAGATTAAGCAGCCTGGTTTAATAATGTTAGTCCGTCCAGCCGATATGCGTTTTACCTATCGAGAAGCTTTTAGGAAACCAATTCATGAAGCTTATGAAACTCTATTATTGGATGCAATGTTGGGGGATGCAACGCTTTTTATGCGTGATGACCAAGTAGAAGCTGCATGGTCCATATTAGTCCCTATCCTGGAAGTGTGGGAAAGCATTGTCCCTGATCACTTTCCAAACTATGAGGCAGGGACATGGGGACCGGAGGAAGCCAAGCAATTGCTCGAACGGGATGGCCGCCATTGGATCACGACATGAAAGTTCGTCGACGGAGCGTGCGCGTCTTTGATGCCAAAGATGACATTTCTTCTTTCATCATCGAAAACTGGAGAGAGACTTCACAAGAGGCGATAGAAAGAAAGGGGGTCTTTAGTGCTGCCCTCTCGGGAGGAAAAACCCCGATCGATCTTTACCATAAATTTTCCGGTGTGAAAAAAATGTTACCGTGGGATAAGACACATATCTTCCTTGTAGATGAACGGTTTGTCTCCCTTGAACACAGAGATAGCAATTATCGGATGTTAAAGGAAACGCTTCTCGACCATGTCCCTATCCCCCAAGGGAACATCCATCCCGTTCCGACCGACAGACCAACGCCGCAAATTTCAGCAATGGCATACGAAGAGGAACTGAAAAAATTCTTCGGATTATCGAAAGATCAGTTCCCTGAGTTTGACCTCTTACTCCTTGGGATCGGTGAAGACGGTCATACAGCATCTCTCTTTCCAGGGACTCCTGTTTTAGATGACTCCATCCACCTTGCCGCATCCGTTTCCATGGATGAAATGAGACACCCGCGGATCACTTTGACATTGCCCGTTATCAACAATGCGAAACACATCTTATTTCTGGTGGTTGGAAAGAATAAGGCGCCTGCGTTACAAAAAATAATAGATCAAGAAGATACCTCTTTACCAGCATCGATGGTTCACCCCGATAAAGGGAAATTGATCTTTGTGATAGACCGGGAAGCCAGTGGCCAACTCTCCATATAACGGTGATGCGTTGATTTGGGAATGAGGGAGGTTAGTCGTGAATAGGGAATATTCAAATTCTGCTTCATCTGAATTGGATCTTCTTTGTATCAATACGATTCGTTTCCTATCGATTGATGCGGTTGAAAAAGCCAGTTCAGGTCATCCAGGGATGCCGATGGGTGCAGCTCCCATGGCCTACATCTTGTGGACGCGATTTTTGAAATACAACCCTTCCAATCCAAATTGGTTCGATCGCGACAGATTTGTTCTCTCCGCAGGACACGGATCGATGTTGCTCTATAGCCTACTCCATCTCACAGGCTACGCTCTTCCTCTCGAACAGATCAAACAGTTTCGGCAGTGGGGCAGTATGACCCCCGGCCATCCTGAACGAGGACTTGCCCCCGGAATTGAAGTGACCACCGGCCCACTGGGTCAGGGATTTGGCAACGGTGTAGGTCTCGCGATCGCAGAAAGACATCTGGCGGCTTGCTTTAACCGCCCCGGTTTTGAAATCATTGATCACTATACCTATGCCATTGTCAGTGATGGCGATTTGATGGAGGGTGTTGCCTCGGAAGCGGCCTCTCTCGCGGGCCATCTGAGACTTGGCAAGCTCATTTATTTTTACGATAACAATTCTATTTCGTTGGCCGGGGCAACCCATCTCACCTTCACGGAAGATTGTGGAAAGCGGTTTGAAGCTTATGGCTGGGATGTCCAGTCCATTGACAATGGAAATGACCTGGAGGCTATCGATCGGGCAATACTTGCCGCACAACAAGAGGTTGAGCGTCCCTCTTTGATCTCGGTGCGCACCCACATCGGATATGGATCACCGAACAAACAAGATACGTTCCAAGCCCATGGCTCGCCCCTCGGCGAAGAAGAAGTGAAACTAACCAAACAGAATCTGGGGTGGCCCCTTGAGCCACCCTTCTACATCCCAAGCGAAGCGCTCAGACATTTTCGGCAGGCCCTGCCGAGAGGTCAACAGGCCGAAGAAGAGTGGAATATGAAATTTTCTATGTACGAAAAGGAATTTCCTGACCTCGCTGAAGAGCTCCATCGGATGATGAACGGTGACTTACCCAGGGGATGGGATAAAGACATTCCTAAATTTCCTGCGGAAGGAAAAGGAATGGCTACCCGCGTCGTTTCTGAAAAGGTTCTGAACGCTGTAGCGTCCAGTATCCCGATGCTGATCGGGGGATCGGGGGATTTGAACCCTTCGACTCATACGGCACTTAACGGGATGGGGGATTTTGAAAGTCCCCTTACGCTACAGGAGGATATGCAGGGCGCGGTTGGGGGAGGCTGGAGCTACGCAGGTCGTAATATCCATTTTGGCGTCCGCGAACATGCGATGGGGACCATTCTGAACGGAATAGCGGTCCACGGAGGGTTGATTCCCTTTGGTGCAACATTTCTCATCTTCTCGGATTACATGCGACCATCGATCCGCCTTGCTGCCCTGATGAAGCAGCATGTCATTTATGTTTTTACCCACGACAGCATTGGACTGGGAGAAGATGGCCCGACCCATCAACCGGTCGAGCACCTCGTTGCATTAAGGGCCATTCCGCATCTTATTGTCATTCGTCCGTGCGATGCGAACGAGGTGGCTGTGGCCTGGCGGGTTGCTTTAGAAATACGGGAGCGACCTGTCGCGCTCATATTGACAAGACAGAGTGTTCCGACCCTAGCCTACACTCGGAATTCCTCTGTCGAAGGGTTACGCTGTGGGGCTTACATTCTGGTAGAGCCCAAGGGCAAACCTGATATGATTTTGATTGCCAGTGGATCGGAAATCCATCTATTGATTGAGGTCCAGGAAAAGTTGAAGGAACAAATGATTGATGCGCGGGTCGTCTCTATGCCGAGTTGGGAGTTGTTCGAGGCTCAGTCACAAGAGTATCGTGACTCGGTGTTGCTGCCATCGGTTCGGCTTCGTCTTGCAGTGGAAGCAGGCGTGCCACAGGGTTGGCATCGCTACGTCGGGGACCAAGGTGATGTCATTGGATTGGATCGCTTTGGTGCTTCAGCATCCGCCTCGGTATTGATGCGTGAATTTGGGTTCACCGTTGAAAATATTCTTCAACAGGCTCTCGGTTTGTTTTCGCGGCAACAAAAAAGGAGAAAAAGAAAGAAATGATGCGCGTCGGAATCGCTGCAGACCATGGAGGATTCGAATTGAAGAAGAAACTGGCAGAGGCCCTCGCCTCCGATTGCGAGGTGGTCGACTTTGGCACACACAGCCTCGTCCTGGAAGATGATTATCCCGACGTGGTCGTCCCTCTGGCCAAGGCCGTCGCACAGGGAGAGGTTGAGCGAGGCGTGGCCCTCTGTGGCAGTGGTGTGGGGGCATCCGTGGTTGCCAACAAGATTCCTGGAGTACGAGCGGCATTAATTACCGATGTTTATTCCGCCCATCAAGGGGTGGAAGATGATGGTATGAATGTCATCTGCCTGGGCGGGCGTGTAACAGGCCACGCGCTGGCCTGGGACCTCGTCCAGACATTTTTGAAAGCCTGCTTCAGAGGGGAAGAACGTTTCCGGCGCCGCCTGGAAAAGGTGGCTGCCATCGAAAAGAAAACAAGGGAGAAATAGCCGTGAGAGAGAATCCTTTACTCAAACTCCAAGCTTTTGGCCAAAGCCTATGGATGGACTACATCCGCCGGCATATGATGACCTCTGGAGAACTCAAGCAACTTATCGAGGAGGATGGACTTCGGGGAGTCACCTCGAATCCATCGATCTTTGAGAAGGCCATCGCAGGCAGCCATGATTACGATGAGGCCATCCGCACCTTAGCTCTTGAGGGCAAGAGCATTGATGAGATCTACCAGGCCCTCACGGTGGAAGACGTTCAACAGGCTGCCGACCTCTTTCGACCCATTTATCATCGGTTGAACGGAAGAGACGGATTTGTGAGCCTCGAGGTCAATCCCCATCTTGCCCATGACACAGAAGGAACGATTTCGGAAGCCCGGCGGTTGTGGTCATCTATCAGTCGACCGAACGTCATGATTAAGGTCCCTGCCACGCGAGAGGGATTGCCAGCCATAAGACAACTCATCAGCGAGGGGATCAATGTGAACGTCACACTTCTCTTTGGATTGCCCCGTTATCGGGAAGTTGCAGAAGCTTATATCGGTGGGCTTGAAGAGCGTACGACCAGAGGGGATCCTGTTAACCCATTAGCCTCGGTGGCCAGCTTCTTTCTCAGTCGCATCGACGTTCTCGTGGACACCATACTGGAAAGACGGATGAAAGACGGGGAGGCCAGGGCTGAGAAAGGTGCTAACCTACTTGGCAAGGTGGCCATCGCCAGCGCAAAAATCGCCTACCAAATCTACAAGGAGATCTTCAGTAGCGAGCGATTTTCCAAATTGGTCGGCCGAGGGGCAAAGCCTCAGCGCGTGTTGTGGGCCAGTACGAGCACCAAGAATCCAAACTATTCTGATGTGAAGTATGTGGAGGATTCGATCGGTCCGGAAACGGTCAACACCTTACCTCAGGAAACACTCAATGCCTATCGGGACCATGGAGATCCGGGCCTCCGCCTGGAAGAAGGACTGGAAGAGGCTCACCAAGTCCTCCGTCAACTGGCAGAGGTGGGTATCGACATCAATCAGGTGACGCAACAATTGGAAGATGAGGGAGTGGAGAAGTTCAACAAACCGTACGACAGTTTGATGGAGACGTTGAAAACAAAGCGTGCTGCAGCGCTCAAAGAGGCAGTGGATCGGCAAGCGTTAGATACTCCTAAGTATAAAGCGGCGGTTCAGAAGGGTCTGAACCGTTTGCAGGAGAGTAACTTCAGTGTCCGTCTCTGGCGTAAGGATCCCAACTTGTGGAAAACAGATGCTGGGAACCAGAAGACAATCCGTCAGGGGTTAGGCTGGCTTCATGTGGCCGAAAAAATGGAGGAGCATTTAGGTGCGCTTTCTGACTTCGTCTCAGAAATTCGGGCGGCTGGCTTCCGAAAGGTGGTCCATATGGGCATGGGCGGGAGCAGTCTTGCCCCTTTGGCCTTCGAGCGGATCTTCCCAACCGGTGAACATGGCATCCCCCTGGTTGTTCTGGATACCACAGACCCCCAAACGATCTTGAGGATCGAACGAGAATCTTCACTGACCGAGACCCTTTTTATCGTGGCCAGCAAGTCTGGTACCACAGCGGAGCCCTTGGCGTTTGGCGAATACTTTTACAGCAAAGTGAAAGCTCTGAAGGGAGAACAGGCCGGGAAAAATTTCGTGGCCATCACGGACCCCGGCACCCCTCTGGTTCAGATAGCCAGAGATCGCTCCTTCCGACGGACCTTCCTTAATTTCGTCGATATCGGCGGAAGATATTCAGCTCTCTCCTATTTTGGTCTTGTGCCTGCTGCTCTGACGGGCGTGGATATTTCTGAGCTTCTCATCAGGGCTTTGCGGATGAAACATGCCTGTGATTCGTGCGTTCCCAGTCAGGAGAATCCAGGCGTTGTTCTCGGTGTCGGCATGGGAGAGCTGGCAAAACATCAACGGGACAAGGTCACTTTCCTGATGCCGGAAACTATCTCCACCTTTGGCATGTGGCTGGAACAGCTTCTCGCTGAAAGTACGGGCAAGGAGGAGAAGGACCTTCTGCCTGTGGCCGGCGAATCCGTTGGCCCTCCTTCCGTTTACGGAAAAGACCGGCTGTTTGCCTACCTTCGATTGCAGGGGGAGACTGACCGAGCCTTTGAGAATGGGATTGCCGACTTAAAAGGAGCGGGCCATCCGGTCGTCACCATCCAGATGGATGATTTATTAGACATTGGCCAGGAATTCTTTCGATGGGAGGTTGCGACGGCCACAGCAGGGGCAATCCTCGGCATCAATCCTTTCGATCAACCCAACGTCCAGGAGAGCAAGGACAATACCGACCATCTGCTCAAAGAAATGGACCGAACGGGAAGACTCTTCGAACCGGATCCTGACTTGAGGGAAGACCCCTTGCAATTTTACGGCGGGGGAAAGAGAAAGAACCCTGCAGAATATCTCAAAACTTTTTTCGCCAAAGCCCAACCTGGTTATTATATTGCGTTCCAGGCGTATTTGTCAGAAAATCCGGAGATCCATCAGCGGCTTCAGAGCATTAGGATTCGCCTCCGCGATGCATTCCATCTGGCCACCACGCTCGGTTACGGCCCACGCTTCCTCCATTCCACAGGCCAATTCCATAAGGGGGGTCCCAATACAGGACTCTTTCTACAACTCACCGCTGATGATTCTGAAGATACCCCGGTTCCTGGAACGTCTTATACCTTTGGGATTTTCAAAAGGGCTCAGGCATTGGGTGATCTGAAAGCGCTGCAGGACCATGGTCGGCGCGTCATGAGGGTCCACCTGGGCAAGGATGTCCTCCGGGGACTGGACGCCTTATCCCAGATCCTTGAACAGGCGATTGGGAAGAAGAGGGTGCGTGCACCGCAGGGAGAAAAAAAAAGAAAATAGACCCCTTTAGGGATTTAAAGAAGAGTGATTCTTTCCATTTTCAATAACGGGAAGGCCTTATCGTGAAACCGGAGGGGGTCGGAATCAGGAGGAGACGCTGAATAGTCATGGTAACAGGTAACCGTACGGGCTCTCCAGAAGTAGGGATAGGGTGAGTTTCATCGACAAGAATTTCATGTATCCGTTTAAACAGAAGGGGAGGACAAAGATGAGAAAGTTATTCTTAATCGGTCTAATTTTAGGATTGTTAACTTCCTACAGCTATGCCGGAAAAGGTGAGATGATGGATCAGAAAGAGATGATGGACAAAGTGAGGGAGGTGATGAATCAAATGTCAGGAATAATGGCAAGGATGCCAGGTATGATGAGGAAAGTGATGCCTCCTCCGGACGTAAGGGAAGCGATGTTTGAAATAATGAAGGACATGTCAATGCAGCTAATGGATATATCCAAAATGATGGAGAAGGGTACAGCCTCAGATAAAGAGATGAAGATGATGCAAGACAGAATGGTCCAGATGCAGAAAAGAATGGATGAGCTTGAAATGAAATAGGAAGGGAAACAACTCAAATTTCCCTAAAAAAGCGACGGTCATGTTCACAGGAAGACAACGAAGTTCAGGTAGGATTTGTTTCGGATTTCTTATCGGGATCGTATCATTGGTTTTTTCTCTCTCTTAATGGTCTTGCACCAGAGCTGCAAGGAAATGAACCGATAGGAAAAACTTCCTCAACTTATTTTCAAACATGGGATTCGCAATTGAATGTATTGATTCCTTTTTGTAATTGGGGAAAGGGTGTCGCTTTGAGATTATGTATCTAACGAATCATCAAAATATTGCCTTTAGGAGAACCATTCATGGTCATCGAATTGAATCATACCGAACTTAGCAAGGAGAATAGTGTGCAATTAAGCTGGGTGGAGCGGCTTGTTGAGGTCTCTGTTTTTCTTTTTCTCATCGTTCCCTCGATGGCCATTTCCTTTTTCGCCATTAAACAAGGGAGCCTGAGCTTCGTCCTGGTGTCTATTTCGGCCATTCTTCGTGACCTTGCCCTGGTTAGCTTGATTCTCTTTTTCATCTGGCGTAACAAGGAACCTGTTACTTGGATTGGATGGACGTTCAAAAACAGTAATAAAGAGATTGTTCTTGGCATCGTGCTCTTCATTCCATTCTCCTTCGGCACCGATTTGCTCGAAAAAGGCTTACAGGCAGTTAGGTTCTCTGTCCCGTCGACACCATTGCCCTCATTCTTAGCTGCAAGAGGTATGGCAGAATTTCTATTGGCTTTTGTCTTAGTAGTCATTGTTGCTCTGGCTGAAGAAACCATCTTCCGGGGTTATCTCATACTGCGCTTCAAGGATGTTACCGCAAGTCCAACAGTGGCGGTCTTGCTGTCGGCTGGGGTCTTTTCGCTTGGCCATGGATACGAGGGATCGTCCGGAGTGATAACGGTTGGTGTGATGGGGATGGTCTTTGCTCTTATCTACATGTGGAGAAAAAGCTTAGTTGCTCCTATCGTCATGCACTTTCTTCAAGACTTTATCGGCATCGTCATTATGCCACTACTCGGGAAAGGCTGAAAGGAGATTCGATGAAGATCATAAAGACTTTAATGAAGAGGGCCATGATGGCAGAGATGATGAGGATGAGGAAGCGTCCTACCAAGATGATTTTGGAGGTTTCTGATGGGTCCCCTTGAAGCGTTAGTTTATTCATTTCTCTTCGGCCTGCTCCATGGAATTTTACCAGATGAGCACACCTGGCCCATCACGTTCAGTTATGCCATTGGCAGCGCAAGCGGGAAGGAGGGAGTGAAAGCAGGACTTTACTTCTCCACTGCATTCACGGTCCAGCGAATGCTCATTTCAGAGCTGGCATACCTTGCCTTGACTCCGTTCCTCTTATCACCGGACATCAATGGAATTGTCTATGGAGTGGTTGGACTTGCGATGTCGGGCGCCGGGTTGTTGGTTTTGAAAAAAATCGGTATCCGCATCTTCACCTTCTCGCGGAGTGGCATGAATTGGCAGCGACAGGGAAGGTTGCCGCAGCACCCCGTGTTGAACCCGCTGGATCGGTCGCAGCACCTCCACCGTGATGGACTATCCTTCATGGATTCATTGCCGGTTTTGGCTTCGGCGGATTATCGCTCTTTATCAACACGGTGGCGGCTCCTGCCATGCCTGGCCCATGGTTGGGATTCGTACCAGGGCTACTGTTCGGACTGGGGACAATGATCATGCTCGGGATTATCGGGGGTTTCTTTGGGACTTTCTTAAGATGGACACACTCTCTGACACCAGAGGAGATCAAGCGAATTGGTGCCCAAACAGCAGGGAGGACGCTCTTCTTCGGTGGTCTTTTATTTACAGTCGCCGGCGTTGGAATGCTTCTCGGACTAGAACGCTATTTGCCTGTTGATTACGGGTACGTACTCATTGGGCTGTTCATGATCATCGTTGCCATCCCTGCCCTTGTGTACTCGTGGAAGGAGGTGTTGGCAGCCGGAAAAGACAAGCTTATTTAGGAATTGGAAAGTGGTAGTGCGGCTCATTCTTATCTGATACGGAAGAATCAATGGTAACTTAAAGGCTTAAAAAAGAGATGAGGTGAAAAAGATGAAGATTGCCAAGATAGTACTGCTCTGCATCCTAAGATTGGCTAAGTACTTTCTTTTCAGTTTATTGTTGATGGTGATTTCCGGCTGTGCTTATCCCATCTCCAAGGAGTTGAGGCAGGAGGTGACGAAAGACATCACGTTTCCCATGGTCCTTCAGGATCCAACCGCTTATATGGGATCGATTGTCCTATGGGGAGGGATCATCATCGAGACCATGAATCACCCGGAGGGATCGGAGATCACTGTCCTGGAAACACCCCTGGACTATATGGAAGAACCAGAGCCCGCGAAGCATTCCCGGGGACGCTTTGTTGCCAAAACTTCAAAGTTCCTTGACCCTGAGGTTTACAAACAGCGAAAGAGGATCACACTGGCAGGGGAGATTGTTGGGAAAGAGGTCAAACCCCTCGGTAAGTCAGAATATACTTATCCCGTTGTTCTGGTGAAACAACTCTACCTTTGGCCCAAGGAGAGGCGGTATATATATTCCCCGCCATACTACTGGTACGACCCCTATTGGGTCTATCCCTATGGGCCTTATGGGTGGAGAGAATATGGGTATGGTCCGTACGGGCCCTACGAAGAGTATCGGGATGAAGATTGAAGTCTCCTACTGGTCAACGAGGTCTTTATTTTGGACAGTGAAAGAAAGGGGTGAAGGAGTCTTGAGAGGATTGTGAAATTTGTGGGTTTGTAGGAAACTTCCGGAAAACCTCTTACAATTTGGGTTTGGAATAATCGCCGGTCCGGGAGTGGTCATGTGAGGGACTGAATGCAAAAGAAAAAATTTGTTAAAGAATATTTGGAGCCAATCGTTATCGCAATTCTGATAGCCCTTTTTATCAGGACATTTGTTGTGCAGGCATTCAAAATCCCATCTGGGTCGATGGAGCCGACGCTACTGGTCGGAGACTACTTGCTGGTGAACAAGTTTATCTATGGGATCAGGATTCCTTATATTCGTACAAAGCTCTTCCAATTTAAGAAACCTCAGCGGGGTGACATTATTGTATTCATCTATCCGAAGGATCCGACGAAGGATTTTATTAAAAGGGTGATTGGAACGGAGGGAGAAAAAGTTCAGATCTTTCGCGGGCAAATATATATCAATGACAAGTTCATGGATGATCCCTGGGGACATTTCCAAACGAACCAGCAATTGGGATACTTCCCCATGATGGAGAATTATGGTCCTGTCGTCGTTCCTCGGGATGCGTTGTTTGTCCTTGGCGATAACCGTGACAATAGCCAAGACAGCCGTTTTTGGGGGTACGTGGATCTCAATGCGGTCCTGGGGAAGGCTTTAATCATCTATTTCTCGTGGAATAGCAACGGTCAAAATCTGTTTGAAGACGTCAGGTGGTCTAGGATAGGCAGCTTGATTCATTAGCTAACGCCGTTATCTTTCTATTAATGAGAAGTGATACCTTATCATTTCGCCTTCAATTCTGCAACTTCTGCTCGAACTTTTGGCAGGCCCCCCGGGAAGCTTTCATGGACAAAGGCAACAAGCCTTTCTCTGACCTCGCAGCGGAGATCCCAAACATCCGATGAGTTGGCAGCGCTCACCGTGGCCCGCAACTCCACCGTGTGCTCCGTCGCATTGGTGACCTGCAACCCCCAGGCTTGACCATCCCATAGTTTTGAATTTTTCAAAATCCGAAAAAGTTCTTCTCTAACCGCCTGGACCGGTACGGTATAGTCCACGTACAAGAATACGGTTCCCAAGAGGTCCGCAGATAATCTCGTCCAATTCTGAAAGGGTTTCTGGATAAAGTAGGTAATGGGTAAGATCAAGCGTCTCAAATCCCAAATCCGTACGACCACGTACGTAAGATTAATTTCTTCAATCCAGCCCCATTCGTTTTCAACGATCACGACATCGTCAATTCGAATCGGTTCAGTAATGGCAATTTGAAGCCCTGCTGCTAATGTCCCGAGCGTGTGTTGGGCTGCAATACCAACCACAATCCCGATAATCCCCGCTGAAGCCAGGAGGCTCGTTCCCAGATGACGGAGTTTATCAAAAGTCATCAGAATGGCTCCTATGGTGATCACGCCTACGATGACCCCTACGATCTTCTTGAATATCTGAATTTGGGTGTTGATCTTTCTTGCTCGGAGGTTGTCACGGTCCTCTTTCCCAAATCGCTTGGAGATGATGTCCTCGGCGACATAGGGTAATTTGATGATTAACCAGGCCAAGGAGACGATTAGGAGCAGGACTAAACCCTGATCGAGCATATCCTTATATTTCTGTGAAAGTGTTACGAGGGGCAAGAGAATGTAAATGAATAAGGCTGGCAAAATAACCTTAGAGGGCCCACGACAATGCTTTATCAAGGAGCTGTCCAGAGTCGCCTGGGTTCTTCTGGCCAGATTTTGCATCACTTTGAAAATTAGATGATGGACCAGAAGCCCCAGTACGAAAGCTCCCCCAATGACACCTGCACTCACCATCATCACTTGCCTACTCTGCCAAATGCCCTCCACGGAACATCATCCTCCTTTGAGCTTTTCTTTATTCATTGACTTGCCGCACAAGAAGTTTGATCCCCTTCGCCCCTTATTACAGATAAACCAAGCCGAATATCCCAAAAATGATCAAATAGATAGCCACGATGTAATTCAATAGTTTGGGGATGATGAGGATCAGTATTCCTGCAATAAGCGACAGGATTGGATGGAAATAACTGAATGCAAACACAAGAAACCTCCTTTCTCCTTCCGATAGAATTTTTCCTTTTTATTATACGGTCAACAAATGACTCGGGAATGGACCGTGCTTACTTTTGCCTTCTCACCTCTAAACCCTTTCACTATGTAAGGTCAAAAAGCAAAAGGGGTGCCAGTTTTCATTGAAATTGTATTTCATTGTCTTTCGTTGGGATTGTCATTTTTGCAATTGCTCGAAGCGATTGATTAAACACGAGTTTATCTCCTCTGACCTTAATTGTTGCCAGCGCGTTCCGACAAAAATTAACTTATGAAAAATTGAAATTTTTGGGCCAGTCCCTTCGGGAAGGACAAAATTCCTGCACCGAAGGAAAAAGTCTTATTTTGCAGGACATTTTCAAGAGGAATTTCAGCTCTTCAAAAGCACTCCAAAACATCTAACAGTCTAATTTTCCAAAGGAAAACTCTACCTTCCTAAATGTGGCATGTTTTTTGTTTTCATAATCTTATGTGTTTCTATATTAGGAGATGAATAGGGGATCATGTTTGAGGATCATCTACTCCGAATCATGACAATCAACAGCGGATCTTCCAGCATAAAGTTTTCCCTGTATCAGATGTCACTTGCTGAGGCATTAATTCTGTCAGGAAGGATAGAACGGATTGGTGTTACTCCTTGCTTTTTTTATGTCAAGAATGCTGATGGTTTAACATTAGTTGAACGGCAGCTTGATCTACTGGACCACGATTCAGCCTTTAAGATGCTTTTTGACTGGTTACAAAAGTATACCCCGGATCAGAATTTGGACGCGGTGGGCCATCGCGTGGTTCACGGTGGGAATCAATTCAGACAACCTCATCTCGTCACACTTGATCTAATCAGAATCCTTAAAGATCTTTTTTCAGTAGATCCGGACCATCTCCCCCATGAGTTGAAAGCGATAGAGGTGGTCAACCAACTTTATCCCAAATTAAGGCAAGTTGTCTGTTTTGATACCGCTTTTCACAGACACATGCCTAAAGTGGCTCAATTATACGCAATCCCTAAATACCTGAGGGATGAAGGGATCATACGTTACGGGTTCCATGGTTTGTCCTATGAATTTATCATGCAGGAGTTAACTAAGGAAGCAGGTGCTAAAGTGGCGAATGGTAGGATTATTATTGCTCACTTAGGCAATGGGGCCAGCATGGTCGCTATTCATCACACCAAAGGTGTTGATACCACGATGGGATTTTCACCTACAGGCGGATTGGTAATGAGCACTCGCTCTGGAGATTTAGATCCAGGGATTATCCTTTACCTGCTGCAGAAAAAAGGTCTAACTCCGTCCCAAGTCAATGATATGGTGAATCTGAAAGCTGGACTGTTAGGGGTGTCAGGAATAAGCTCTGATATGAAAGACCTCTTGTATAAAAAGGAAGAGAACCCTCAGGCAGCCGAGGCAGTCGATCTTTTTTGCTACCAGGCAAGGAAGTTTCTCGGAGCTCTCACTGCGGTCTTGGGTGGATTAGATACTCTCATATTTACTGGTGGTATTGGCGAGAATGCGCCATCCATTCGTCGGCAGGTCTGCAAGGGTTTGGGATTCTTGGGAATTCATATAGATCCAAATCGTAATGATGCGAATGCGTCGATCATCTCTGATAAAAAAAGTTCAATCACTGTTCGAGTGATGAAAACGAATGAAGAATTGATGATTGCGAGGCATGCGCACAAACTCTTGAAAAAATAGCCGACAAAGATGAAGACTGGTTGAGGCGCTAAGCTTCGTTAACAACCCTGTACGGACCCATGAATAACTCATGAATAACCGGGGGACTTTATGAATAGACCGCTTTCCAAAGAGCAGCTGAAAACCATGGAGGCCTACTGGCGCGCTGCAAATTACCTATCCGTTGGGCAGATCTATCTATATGACAATCCCCTGTTGAGGGAGCCCTTGAAATTGGAGCATATCAAACCGAGGCTGCTGGGACACTGGGGCACTACTCCAGGGCTTAATTTCATATACCTTCATCTTAATCGGGTGATTCAGGTGTATGATCTCAATATGATTTTCATCTGCGGCCCTGGCCATGGGGGACCTGCGGTCGTAGCCAACACCTACCTGGAGGGAACCTACAGTGAATTATTCCCTCACATTTCTCAAGATGCTGAGGGAATGAAGCGACTTTTCCGGCAATTTTCATTCCCAGGTGGGATTCCAAGTCATGCGGCGCCCGAAACACCCGGGTCTATCAATGAAGGAGGTGAGCTTGGTTACTCCCTCTCTCATGGCTACGGGGCCGCCTTCGACAACCCGGATCTTATTGTTGCCTGCGTGGTGGGTGATGGGGAGGCTGAAACTGGTCCTCTTGCCACAGCCTGGCACTCAAACAAATTTCTCAATCCCATTCACGATGGAGCAGTGCTCCCTATTCTGCACCTAAACGGGTATAAGATTGCAAATCCCACAGTTCTGGCGCGGATCGGTCACGAGGAGCTGGAGAACCTATTTGTTGGCTACGGGTACAAGCCCTATTTTGTCGAAGGATCTGAGCTAGAGGCCATGCACCAATTAATGGCGAAAACCTTGGACACGGTAATTACTGAAATTCAGGCGATCCAGAACAATGCTCGTACCGGTGGCATGGTCAAGCGTCCCAAGTGGCCGATGATTATTCTTCGGTCCCCCAAAGGCTGGACAGGGCCGAAGAAAGTGGATGGACTGAAAACGGAGGATTCCTGGAGGTCCCACCAGGTCCCCATCACAGACATGGCGGCGAAATCGGATCACATCAAACTTCTCGAAGACTGGATGAAGAGCTATAAACCCGAGGAATTGTTTGACAAGAATGGAAAACTAATTCAGGAACTGGCACAACTTTCCCCCAAGGGCAACCGCCGCATGGGAGCGAATCCTCATGCGAATGGGGGTCTTCTGCTTAAGGATCTGAACCTCCCAGACTTCAGGGACTATGCCGTCGCTGTAACCGAACCTGGCAAAGTTGTAGCAGAGGCCACCCGGGTGCTCGGCAGCTTTTTACGGGATGTGATGAAACTCAACATGGAACAAAGGAATTTTCGGGTAATGGGACCTGACGAAACGGCGTCGAATCGCCTTAATGCCTTATTTGAGGTAACCGACCGGATGTGGATGGGCGAGGCAATCCCCGAGGATGACCATCTTTCTCCGGAGGGACGGGTGATGGAGATCCTCAGTGAGCACACATGCCAAGGCTGGTTGGAGGGCTATCTCCTCACTGGTCGCCATGGTTTCTTCTCTTGTTATGAGGCGTTTATTCATATCGTTGACTCGATGTTCAATCAGCACGCCAAATGGCTCAAGGTGACTCGACGGGAAATTCCATGGCGGCGTCCCATCGCGTCTCTTAACTACCTCCTGACTTCCCACGTCTGGCGGCAGGACCATAATGGGTTCAGTCACCAAGATCCTGGCTTCATCGATCATGTGGTGAACAAGAAGGCAGACGTGGTTCGGGTTTACTTTCCACCTGATGCTAACACATTGCTCTCGGTAGCAGATCATTGTCTGCGAAGCCGCAGCTATGTCAACGTGATTGTGGCCGGAAAACAACCCCAGCCCCAGTGGTTGGATGTGGAGGCAGCCGTCAAGCATTGTACTTCGGGAATCGGGATTTGGGAATGGGCAAGTAACGATAAAGGTGCCGAGCCGGACGTGGTGATGGCGTGTTGCGGCGACGTGCCGACGATTGAAACCCTCGCCGCCGTTGAGATCCTCAGAGAACACGCACCTGAGCTGAAATTGCGTGTCATCAATGTCGTTGACCTGATGACGCTTCAACCCAAGGAGGAGCATCCCCACGGTCTGTCGGATCGGGAGTTCGACACGTTGTTCACTACCGACAGACCCATCATTTTTGCTTATCATGGTTACCCTTGGCTCGTCCATCGCTTGACCTATCGCCGGACGAACCACAAGAACCTACACGTACGAGGTTACAAAGAGGAGGGTACAACCACCACGCCTTTCGACATGGTCGTTCGTAACGATCTGGATCGTTTCCATCTGGTGTCAGATGTAATCGACCGTGTCCCAAAGCTTGGATATCTTGCTGCGTACACCAAACAGGCTGTCCGCGATAAACTTATTGAACACAAGGAATACATCACCCGGTACGGTCAGGATATGTCAGAAATCCGTGACTGGACATGGAAGGGAAATGACGCTTGAGACTCAAGTTGGAGTTGGACGAGTGATGTATCCACATAGAGAAAAAAGTACAGAGCCAGCGTCACTCTGTGTACTCGCCGAGTAATTCATATGCCTGATTCTGTCGTCTTTCTCCTCGATGTTGACAATACGCTACTTGATAATGATGCCGCGCAGAACGATTATCTCGCGGAAATTCGGCGCACGGTCAGCTCCGAAGCGTCGCAGCGTTACTGGGAGATTTTTCACGAGATCGCAGAGGAGCTCGGATACGCCGATTACCTTGGTGCGCTGGAATGCTATCGGCTGGAAGATATGCACGATCCGAAGCTGCTGCATGTATCATTGTACCTTCTGGACTACGAATTTGAGGAGCGACTGTATCCCCATGCTATGGAGGTGATTCAATATCTAAGCGCTCGCAGCACGGTTGTCCTCCTCACCGATGGCGATGTCGTGTTTCAACCACGAAAGATTCTGAAAGCGGGACTGTGGGATGCTGTTGCGGGCAGGGTATTGATTTACATTCACAAAGAACAGGAACTCCGCGAAGTTGAGAGGCGGTTTCCTGCGCAGCATTACGTGATGGTGGATGACAAGCTTCGGATCCTGACCGCAATCAAGCAGCAGTGGGGTAAACGCGTCACGACCGTTTTTGTCAAGCAAGGGCATTACGCGAATGATCCGAAAATTCTTGCTGCGTATCCACCAGCCGACATCTATCTCGAACACATCGGCGACTTATTGAATTATAAGGTGGACACATTGTTGGGTGCGGTGGACAAAAAGGAAAAAAGCGAAAGGAGTGCAAAATGACGGAGCCCATTTTTGCTTACGAGCCGCGCAAGTTTGCCGGATTCGACGAGCTCATCGAACTCGCGCTCGATTTGCGGTGGTCATGGGATCACAGTGCTGACGATATCTGGCGTCCGCTCGACCCCGAACTGTGGGACCTCACGCGCAATCCCTGGATCATATTCCAGAGCATTGCCCCTGAAAAGTTGGCACGACTATCTGCCGAACCAACTTTCCGCACACACGTCAAAAGACTGGCCCAGGAGTTGCGCGAATCACGAAACGCCCCCAGTTGGTTTCAAAAGATACACGCGGAGGGGCCGCTCACGACAGTCGCTTATTTTAGCATGGAGTTTATGCTTGGGGAGGCTCTGCCGATTTATTCTGGGGGGCTAGGTAATGTCGCAGGCGATCAGCTCAAAGCCGCCAGCGATCTCGGCGTACCCATCGCTGGCATTGGGTTGCTGTACCAAGAGGGGTATTTTCGTCAATCCATTGCAGCCGACGGCTCACAGGTGGCGTTATATCCCTACAACGATCCGGGGCAGTTGCAGATCACCCCTACGCGCAATGCGAACGGCGAGTGGGTGCGTCTCAAGGTCCATCTGCCGGCCTATGATGTCTGGGTACGGGTATGGCAAGCACAGGTGGGTCGCTTGAAGTTGTATCTGCTTGATACGAATGATCCGGCGAATCTGCCCATCGTGAGCGGCATCACTGGTCAACTTTATGGCGATGGACTCGAGATGCGGATCGCGCAAGAAATCGTTTTGGGGATCGGCGGATGGCGACTCCTGCAAGCCCTGGGATTGAATCCCGAAGTGTGTCACCTGAACGAAGGTCATGCGGCTTTTGCCGTGCTGGAACGGGCTGCGGATTTCATGCGATCGTCGCAACAGCCCTTCGAAGTTGCCCTTCAGGTAACGCGGTCGGGCAATCTCTTTACGACACACACGCCTGTCGCCGCGGGCTTTGATCGCTTCCCGGCAAATTTGATGCGGCAGTATTTGGGCACGTACGCAGAGAATCAGCTTGGCATTTCATTCCGGGATCTGATGGCACTGGGTCGGCAGAATCCTGATGACGACAATGAGCCTTTCAACATGGCCTATCTCGCCATTCGCGGTAGCGGGGCGGTCAATGGGGTGAGCCGTCTGCATGGCAAGGTGAGCCGTACGATCTTTCAACCACTCTTCCCACGTTGGCCTCAGGAGGAGGTGCCCATCGGTTATGTGAACAACGGCATCCATGTGCCAACCTGGGATTCAAAGGCATCAGATGCCTTGTGGACAAAGCATTGCGGCAAGGGTCGTTGGCTGGATACGACAGAAAAAGCAGAAGAAGCGATTCGCCAGGTTACCGACGTGGAATTGTGGGCCATGCGCCAAGCGTCCCGATGCACGCTGATTGAGTATGTTCGAGGCCGTTATGCACGCCAACTTGCGGCATCGGGTGCTGCGCCGGATGATATCGAACTGGCAAAACAGATTCTCGATCCAGAGGCGTTGACGCTGGGTTTTGCCCGCCGCTTTGCAACCTATAAACGTCCGACATTGTTGCTCCACAACCCGGAGCGATTGATTCGAATCCTGGCGAATCCTGAACGCCCGGTTCAGCTCATCCTCGCGGGTAAAGCACACCCTGCCGACCTTGCGGGACAGGAAATGATCCGCCAATGGATTCAATTTACTCGCCGTTCTGAAGTGCGCGGGCGAGTAGTCTTCTTGAGCGACTATGATATGCTCTTGACCGAGCAGTTGGTGGGGGGCATTGATGTCTGGATTAACAATCCTCGCCGCCCGTGGGAAGCTTGTGGCACGAGTGGGATGAAGGTGTTGGCGAACGGGGGTCTCAATCTCTCGGAACTCGACGGCTGGTGGGCCGAAGCGTACACACCGCAAGTTGGCTGGGCGCTCGGCGACGGGCACGAGCATGGTGACGATCCCGCATGGGATGATGCAGAGGCCGAAGAATTGTATACGCTGCTCGAAAGAGAAGTCATCCCGCAGTTTTATACACGCGATGCAAACGGACTCCCGATGCAGTGGCTAACGAAGATGCGTAAAAGCATTGAAACGCTCACTGCCCGTTTTTCGGCGAACCGCGCCGTCCGCCAGTATAATGAAGAATATTATTTGCCAATGGCTGCTGCGTATAAAGGGCGTTATGCAAACAAGGGTGTCCTCGGTATTCAAATACTGAACTGGCAGCGGGCACTGGCAAAAGCCTGGGGAAGAATGGCTTTTGAAGAGCTGCACATCGAAACGCGTGACGGTCAGCATTACTTCAAGGTCCAGATCGACCTCGGTGGAGTCAATCCCGACGCTGTGTGCGTTGAACTGTACGCTGATGTATTCGACGGCGATCCTTTCCGTCAAACGATGACATACATGCATGAGCTTCCCAATAGCCAACGCAGCACCATCTACACCGCGGAAGTTCCGGCGACGAGACCGGCAAGCGATTTTACGCCCCGTATCATTCCAAAGTTTCGCGGTGTTGCAGTGCCGCTCGAAGCGAACCTAATTTTGTGGCAGCACTAGGTTTTTATTGGTGAAGCCAAGAATAGGAGTACCAATGGGCATTAGTTCTTATGCAGGAAAACCCGCCGAGTCGTGGATGTTAACGAACATTCCTCGCCTCATCACTGCCTACTATTCCAACCATCCCGATCCATCCGTTCCTGAACAGCGTGTTGTCTTTGGCACTTCGGGGCATCGCGGCAGCGCACTTGAAACGTCGTTCAATGAATGGCACATCCTCGCCACCTGCCAAGCGATCTGCGACTATCGCGCATGGAAAAGCATCAACGGTCCTTTATTCCTGGGTATTGATACCCATGCACTTTCAGAACCCGCGTTTGCCAGTTCGCTCGAAGTGCTTGCGGCAAACGGCGTGGAGGTGATGATTGATCATCATCACGATTACACCCCAACGCCGACCATATCACACGCCATTGTGTCTTACAACCGAGGGCGCACGAATGGCTTTGCTGACGGCATTGTGGTCACACCCTCGCACAATCCACCTGCCCATGGCGGTTACAAATACAATCCGCCCAATGGCGGTCCTGCCGAGACCGATGTGACGGATTGGATTCAAAAAAGGGCGAACGAATACCTCGGAAATAAACTCACAGGGGTTAAACGCATTCGTTACGAAAAGGCACTTAAGGCAGTTACAACACACCCGTACGATTTTATGAATCCCTACGTGGACGACCTGAAAAATATCATTGACCTTGATTTAGTACGGAGTTCAGGGATTCGTCTGGGCGTCGATCCACTCGGGGGTGCAGGTGTACATTATTGGGGTGCGATCCGCGACAAGTACAAACTCAGTCTTACCATCGTTAGCGAAGAAGTGGATCCAACCTTCCGTTTTATGACCGTGGATTGGGACGGTAGAATCCGGATGGACCCCTCGTCCGAGTATGCCATGCAGCGGCTTATCGGGCTTAAAGACAAATTCGACGTTACGTTCGCGTGTGACACCGACCATGACCGACACGGCATTGTTTCCAAGGGTGCGAGTCTTCTGCCGCCGAACCATTACCTTGCAGCGATGGTCTATTATCTCTTTCAATACCGCTCCCAATGGGTCAAAGAAGTTGCCATCGGCAAGACAGTCGTGAGCAGCAGCATCATCGATCTCGTTGCGGCGGGCCTGGGACGAAACTTGTACGAGGTGCCCGTTGGCTTCAAGTATTTTGTCGAGGGACTGTTGGCCGGGTCACTTGGTTTTGGAGGTGAAGAAAGTGCAGGGGCGTCATTCTTGCGGATGGACGGGAGAGCCTGGACGACAGACAAGGATGGCATCGTGCCTGCGCTTCTGTCATCCGAAATGGCCGCGCGCCACGGGAAGGATCCGGGCGAACTCTATCGTGAGATTGCGGCGAAGTATGGAGATTCAGTATACGAACGCATTGATGCATCCGCGACGTATGCGCAGAAAGAAATTCTTGCGCGGCTGTCACCCAAAGATGTTCATGTGAAGGAGCTCGCAGGCGAGAGAATTCTCCGGATGATCACCCTCGCGCCGGGAGATAAAACACCCATCGGTGGGCTAAAGGTAATCGCGGAGAACGGCTGGTTCGCTGTACGCCCCTCTGGCACAGAAGAAATTTACAAGATTTACGCCGAGAGCTTCAAGGGGCGGGAGCATTTGGAAAGAATCATCTCTGAAGCGCAAGAGATTGTGAACGACACTTTCCTGCATCTGGGGAAGACATAAGGCATGACAAGCATCGAAATTCCGGCAGATACTAACAGTCATATCCATGGGCACGGTTCTGCTGGAGTGGCATGCAGGAGAGTCTGTTGTAGAAGGAATTGACAAAAATGAAGTGGGGAGGATTTCATCATGGTGAAGAGAGAAACCAAAAAAACAAGCGGGGAAAAGAAGTCAATTACGAAAAGAAAGAAGAGGAGGCTGTGATGAGTGTTATTCTGAAGGAAGACCACATTAAAATCGTTCAAAAGATCAAAAAGCGGGCTTTAGTCATTCATCTTGTCGGCATAGGACTGGCATTGTTGACGCTGGTCATTCCCCTCCATTTCTATTTAGACCGAGCCGTGACTGCGGAGATTTATCGAATGATTCGCTCGGAGTACGATTCTCCTTCGGCACGGTATAAGTTGCTGACTATTCTGCGTACAAAGACGCTGACCATCGGGCAGGCATTGGATATCGCCGATGTGGTCATGGGGCAAAAAGATGTTCCCCTGCCTCTCGTCTTGGCCAATATGGAACAAGAAAGCGTCTTTAAGCCCGAAGTGGTCAGTCATAAAGGAGTAAGGGGGCTCATGCAGGTGATGCCCGTTGTGTGGGAAATGTACATAGATCAACCCTTCATGAAAGAGGCTGAGAGACAGATGCGTGATCCAGCCATGAACGTTCGAATCGGCCTCCTTTATCTAAGCGATCTGAAAAAGAGGTTTGGGGACTGGGAAAGAACCTTGAGGGCCTACGTAGGAGGCCCCTCGAGATCGGATGATCCAACAATGGATGATTATGTCAACTCAGTTTTAATGAAAACAGCCTTTTATGAGAAGGAGGTAAGACGGAAGGGAATCGACAAATAAATAAGGATCCGTGTCAGATCGTGCGGCTCTTCCGAGTGTCCTTAGGGGGCTGAGCGATTTACCGGAGGATTTAAAAAGCCACCTGAGGTATCTCCAGGATCTATCCCGGTTATCATGCCACAGGTTCCTTCGGTGATCTGATCGCCCGAGTACTCTATGCACTCTTCGATGGCGTAGTTGGAAGTTTAATTTTTGGATGGCTGTACAATTCGTTTGTTGGCAGGTAAACTAGGGAAAGGTTTTGATGTTCGCAAAAAAACGAGTTTCGAGTAGGCTTTTCAGCATGTTCTTGATTGCAGTTATCTTCCTGCTCTCTCTTTCGCTCTCTTCGCGGGCAGCTGAAATCAAGGAACTTGAAGAAAAATTGCCACCCCTCGTTCCCCCTCCGGGGTGGTATCGAGCGAGCAGGATCATTGATCACCCGGTAAAGAACGACCGTGGAGAAGAATTAGGTGAGGTGGATGATCTGATCATCCGGCGAAACGGTAGAGTAAAAAAGGTGATCCTATCGGTCGGAGCATTCTTAGGGATAGGAGATAGGTTGGTGGCCGTGTCTTTCAGCTCATTAAAGATTGACGAGAGGGGTAACATCCTGTACCGTATCACAAAAGAACAATTAGAAAAGCATCCGGTATACACCTACCGGAAGGATCATCCTTATGGTCTTTATTATTCTCCCTGTCCTCCTCGCGGCCCCTCCTATGATCTCTATCCGACCGGGAGAGAGATATTATCCCTATCCCATGGGATGGATTCCGTTTTCCCCGGACCGGGTAGCAATGAGTCACCTCTTAGGCATGACCCTGATTGGTTCCCAAGGCGAGCCCATGGGAAAAGTGAGCGATTTTATCGTTCATCTTGAAGAAGGTAAGATTGAAAAGATCATTCTTTCGGTCAATGAGATCATCAAAGAAAGATTGGTGGCTTTGCCTTTTAAGCCATTGGAGCTTTCAACTTGGGGAATCTATTACAGCATCACCAGGGAACAGATTGATCTTATGCCAGAATTCAAGGACTGATGAATATGAAATAGATTGAGGGAATGATTTACATGAGATTTCATAGAGCCATTGATTGGGGAAACGTCTGTTTTTGGGTTTTCTGGACGGCCGCGATTGGTTTTTTGGTCTATCTGGGAATTGTAGTAGTGTTTGCGCCACTTGTCACTGGATGAGGATGACAGTAAGATCTGAATAGAGTGGATGATGACGGGGATTAGCTGAATCCTTACCATTGGTTCAGGCGTATTCATGAAAGCAGGAATCATCGGCGGCCATCGAGAACAAATTATCCTATAAAATTATTTTCCTTTCCTTTTATCCCAGAATTCTCCAACCAATTAGAAAAAGGCATAAGAGTCCGATAAATAGCATGAAAAATCCTATGATTTCAGAAAATAGCTCGGCGGTAATGCTGGGATATTTATCTTTATGGATTTCTAACGTTCCCTCTGCAAGCATTCGTTCGTACTGCTCCTGTCTTTCTTCAATCAGTTTGTACTTAGGAAGTCGCCCCGTGAAAATCACTGTATTGATCGGGAAGTTAGATGGCCGGAAGTGATTGTTGAAGAAATGGACTGTAAAGATAAAGCCAGCTGCGAGAAGGGCTTCATCGGAATGGACGATGGTTGCCATGTTCAGTATCCACCCAGGTAGAAAAATACTGAAGAATCCCCGGAACCAGAGCATCAGCCCTGTCAGTCCAATAGTGAACATCCCCCAAAAGACAGCCAGAAAGTCAAATTTCTCCCAGTAAGTCCAGCGATCAAACTTGGGCATGGATCCTCTATTCAAGAACCAGCGAAACATACTGATGAGGTCCTTAACGTCTTTCCACCGTGGGAAGAGTGAATCGGGGCCAAAAAACCTTTTTAAAGGGTTGGGATTACCCTGAATCCTTTTAAAGAAGAGATAGTAGAAGGTGTAGATGACAGTGGTGACAAAAGTCCCAAAAACGATGACAGCGCAGATGCGGTGGATTAAACCTCTTGTGGGAGATCCTCCCAAAATATGTATGAGACTTCTGGCCCAGGGTGCACCAGAAAATTCCAGAGGAAGTCCGGTCAAAACGAGGCCCATGAAGGAGACCATGATCGCGATATGGAGGACAATTTCAAAAGAGCCGAACCGGCGATAGATCTTCCCTGCTTCATCAAGGCTCACAGATCGTGGGAAAAAGATTCCCTTCGCCCTCAATGCCCTCTGCTCCCAGAAATCCTTTCGCCACCAGAGGAAAGTGTGAAACCAAAAGGCTCCAAAGACGGTGGCCAGTAGTGTGTGCATGAAAAGGAAGGTCCAATAGAATATAGGTTTTTTAGGGTTTTTATAATTGGCATGGGTGTCGAACTTGACGAAGTTGGCGTCCGCTTTGGAATGACACTTTTTGCAGGTCTCCACGAGGTGCTGTGGAGAAATGGAAGACTTTGGATTGTCGGGGGGCAGAACGTCGTGAGCGCGATGGCAGTCCGAGCATCCTGCCACTAACCTGGGGTAACCCAGTTCTTCAATCTTTCCGTGGTAACTCTCGTAATAGGTCTGAGTGGCAATGGGGAAGACCTTGTTTCGTTTCATCATTTTTTTGTTAGCATGGCATTTGTTGCAGGCCTCTGTGTGGAACTCCCTTGAGGCCTTTCCTTTCAGAATCGGAATATTATGGATGCTCTTGTTTTGCCCATGGCAATCCGTGCAGTCCGGCGAATCAGGGTTTCCTCCCAGCGCACCTTTACCATGAACACTTTCGGAGTAACCTTCATCAGGGTGGCAGGTTGTACATGTCTCGATCAACAGTTTCTTGTCACCCTTCCAGGCAGCCAGATCATGAATATTTGCGTGGCAGTCGATACATTGAACTTCATTCAGGGAATGAACACTGGGATTGAATTCGAGAGCCTCTTCATCGTGACACCGCTGGCATTTCACAGGTTGGGTTGGTGCGCCTCTGTGTGGTTTTTTCATTGCTTCAATATGAGTCTTCAGATTGATATTATCTAAGTGACAGCTAACACAAGAGTTATTTCCGTGAACAGAATGTCCGAATGTCGCTTCGTTGATTTTATTTCCATGGCATTTTAGACACTCTCGATTGTCAATGGTTTCGTATGAAACTTGTCTCCCCTTGTAAAAGGACCTATCTAGTTTTGAGGTATCCAAATTTTCAGCTATCAGGCTTACTGGCCATAAAAATCCAAAAATAAAAAACAGAAAGAGAAAAGAACTCAGCAAAGCCGGAATTTCTCTTTTAACCTTCAATTTTGATTACCCCTACAATCTTTGGATACCCTTCAATAAAGAAGTACAGGGTGATATGCGCCTACTTCGTCATCGGTATATTCGTTCCATGGCAGTCTGTACAATTGTTCTGAGCGGCCATGTGATACATTCTCATTTGAGTCTCACGAATACAACTGGACTTCTTTTATGAGTAATTATTTAATATGAAAAAAGCCGAACTTACCCAAGGTTCATCTTTCGGCACCTCGACCATCTTCTTAGAAGATCCGCCGCTTTCCGCCCCCTTCTCACAAAAGGTCTGGTCTTATTGGGAGAACAAGAATCAATTGATCAATAGTGTTCGTTAAAAAAACAATAAAATATTTTCTCTCCAATTTTTTATTAACAAAAAGTATGCCGAAAACTAGATTGAATCGATTTCGTCTTAAAATTCGTTGATTTGGAGTTTCTAAAGATATACCCATTGATAAGGTGGGCGGAAATTTGTCCTTTGAGATAGGAAAATTTCCACTGTGACAGGAATCTATCCTTTTCGGCAAGACTTTATAAGATTTGGCATTAAAGAGGATTTTTCATTTAATGAGGAAATTTTTTTAAACGCATTAGAGACCAAGAAACCATTCCCCCCATCCTCAAGAGGCCAAATTTTTCATGAATAGATTTTTGTAGCACAATGGTTACCAGACATTAGAGGGCATTCACTAATGCCGTATCCTAATGACTCAGGGTAATGATATGTTCATCCGAGGATTTTAGAAGAGACTCATATACCTCTGGTGTCTTAAGTTTCTTCGCGTAGTCTTTAAGACTAAAAATCACAGCATCATATTTTTCAATGGTCGGAACAAGGTAGTTCCAAAGATCTTTGTTTGGGTTCGTTAAATCAATGTGGCAGCGCCAAATCCAAGGACCATTCTTCTTATAGTGATTGATCATGGGAAGGGGTTGGGGATCATGAATAATGACGATGTTGTGGCTATTAAGATGGTTTTGAATGGCATTTTCATATATCCCTATTTCCCAAATATGTATTACACAAGAGGTATCCTCTCTGCTCTCATCTTATTTGAAAATCGCTCTAAACTTTCCCTTCTTACTCGTTCCTCATGGGATAGGGCTAAAGAAGCTCCGAGTCCTGTCCCGGAGAGATTCCACTTGGGGCAGTTTTGCTTCGCCCCCGAGAGTTCAAGACTTAAGTCTCCCAGGTTTCTGCCCCACATAGAAGATAATTCATAATGGGAATACTTTTATGCAAGAGGAATATACCTACTGAAAAGGAGGCTTTTGAGTGTTCACACGATATCTATCGGTTCTTTGACGGACATAGGATTCTGAGCGGCTGAACGTATTGTGGAGGAGCAAGTGTATATCTGTACATTGAGGACTGTTAAAGAAAAGAAGGAAGTGATCAAGTGTTTTCACAGTGGCAGAATGTTCTGCTATAAGAATGGCCATCTGATTCTATCGCCTTTTCGTGAGTATCCCCATCTTGTGGGACGTGAGGTCTTTAGATCTCAGCAAAGACTTGTACCTACGAGAAATAGTGATGGAGTTGGCTTGGGAAAGAAGACAAGTTCCTAAATGAAAATCAGCTTGTCATGGCCGAAAAACTGAACTAAAATTGTGCTAATTTTGTGCTAAAATTAACTCAAAAAGACCGAACCAGATGTAAATAAAAAAGCCAGATAGAGATGATACTCGCTTAATATTTTCAATGGGTTTGGAGAAACCAGGCGAAAGATCAAGGGGTTAGAAAAATTACCAAAATCGGTCTTAAAATCCCTCGGTGGTCCCCCACCGTGCCGGTTCAACTCCGGCCCTAGGCACCAGAGGAGAAAAAGAGGTTGGGATAGGTTCTCAACCTCTTTTTTTCTATGTGACTTGAATGATAGAGATTGAGGAAAGTTCAGAACCGTTCCTTGATTCTTGAAGGTACTTTTAGTATAGTCCTTTAATGGAAGGTGTTAGAGGTTGGATGCAATTGGATAGAGGCAATAGGCTTGAGGTTAAAGGCTACAAAGGATTAATAAAGTAATATTTATATGAAGGGAAAATTAAAAGAACAGGTCATTCAGAAATTTTCTTATCGGTGCCCTTATTGTGATCACCCTATTACCTATAACGACTTACATTTAACGCCTGGAGAGAATGAGGTCAAATGCCCCTCCTGTAAAAAGACCTATATTAAAATAGTTCAAGATTGCTCCAGAAAAAGAAAGAAAAAGTAGATGCAACGCTCTCAACCCCAACATTTTCGGAATCGGCTCCTCACTCCAATCCAGTATGTCAAAGGGGTAGGACCCAAATTAGCTAAACTTTTTGAGAAAAAAGGAATCCGTACGGTGGAGGATGCTCTTTATTTCCTCCCGCGATGCTATGAGGACCGAAGGCATTTGAAAAAGATTTCCGAACTCAAAGTTGGTAAAAAAGAGACGGGGTTCGGTGAAATACTGCTTTCTGGAGTGGCGTTTTATCAGAATAAGAGAAGAAGAGTGTTTGAGGCGGTCGTGGGGGATGGAAGTGGCACGATCACCTTGAAATGGTTTCGTGGAAACGAAAGGTATCTCAGAGACCGATTCAAGAAGGGTCGCAAACTGATCTTTTCAGGAGAAGTGAGGTGGTTTAACTATCAGAGAGAGATTCATCACCCCGATGTGGAGGTGGTGGAGGGTGATGTAGAGAAGGATTATCTCAATTTTAAAAGGATTGTCCCCATCTATTCCGAAACCGAAGGCCTTTATCAGAGGACATTGAGAAGGTTGATGAAGACAATTTTGGACGGATACGCCGATGAGTTATCGAGTCCTATTCCACAAGAGATTATAGAACGCCAAGATTTAATTCATTTCTCTGAGGCTTTTCGTAGAGTCCATTTCCCACCTGAGGGGGAATCCATCGATCGCCTCAATCTCCAGCGTTCAGACGGCCACCGCCGCATCATCTTTGATGAGTTCTTTTTTTTAGAGCTCGGATTGGCATTAAGAAAAAGAGGCGTCGCCCTCGAAACCGGTATCTCTTTTAAGGCCGAGGGGGCATTAGCCCAGAAATTGTTAAACCTCCTTTCTTTTAAATTAACCCGTGCGCAACAGAGGGTGTTATCTGAAATTCAGGCGGATTTAGAAAAAGCCCATCCTATGAATCGATTGATTCAGGGAGATGTGGGAAGCGGGAAAACCATCGTCGCCCTGTTGACCTGTCTTCATGTCATTGAATGTGGTTATCAGGCTGCCATCATGGCTCCCACGGAGGTTCTGGCAGAACAACATTTTCTTAATCTTTATCGGTGGCTGGAACCATTAGGAGTTCAGGTGGCCCTTCTGACCAGCAATGTCAAAGGAATGGGAAGAGAGGACCTTTATCAACAGATTCGAGATGGAGATGTCCAATTAGTAATTGGAACTCATGCAGTGATCCAGGAGGCCGTTGCTTTCCATCGCTTAGGCCTCGCCATCATCGATGAGCAGCATAAATTCGGCGTGATCCAAAGGGCGCTTTTAAAGAAGAAAGGGGAGAATCCCGATGTCTTGGTGATGACCGCAACGCCCATACCGAGGACGCTCGCGATGACCATTTATGGAGATCTGGATGTCTCCATCATTGATGAGATGCCACCGGGCAGAATGCCAGTGGAAACCAAAGTCTTTCCTGAATCTGGAAGGGCAAAAGTTTATCGGATGGTGGAAGAAGAGGTGAGGAAGGGCCGTCAGGCTTTCATCGTTTATCCTTTGGTAGAGGAATCTGAAAAATTGGACCTCAAGGATGCGACCCGAATGGCTGGACACTTAAAGAAGGATGTTTTTCCTGAATTTCAGATTGGCCTGCTTCATGGACGAATGAAAAGCGATGAGAAGGAGTCCGTCATGATGGAGTTTAAGGAGGGGAAAATTCAAGTGCTTGTTTCCACGACCGTGGTTGAAGTAGGTATTGATATTCCCAACGCCTCGGTCATGGTGGTGGAACATGCCGAGCGATTCGGTCTTTCTCAACTCCATCAGTTGCGAGGGAGGATTGGACGAGGACATTATCCCTCCAAATGTATTTTATTGGCTCAATATCGATCTTCTGAAGAAGCAAAATTCCGGCTGCGCGCCATGGAAAGGACGACCGATGGATTTAAGATAGCCGAAGAAGACTTGGAAATCAGAGGACCCGGAGAATTTTTTGGAATCCGACAATCGGGGCTGCCCGATTTTAGAGTCGCCCATATCCTTCGCGACACAGCGATTCTAATCGAAGCGAGGAAAGAGGCTTTTCGACTTGTTCAAGAAGATCCAGGGCTGGTCCAGCCTTCTCATGCTGGGTTAAAACAGGCATTGATTAAACGGTGGGAAGGAAGAATGGAACTGGCGACCATTGGATAAAGTGGATCATGGATCGTTTCGGTTATCCGTCATACCCAATGGATTATTAAAGCGAAGGCCTGAATCATGTTAGGTTCAGCGCCGAAAGAATTGAAAATAAGGGGAAATTATGTTACCCCTACCCTTAATGATATTACAATTAAAGGGGAAAAGGTATGGAAATGTTTCATCCTGAGGGTTCTGGATTTCATCGGATGCAGAGACTTCCGCCCTATATTTTTGGCATCGTCAATCAGCTAAAGATGGAGGCCAGACGGAGGGGGGAAGATATCATTGATCTGGGGATGGGAAATCCTGATCTTCCAACCCCCAAGCATATTGTCAATAAACTGATCGAAGCTGTAAAAAATCCAAGAAATCATCGATACTCTGCATCAAAAGGGATTTATAAGTTGAGATGTGCGATCACTGACTGGTATCAAAGACGTTATGATGTTGAACTGGATCCGGAGACTGAGAGTGTGGTGACCATTGGCGCTAAAGAAGGCCTTGGACATCTCGTCTTAGCCACCCTTGGTCCTGGAGATGTTGTCCTGGTTCCTGACCCCACTTATCCCATTCATGCTTATTCAGTGGTGATCGCAGGAGGAGACCTTCGTTCCGTCCCCCTGGTGGGAGAAGGTGATTTCTTTCAGCGGCTATTGACCGCCACCCGACAGACTTGGCCTCCTCCCCGAATGATCATCTTGAGTTTTCCCCAAAATCCAACGACCATGGTGGTGGATCTCAACTTCTTTGAAAATCTGGTCGATTTTGCAAAAGAGCATCACTTGATGATCGTTCACGATTTAGCCTATGGGGATATCGTGTTTGATGGATATAAAGCGCCCAGCCTTCTTCAGGTCAAGGGAGCAAAGGATGTTGGAGTGGAGTTTTACTCTCTTTCCAAAAGCTATAATATGCCAGGCTGGCGGGTGGGTTTTGCTGTGGGAAATGCTGAGATGTTAGCAGCCCTGGCCAGATTAAAAAGTTACTTTGATTACGGAGTGTTCCAACCGGTTCAAATTGCCGGGATCATCGCCCTCAATGAAGACCAGGAGTGTGTGAGCCAGACGGTTGAGGAATATCGAAAACGGAGGGATGTCCTCATCCAGGGATTGAAACGAGTGGGGTGGGAGATTGAAAAACCAAAAGGGACGATGTTCGTTTGGGCAGAGATTCCAAAGCCTTTTAAGAAGATGGGATCGATTGACTTTTCAAAGCATCTATTAAGAGAAGGGAAGGTAGCCGTTTCTCCAGGAATTGGTTTCGGTGAGTGTGGAGAAGGTTTTATTCGATTTGCATTGGTAGAAAACGAGGCACGAATCAAGCAGGCTATCAAAGGGATTCAGAAGGTGCTGAAAAAGGGTTAGTGAGGGAACGAAAAAAGATGAAAGCAATTAAGGTGGGTTTAATCGGGTTTGGGACAGTAGGCTCTGGTGTTGTAAGAGTCCTTCAAAAAAATTCGAAGTTGATCGAAAAACGTTTGGGTGCAAAACTCATTTTGAAACGTATCGCTGATATTGATTTAAAGAAGGATCGTGGAGTGAAATTGGAACCGGGGGTCCTCACTCGGAGCACAGAGGATGTGATTCATGATCCAGAGATTCAAATTGTGATGGAGTTAATGGGAGGCGTTGAGCCTGCCAAAACCTTTATCTTAAAAGCGATTCGAAATAAAAAGCATATTGTGACGGCCAACAAAGCCCTTCTTGCCCTACACGGAGAAGAAATCTTCAGAGAGGCCCATCACATGGGGATGGATGTCAATTTCGAAGCTTCGGTCGGTGGTGGCATTCCCCTCATCCGCTCGATCAAAGAGGGTTTGGTCGCCAACCAAATCCATTCGATCTTTGGTATTCTGAATGGAACCTCAAACTATATCCTTTCCAAGATGACGGATGAAGGAAGAAATTTCAAAGAAGTATTAAAGGAAGCCCAAGAAAAGGGGTATGCGGAAATAGACCCTATCTATGATATTGAGGGGATCGATGCGGCCCACAAATTAGCCATTCTGGTGCGACTGGCCTTTGGAACCCCTTTTCAGTTTAATGAGATCTTCATTGGGGGAATTTCTGAAATCACACCATTGGATATTCAGTTCAGTCGAGAATTTGGATATCGCATTAAGCTCTTGGCGATTTCCAAAGTTGATCAAGGTAAGATTGAAGCCCGGGTTCATCCTACACTGATCCCAGAAAGTCACCTCCTCTCCACGGTCGAAGGGGTTTTTAATGCCATTTACATTAAGGGGGATGCTGTAGGCCCCACCCTCTTTTATGGCCAGGGGGCAGGGCAGATGCCCACGGGCAGTGCGGTCGTAAGCGATTTGGTGGAATTAGGAAGAAATATTCTGATCCAGGCTGCCGGGCGGCGGGTGCCACTGCTTTCCTTCCAGGAATCGGCCATCGAAAAGATTCCCCTTAAGAAGATGGACGATGTCGTGATGCCTTACTATATGAGGTTTTCGGCTTTGGATCGGCCCAGAGTGCTTTCAAAAATTTCAGGGATTTTAGGGAAGAATGATATCAGCATCTCTGCGGTGATTCAGAAAGGGAGACAGGTCAATGGTGCCGTGCCCATTGTCATGATGACCCATGAGGCCAAAGAAAAGAATGTTCACCGAGCCTTGAAGGAAATCGATCGGCTGGAAGTGATTCTTGGAAAAACCATGTTCATCCGGGTGGAAAACGAACTCGAATGAATAATGAGGGTCTCGTAAAAAGTCTCCCCCCCGTCACTCCTGCGAAAGCAGGAGTCCAGAAGTATTTGAATTCACTGGATTCCCGTTTTCACGGGAATGACAATAATGGGCTGAATCGGACTTTTTACGAGTCCATCAATAATAGAATTTTTAAAATCGAAGCACGAAATTCGAAACAAGCACAAATGTTCAAAATTCGAATTATCTAAACAAAAAGTTTTGAATTTTGATATTTGAATTTCGGATTTGTTTAGGATTTTCCGCCAGAGGCGGATCTGCCTCGGGCATGACGATATTCGGATTTCGAATTTGGAAACCCTAAATTTCAAATACCTTTGACTAAGATTTAGAATTCAGAGATATTAGACAAGGGGGCAAGATGTGGCGCGGGGTGATTCGAGAGTACTGG
>JACAEV010000067.1 GCA_013388645.1 Syntrophaceae bacterium | reverse complement strand
TGGAACCCCTTCCAATCCTCCAAAAGGGGGATATCTCTTTTGAAGTTCTATTAAGTCAGCCTTCTTCGTAACAGGAATTTTTTCTAAGTCTCCTATGGTTTGAATATCTTTTGGTTTCAATCCAGCGGAATCCATTTTATTTTTGAAAGCAGTAGAATTTTTATAAGCGTATTGGATGACTCCTCTCAGTTTCTGATTAAGATATTCGAGGCGTTTTTTCTGGGGCATGGTCTCGAGATTTTTTTTCAAGAAGTCTGAAGTGCGGTCCATGGGGTCTGGTTTGGGCATAAAAAACTCCTCCAAGATGAACGATAGTCAATTAACAATAACCAGTTAACAACTAAAATCAGCGGGGGCTATCAGCCATCCGCTCCAATGTTAAGCTGATTAAGTCGAGTCTGTCTATAAACAACCCATTCTGTCATGCCGGGCTTGATCCGGCATCCAGAAGGTTTTGAAAAGTCTGTATTCCGGCTTTCGTCGGAATGACGGCCTATTTGGAAACCGTCAATTTATGGGCAGACGCTAAATAATCATTTTTTATATGTCAAGGGCAGACCGATATCTCTATTTTTAGAGTCCTTATTTCTTTTCTGTAGGGTACCCAGCCTTAAGCCACTCCTCCCAACCTCCCTTGAGAACATATATTTTTGTGTATCCTTCGTATTTATTCTCTAAGAAGGTTTTAACTCTGGTAGCACTGACTTCCTCATTGGGGGAAGCACAATAAATAACAAAAGTTGTTCCTTTTGGATGGACGAGTATTGCTTGATCAATATGTTCCCTTACAAGAGGCCTAACAGCCCCTTTAATCTTCAAATCACTTGAGAAATAGTCGCTGCCAAGACGAACATCAAAGATAACCAAATCAGGATTCCCAAGCCGTGCTTTAAGATCATCCTTCGTCATCATGGGAACATCGGAAGATAGCGTAATACTGGTTAATAATAAGGATGTCAAAAAAGTGATTATTAAACCTGTAAATAATTTCTTTTTCATCATGAAACCTCCCTTCAATTGATTATTTGAATTGAGGTTTTTCATTGTATTTCTGCAAAAAAATATAGGCCAAAATATTACCGAATAATGGTCAATGGAGAACGATGAGTGAAGGATTCATTAAAAAGGCAAATGATTGATGATTAATCTGTTGTTTGCTTGGGGACCCAACCTTACATCCATTTACATGGTAGGGCAAGGTCCCCAAGCGCACCGTCTATTATTTCTTGGGAAATTTCCCTTCAAAGGGAACGAAAAAGTCTCCCTTGATCCCTTCGCTTGAGAAGACTGCCATGCCTTCTCCCACATTAATTCCGAAGGGGAAGTCACCGATAGTGGTGAACCATTTTTTTGCAAGCTCATTAGCATTTAAATTCAAAGCCTTCATCTTTACCTGATTGGGTAGCAACAAAGCCAACTGTACTCCTCGAGAATCAAGAAATTCGACAACTCGGTACTGACTCACTGTTTTCGGAGCAAAATAAATATTATCATAGGTTGTTGCGGTGCTCAAAGTCATATATTCCCCTGTACCAGGGGCCTCGAAAGAGACAGCAAATTTAAAATTTTCGAGCTTGATGGGATAGCTGCTGGGGTTACTGATGTTAAAAAGAAAACCTAACCCCATGATAGTAGGAGCGGGAAGTTCAACCCAGGGAGCCAACCGACTTATCTCCACACGCTCCAAGGTAATTTTGGGTTTCCCAGGGTCTTCAGTGGGTAGGAGACCTGGTTTACAAGCCGCTATTCCCCAAACAGCAAATGTAATCATGATCAGGATCAATAATAATCTTCGCATATAAACCTCCTTTTAAAGATCATTTGGCAATGAGCAATTATCAATTCTCAATGACCAATGAAAAATCAAAAAAGAAATTGATTATTGATCATTGACCATTGTTCATTGAAAATTGATTCGTTTAGGTGAGCCATCTTTTTCTTCGTTTATAATGCTTTACCTGCCTGAAACTTTTTCTTTCGCCAATATCAGAAAGGCCTAAATAGAAATCTCTGATATCCGGGTTTTCCTTCAACTTCTCTGAGGTGTCATGCATCACGAGCCTTCCGTTTTCCAAGACATAAGCGTAAGGAGCCACAGTGAGAGCAAGTTTAACGTTTTGCTCTACTAATAGAAGGGGGATCTTTTCTTCTTTGTTTAATTTGGTAATGATCTCAAAAATTTCCTTGATGAGAAGAGGGGCGAGACCCATGGAAGGCTCATCTAATAACACCAATTTGGGTTGGGCCATCAAGGCCCTGCCGATCACAGTCATCTGCTGCTCCCCGCCACTGATGAAACCAGCAAGCACATTTTTCCTCTCCACCAGTCTTGGGAAATAATGATAAACCATCTCCAGTCTCTCTTTGGTGGCTGAACCTGCTCCCCTGAGGTGAGCTCCAACCCGGAGGTTTTCTTCAACCGTGAGATGTTCGAAGACCCTTCTCCCTTCAATGATCTGGAAAATTCCTCTTTTAGCAATCTCCTCGGCAGAAAGATGATGAATCTTTTCTCCCATAAACTCGATTGAACCATCAGTTACTTCCCCGTCTTCGTGCTTCAGCAAACCGGAGATAGATTTTAGGGTGGTCGATTTACCAGCTCCATTGGCTCCAAGAAGGGCAACAATCCCTCCCTGCGGGACATCAATGGAGACCCCCTTCAATACCAGAATGACCTCGTGATACATGACCTCAATGTTATTCAGTTTCAGGATCGTTCCATTATTCAATTTTTTCCTCCTTACCACCCAAGCCAGGAAGCCCACTTGTCAGGGAACTTCGCTCGCATGTCTAACTCAGCAACGGTTTGAGGTTTTCCTTTAATAATTCTTCCAACCCTGACAATAGAACTGTAACGATGGTCTGTTGGAGTGATTGTCACTAACTGTCCCCCGAATTCTTTCAATCCTGGCCAATCTTTATATGTTTCAAAGGCTTCCTTTATGCCAGGCCCATTTAATTTTCCTGCCTTATCTGCCTTTCTCATGGCATCCACAGCCAACGTGACTTTCACCCAGCCCTGAACCGTTCGGATCAGTCGATTTTCAAGGGGGATGCCTGGGTTTAATTTTTTACAATATTCCAGGACCTTTTTTTTAGCCGGATATTCATCATTAAATAAGGCGCAAGCGATCAGACCCATTGCACCTTCAGCTGCTGCACCACCTAACTTACTTAGATTCTCATCGAATCCCCAGTTATTAACAATATGATCCGCACCTAATCCGAGAGCATAAGAATCCTTCATAGCGGTGGATACAGACATAGTTGTGTTGCCATGCCAAACAAGGTTGGCTCCAAATCCCTTTGCTGCAATGACCTGGCTCTTGGTATCAAGAGCGGTTAACCCGACATTTTGATCTGGACCGATTTCAAAGCCAAGGATTGCTGCCTGATCCTTAATGGCTTTGATAGGCGCAGTTGCATAAGGGGAGGCAGTATCCATGAAGCAGACAAACTTGGGTTTGGCACCTTTATCTCTCAACTCCTTCCACTTCGGATCCTTTTTCCAGACCTCTTCAAACCAATAGGTGATGGCTCCACGAGCATTGGTCGAGTAATCTGTTCCGTAAACAAAGTTGTATGGGGTTTTTTTCGGATCGCAGAGATGGCCCGAAAAGGAGCTTGAGAGATAGGGCATTTTATCTGCGTTGATCGTTGGAGAAAGTGCTTCGGTATCCCCTGTTCCCCAACCAAGAACCATTACGACTTTGTCATAATCCCTGAATCGTTTATAGGTGGTGACTGCTTCGGGAACACGGTATCCATAGTCATACTGGAATAATCTAATTTTCTTCCCGTTGATTCCCCCTGTGTCATTATAATATTGGACTGCTTCACGAACTCCCAAAGCTTCATCCTTGCCCACATCAGAGGTGCCGCCCGTCGTATCCTGCAGGGCACCCAATCTAACCTCTTGTGCTTGTCCAAAGACCCAAGTAGCAGTGAGTCCCATCATGAGAGATATGACAACCATTGTAAATATTCTGATTCTCATTTTTTACCTCCTAATAGAATTTGAATAGAGTTAAAGCTGAAACTACCCCAAACCTTGCTCCCACCATCCAATGACGTCGCATCACCCCCTTCTTTAATTTTCCCCTCCCCTTAATCCCCTCCCCCTTGATGGGGGAGGGAAGGGTGGGGGTGGTTAGTACGAAAACGGCCAAAGGTTAAAATAATTCTTCACTTGCCACCAGCGATACGATAACCCATTGGGTTCATAGATAAGAAAAAGTGCTATGGCTAAGCCAAACGCTGCCTCTTTGACATAAAGAAATTTTTCGAGTAAAAGCGGCAAGAAGGGCATCAGGTCGACAAAAAAAGGATTCTGAGTGAGAATAAAAATGAGGAACTTAAGTCCTTCGGGGATCAGCGTCATAAACAGGGCGCCAAAGATGGTTCCATGGATACTGCCCACCCCGCCGATCAGGATTACTCCGACTAACCAGAGGGACCAACCAAAATGGAAGTGTTCCGGGCTCACAGCTGCAAGAGATGTAATCCAGAAAGCACCTGCGATTCCACCGAAAAAGCCTGCGACAAAGAAAGCAAGTAATTTATAGTAAACAATATTTACTCCCATGGTCTCCGCAGCAATATCGTTGTCTCGGATGGCAATCCAAGCCCGACCAATTTTTGAACGGACAAGATTGGCCATCGCCAATGTACATAAGATGACTAATACCACCATAAGATAGTAAACATCTTTTTCAGACTGGATGGTCCATGGGCCAATTTTGGTCATCCCTGGCGGGATGGAAAAGGCGACGCCCCTCCCTCCGATTTGACTCACATACTGAGTAATGAAAAATTCAACAATAATGAATTGGGCGGCCATGGTCGTCATAATCAAATAAAAGCCCTTGACTCTTGCAGAAGGCAAACCAAACAATACGCACCATAGTCCCCCCATAATTCCTCCCAGAATCAGGGTGATGGGATAAGGGAGATGTAATTGGAGCATAAGAAGGGTACTCGTATAAGCTCCCACGGCAAGAAATGCAGCGTGTCCGAGGGTGACCTGACCACAGTATCCAATTAACAATTGAACTCCCATTGCAGAAAGGATAGTATATCCGACGACATTGGCAACGCCAAGAAGATAGTAGCCTGCAAAGTGAGGGATGAGGAAGAACAAGGTGATGAAAAGGAGGATCATCTTTCCCCAGACAAATTTGGTCTGCCACCAGGCATGATCCTGTTTGTAATATTGATGATAAACGCCGCAAGGTCGGTAACCCATAAAGACCTCCAATGATCAATGGTCAATGACCGATGGTCAATGATCATTGACGAGTTTTCTTCTTCTTTGCTGTGCTAATACTCTTCCCAATGATAGCGCACAGTTGCCCAC
>JACAEV010000171.1 GCA_013388645.1 Syntrophaceae bacterium | reverse complement strand
TGAAGACCAAATCCCTCCTCCCCTCCCTTTTGTAAAGGGAGGAATTACCCCTTTGGCAAAGAGGGGTAAGGGGAGATTTTCAGAACGATATGTCTTTTCAATTATGGACTCCTTAGTAATTCGAAAAAGAGAGGCAGAAGGTGCTTCCGCCTGATTTCAAGCAGTCCTCCTGTGTGCGACAGTGAGGACATAAAGAGATTTTTCCTGGGCAAAGGTCTCGATCGGTTGGAAGGTAAATACAACGTTGGCTTCCTTCCGAAATATCAAAGCCGAAACGCTGCCCGTAGGCTTTAATCCGAAGAAGATCCAACCCCTTGCCCCCGGCGCCGAAATCGTAGGGGTTTTTGGAGGTGTAAAGCTCTGTATCCTGGGTATGGAATAACCCGTCGAAAAGATGCCGCTGATTATCTTTGGTGATCCCAACCCCGAAATCCATCACCTTGATCTGGACCCACTGCGCTTTCCTTTCCAAAATAATCTTGACTACCCCTTCATCCGGAGTGTTTTCAATCGCATTCTTCAGAAGTCCTGTGAAAGACTCTTTCAGAATGGTCGAATCAAATTGTAAAATAATTTCCTTTCCTCCATCCAGTTCGATTTGAAGGTCTCGATGAGAAGCCTTCCTTTTTGCATCGTCCAGGAGATGTTCTATAAAAGGGGAAAGCTGAATGGGCTCTGGGAGAATGGAACGACGAATATCGAGGTTTTTCAAACGAGGTTCTTTTTCGTTTTTTTGGTAAGTCCTAATAATCTGATCGGTTTCTTGTTGAATGTCAGAGAGACGATTCAAGTTTTTCTCTAATGATTCAAAAACTTCCCCCCTAATTGGTGAAGGAGTTTGTTCCCGGACTCTTCGCTTTAAAAGTCGAATGGTCCCTTGAATCACAGCAAGTGGAGTTCTCATCTCATGAGAAAGATGATCAAGGGCTTTGCTTTTTACTCGATTCAATTTTTCAAGCTCTTTTCGTGATTGTTCAAGCGCGTCCACCCGGGCTTTCTGAAGCTGGGCCATTTCGATAAACACTGAGACATGGTTTCCAAAGGTTCTGAGAAAGGTCTCATCTTCTTCTGTAAAAAATCCATTTTTTTTATTCAGAAGTTGAATAACTCCCAATCCCGAGCCCTCCCGGTTATAAAGGGGCACACAGAGTACACTTTGGGTATGGTAACCGGTTTGAGCATCAACCTCTTTATTAAATCTTGGATCAGAATAGGCATCCTCTAAATTAAGACTCTCTCCACTTTGGAAGCAATGCCCTGCCAATCCAGTATGCGTGGGAATTCGTATGATTTCCCCCGCCATTCCCAACGCAACGGTTGACCAAAGCTCATCTGTTTTGGGGTCATAGAGAAAGAGGCTACATCGATCAGCTTCCATGACCTCGCAGGCCTTTTGAGAAATCTTTAAGAGGATCTCATCGATTTGAAGATCTAAACCAATCAATCGACCCAGTTCAAGCAGAGAATGGAGTTTAAGGGTTTTCTTATTTTTTACCTCTTCCCTTAGCTGATCTTCCTTTCGCCGGAACGTTCTCCTTCGTTCACCTTTACGACGCTCTTTGAAAGAAGCCTTGATTTTGGCAGGATTTTCTTGAGCCATTTACCTTTACCTATAGGAAAAAGCTCCCATGATGTCAAGCAAAAAATAGTAAAATTCTATAAAATGATTTTGCGGCCACTTGATCAGAGAACCCATGCCTTTTAAGAAATTCCATTGACTATTCAATCCGTTATGCTATATTGGAGGCACTTCGTGAGAGCCTGGGGGACTTTAGATGAAGAGGTCGGTCAATATCTTAAAAATCTCGCCTCCTGATTTGCCCACCCTTTTACATCGACCGCGTCTCCACAACCTGCTCGAAAAAAATAAGAATAAAAAATTAATCCTCATCCTGGGGCAGGCCGCTCAGGGGAAGACAACCTTGGTTGCTTCCTATGTAAAAACCTCAAAGGTACCAACCGCCTGGATCAACTTAGATAAGACTTGTTTAGATCCCATCAACCTTTATAATCTGACCGTCCAATCACTGCAGTATGGGCTAAAAAAGATTGACTTCTCAGCTCTTCTCGAGATCCCCATCGAAATCATCAACCCCTTGCGAGCGATCACTCTTTTTGGAAATATGGCTGATTACATTTCAAAAAATGTTTCCCACCCGTTTCAAATCGTTTTTGATGGATTAGACCGTCTCTTTTGGAACCCCCTCCCTTTTGAATGTTTACAGACGCTCATAGAAAATCTTCCTGTCGATGCCCATCTCATCATGACCTCCAGAGGAACCCCTCCTCCCACCTTTGAATTTCAGCACCTCAAAATCAGGCAAGAGGCCTTCATCTTGACGAATGAAGATCTCGCCTTTAGCTCTCATGAAGTCCAGCAATTTTTTCGGCAAATCAAAAAAATAAATTTGGGAGAGGAAGAGTCAAATAAAATTTGGATCGCCACGGAGGGATGGGTCGGCGGTCTGATTTTGATTTCTGAATCTCTCCTACGTTCAAGTGGCTTAAGAAAAAAAGATATCCTCCGAAAACTTCCTGACCATCTTGATAAAGAGTCGTATCAATATTTTGGTAAAGAAATCTTATCTTCCCAGCCAAAAGAGGCCCAACAATTTCTTGTTCAATCATCGATCATGGATGTCATCGAACCCCGTCTGGCCCAAGAGGCATTCGGAATAGAAAACCCAGAGGAAATTTTGCGTGATCATACCCGAAAAAATCTTTTTGTGCAGTCTTTTTATGATGAGAAAAAAGGATGGCTATATCGCTACAACCTTATGTTCAGGAATTTCCTCAAGGCTAAATACATCGCGGATACGACTGCCGAAGAACGTCAGGCATTAAACAAAAAGATAGGAACCCTCTACCAACAGAGGGAAGAATTAGAAGAGGCCATCAGATATTTTCTCGAGGCAAAGGCTTATCCCCAAGCCATCTCTATAATGGAGTCCAAGGGGATTGAACTTTTACGTGAAGGGAGAAAGAGCGATCTACTCTCCTGGATGAATGCCCTTCCCGAAGATCTGGTGTTGAAAAGACCGTGGCTTCTTCTCTATCGGGCGATGGCAAAACAGTGGACGACAGATCATGAGAATGTGATCTTCCTTCAGAAGGCCTATCAACTTTTTAAAGAAAATAGGGAGCTCAAAGGAGAACTCATCTCCCTGGGGCAATTGATATCAACCATCACCCAAACCGGCACGCATCTTTTTCCTATTTCCCAATTGACTGAAGAGGCCGAGGCCTTATGTAGGTCAGCAGAGGGAGACGCTTTTCCATATGAAAAAGGAGCCCTGTGTCTCTCCATGGCCCAGGCCGACCTCTTAGTAGAAGGCCGTATCCGAAAAGGGATCCAGGCCTGTGAGAGCGTCTATATCATTTCAAAACAAATCCATGACCTCCCTCTCCAAACTCACGCCTTGGTCTTTTCTGCCCTGGGCTATATTTGTGCAGGAGAGTTCCGTCGGGCAGCGGAGGCTTATCAAAAATTAGAAGCCTTTTCTGAAAAGATCGTCTGGCAAGAGGAAATAAAAATAGCCACCCTGGTGGTCCGTTGTGTTCTGATGATTTCAATGGGTGATTTTGAAGAAGCCCACCGTCTGATTAAAGCGTCTCAGATCGAAATTGAAAAATATTCCTTGATGTCCATCGCCCCATGGGTCTACGAAATCACCGTCTATTTAAAATTGGCCCGGGGAGAGTGGATCGACGCAGAAGAAATGGGAAATCGTTACCTGAGTATGACGCGGTTTCTAAAGAATCCTTTTCTGAAGGGATTGGCATTAAGGTTACTGGGATTGGTCTATCTCCATCAAAAAGATTTTAACAAGGCGAAAGAATTTGTGGACCAATCCATCCACGTTTTCTCCCATGAGGCCCCTTCAAGATACCATCTTCACCGAGACAAAATCATATTGGGTTTGATCTTCCACGAGATGAAAGAAGGCCCAATGGGGGAAAAAGCACTCAACGAAGCGCTGGAATATTTCTCTTCCATCCCCAATGTCTATTCTATGGTCGAAATTCACTTTGCTCTGGCCTTCTTGAAATGGGATCAAGAAAAGAGGGAAGAGGCAACCTTTCACCTCCGAGAGGGTTTCAGGGTTGCGGCAGAAAAAAAATACAAATATTTTTACTCATTAGGGAGAGCCTATATCACCCAGGCATGCCTCTTGGCATTAGAATTAAAGGTGGAAGAAGCCATTGATTATATTACCCAGCTTCTCATCCTTCACCCTTCCCTTACTGCCGGGGAGGGATTAAAAAAACTGTCCAATCATTCTGATCCAGCGATCCAGAAGAAGGTCTGGGAGATTAGAAGATCAATTTATCGCTCAAGAGTCCCTCGGCTCCGGATTGAGACCTTAGGCGGATTCAGAGTGCTTCGTGGAGATTCTCTGATCGAGGAAAAGGAATGGGAACGACAGCAGCCCAAACAGCTCCTAAAAGCGATTTTATCGCATGGCATGGCAGCGATCCCAAAAGAGATTCTCATTGAAAACCTTTGGCCAGACGAAAAGCCAGGCCAAGGAGAAAATAATTTTAAAACGGCGTTACATCGTCTACGAAAAACATTGGAGCCCGGCTTTTTGCCTGAATTTGGTTCTTCCTATATCCACCTCCATCACAATCAGATCATCCTGGACAATGAATTATGCCAGCTTGACATCAATCAATTTCTCTCTCTCATCAAAAAAGGGGAGGAGATGGAAAAAAAGGGGAATGAAAAGGAATCCCTCTCCTTTTATGTGGAGGCCCTTGGGATCTATCAAGGAGATTTTTTGAAAGGGGATCTTTATTTTCCGTGGGTCGACAAAAAGAGAGAGGAGTTGAGGAATCAGTATATTTTATTACTTCATAAAACCGCCAATTTATATGATCGACAAGGTTCATTTAAAAAAGCGATTGAGTGTTATAAAAAGGTTATTGAAGTGGATCCTCTCTTGGAAGAATCCTATCAGAAATTGATGATGCTGTATTCTGCAAAGGGCCTGTACAATGAGGCCTTAAGGACCTATAAGGCATGCATGAAAATCATGAAGAAAGAACTGAGAACCGAACCTGATGCCCTGACAATGGCTATTTATAATAAAATTTTGGAAAAATCGGGTTTCACTCTTACTACAAAAAAGCCAAACCGGAACCGGAAGAAATGAGAGGCAAGTCGTTGTGCTAACGACCAGGGAAAATACTGGGAGATGCACGATCATCTCTTTGCAAACGCTACAGCCCTGCAGGTGACCGATTTGAAGCGTTATGCCATGACCCTTCATCTGGATTTAGTGAAGTTTCAGGATTGTCTGGAAAGCGGAAGATATACCAATGAAATCCGTAAAGATCTCTC
>JACAEV010000048.1 GCA_013388645.1 Syntrophaceae bacterium | reverse complement strand
GAATACGAAGATCTGATGACCGCTACCTCTCATTTGACCGGCAGGAAGATCAACCGATTCACCCACATTCACCAGAGCGTGGACGATCTGATCAAGAAGGTGCAGATGCTCCGCCTGATTGGTCATGAAACAGGGTCATGCTTTCAGCGATGTGTGGGGTTCGATGCGCTAAATGCCACCTATATGACGAGTTATGATGTGGATCAAAAATATAAGACAGACTATTTCGAACGACTCAAGAGGTATGTGATCTACGTTCAGGATAGCAATGTCATGGTGGTGGGCGGGATGACCGATACCAAGGGGGACAGGTCTCTTCCACCCAGCAAACAAGCAGATCCGGATCTATTTACTCACGTCGCAGAACGTCGACCCGATGGAATTATCATTCGGGGAGCCAAGGCGCATATGACTGGGGGCGTGAATTCTCATGAAATTCTCATCATGCCTACCCAGGCCATGAGAGAGGAGGATCGAGATTACGCCTTGGCATGTGCATTTCCTTTGAATTCACCTGGAGTGACCCTCATCTTTGGTCGCCAGACAAACGAAGAACGGAAGTTCGAAAAGGGGATGGATGCCGGAAACCCCTACGGATTGGTCGGAGGGGAAGCCCTTATCATCTTTGATAATGTTTTTGTCCCATGGGAAAGGGTTTTTCTCTGTGGTGAATATGACATGGCTGGCATCTTAGTGGAACGCTTTGCTACCTTACATCGTCAAAATTACGGGGGGTGCAAAGGAGGAGTCTCGGATGTCTTGGTGGGAGCAACAGCATTAGCTGCCGAGTATCAGGGAACGGCAGGGGCTTCACACATCAAAGAAAAACTGGCAGAGATGATTCATCTCGCTGAGACAATCTATTCAGGGTCTGTGGCTTGCTCTGCCATGGGATATAAAACTCCATCAGGAGCTTATTATCCCGATCCACTATTGGCGAATACAACCAAACATAATGTCACACGCCACATCTACGAAATCTCTCGCCTTGCTCACGATATCGCAGGAGGAATTGTGGCCACCATGCCTTTCTATGGGGATTTGGAAAGCAGTGAGGTGGGGCGTTATGTGAAGAAATATCTGGCAGGGGCCAAAGGGATTCCTGTAGAAGACCGGATGAAAATCCTCAGGCTCATTGAGAATATGAGCGGTGGGACAGCCCTGGTTGAATCCATGCATGGCGCTGGGTCTCCACAAACCCAAAAAGTCATGTATGGAAGATTGGGGAACCTTGAACAAAAGAAACGCTGGGCCAAAAGGATCGTGGGAATAGAATAATCAACGAGCCTAAGATAATAAAAAAGGGTAAAAAAGGGGACAGGCTACTTTTTAAAAGTATTAAAAAGTAGCCTGTCCCCTTTTTACCAGTTTACCAGAAATATCGGTACGGGTTGTAGAACGACTCTCCGATGACCTTCGAGTTCCGAGAAGACTCAGAGATGTTGGAATTCCAGAGGATGCCATTCCAAGGTTGGCTGAAGCGGCCATGAAAGTCACCCGACTCCTGGCCAATAACCCAAGAAAAGTCACTCTTGAAGATGCTATCGCCATATATAAGTCCGCCTATTAACTCGGCGCTCGCTGTTCCGAGTGAGAGGAGTTCCCCTAACCTAACCCTACCTTACAAAGAGACCAAACTACCCTCAATGTTTGCCTTTGCAAATATTCAACTTTCGTATATAATTTGTTAAAAGATGAAATACTTTAGAGGAGAAAATAATGACTGGGGATAAGGATTATAAAAAGCGAATAATCATTGACCCAAAGATTCATTTTGGAAAGCCTTGTATCGCAGGTACTCGTGTTCCGGTTGAAAATGTATTGGAACTGATTCAGGAGAATATTCCTTTCAATGAGATTATTGAGAAATATTATCCTGATTTGGAAATTGAGGATGTTAAGGCCTGTGCAAGGTATGCTACAGAGTTAGTAAGGTCAGAAGAAATCCATGTGGAAGTAACATAAAATGCGACTTCTTGCTGATCAGGATGTCTACAAAGTGACCATAGACGAATTGAAGAGATGGGGTCACGATGTCGTAACAGTCAAAGAACTTGGGATGCAGGGAGCAACAGATAGAGATTTGCTAAGAAAAGCGAAGATTGATGATCGATTGTTGATCACAAGGGATAAGGATTTCGGAACTTTGGTTTTTTGGGAAAAAGTATTATCGACAGGTGTGGTATTATTAAGAATCACCCCGATGACCGCGAAAGAAGTACATCATGAAATACAACGTCTATTTGAAGAACATAGCGAGGATGAACTAAGAGGGGTTTTTTGTGTAGTGGAACCTCATAGACATAGAATTCGGCACCTCGAATAAGTGTAGAAAGGCAACTCCTATGAAAGGCTTCTTTAATAAAATTCTAAGAATCAATCTCAAAACCAAAACGTTCAAAGAAGAAAATTTATCTGATTCAATCTATGAAACCTATTTGGGGGGAAAGGGACTCGGCACGTATCTCCTGATGAAGGAAAATCCTCCTGGAGTCGAACCCCTTTCGGCAGGGAACAAACTCATTTTCTGTACAGGACCGATTACCAATACACGAATCTATGGGTCCTGCCGCCACGGAGTTTTCACCAAATCTCCACTCACTGGAGGGTACTCAGAATCTTATTCGGGGGGTAAACTGGCCGAACCGATGAGCCGAACAGGTTATGATGCCTTCATCCTTGAAGAGACCTCGAAAGAACCGGTTTGGATTGAGATTTCTGATCAAAAAGTGCTCTTCAATGATGCGAAAGAGCTCTGGGGAAAGGATACCTACGTTACAGAGGATGAAGTCTTAAAAAAAGCAAATCAAAAGGGTGCAGGGGCTCTGGTCATTGGCCCAGCTGGAGAGAATCTGGTTCGATATGCCGTCATTGAAAATGACTACTGGCGATCCTTGGGAAGGACTGGTGTCGGTGCAGTGATGGGCTCCAAAAAGGTGAAGGCGATTGTCTTTCATGGTGAAAAGAAAAAAGAAATTGCCTATCCTGATCGGGTTGAACAGTTTTCAAAAGAGACCTTAGAGCGAGGAAAAGATAATCCTGGAGTTCAAAACTACAAACGATTTGGAACTCCGATGCTGGTAGTAATGACCAATGCCGTGGGGGCATTTCCCTCAAAATATTGGCATCTCGGAACATTTGAGGGATGGGAGAAAATCAGCGCTGAATCCCTCCTTGAACGCTGTCAGGTGAGACCCAGCGCCTGTCTCCGTTGCTTTGTCGCCTGTGGAAATTTGAGCGAGGTGAAGGAAGGAAGACATAAGGAACTTAAAATTGAAGGACCGGAATACGAAACCATCTATGCTTTTGGGGGCCTCTGTATGGTCCATGAAATTGAAGAGATTATCTATCTCAATGATATCTGTGACCGTCTCGGTATAGATACCATCTCTGCTGGGAGCCTTTGTGCTTTTGCCATTGAAGCTTCGGAGATGGGGCGGATTAAGGAAAAGATCAATTGGGGAGAAGTAGATAAAATTGCAGAACTCCTTCATGATATCGCATCTAAAAAAGGGATCGGGGCTGTTTTGGCTGAGGGGATTCGCCCTGCCGCCAAAGCATGGGAGATGGAGGAGATTGCCATCCATACAAAAGGTCTTGATCCGGCCGGTTATGAACCGAGAGTCCTGAAAGGAATGGGTCTTGCCAATGCTACGTCAGATCGGGGGGCCTGCCATCTCAGAGCGACTTTTTACAAAGCCGAACTCGCTGGGATGATCCCCATGGATCAGATAGAGGGAAAAGCAAAACTTTTCCTTGAATTTGAAGATCGGTTTAACATCCATGATTCCTTGATTCTATGTCGATTTTATAGAGACCTTTATTGGGATTGGAGTTACCTCTCCGCCATTGTTGAAATGACCCCAGGTCTCCAATTGAACGAAGCTGGTTTGAGAAAAATTTCATCTGTCATTCAAAATGAAACCCGAAGATTTAACCTCCGAGAAGGAATCAGCCCCCAAAACGATACCCTTCCTAAAAGATTTTTTGACGAACCCCTTGGCAAAGATAAGAAGGTGATCCAAAGAGAAGACCTCCAGAAAATGCTTCAGGACTATTATGCCTTGAGGGGATGGAGTCCGGAGGGAACCCCAAGGGAGTGAGTATCAGAATAGATAGGTTTTTTCAATTATCCTTCAATTTAACTTTTTAATAAAAGATTCAGCAGCCTTCAAAGCCTCCTTAACCACGTTAACATTATAAATAAGCG
>JACAEV010000086.1 GCA_013388645.1 Syntrophaceae bacterium | reverse complement strand
AGTCGTCATTCCCGTGAAAACGGGAATCCAGGGAATTCTAACTACATGAAAATACTGGATTCCTGCATGCGCAGGAATGACAGAAAATGGCCTTTCCAGACTTTTTACGAGATCATCAAGATTGGAATATTGGCATATTGGAACAATGGTTGTGGTTCATTGTTCATCGTCTCCTCGTGATCAGGTTGGGATCAGGCCAGCTACCACCAAAATGGTGAGCTCCTCCTCTCCTGTATTGGTCAGCTCGTGAAAAAAGCCTATGGGGATATGGATGGCGTCTCCAGATTCCACCTCACAAATTTCATCCCCCACCTGCATTACTCCTCGACCCTTTTGAATGATGTAGATCTCCTCCATGGGGTCCACATGGCCGATCAGTTTTTTTTGAGGACCCACAGAGGCATGGGCCAGAAACATCAAGGTATGGAGGTGGCGAGTATCCAGAATCATGTGAGCGATCCCCCCTCCATGAGCGCGATAGCGAGTGGCTTTCACTTCAGGATGTTCCAAGTTACGTCGTATCATCAAATCGCCCCCTCTCTTTAATTATGTCTTACTTAGGACATTTTAAAAAAGAAGGAGGGAGGAAATCAAACTTCATTCAACATTCAAAAAAGGTGAGGTGCTTGAACGGAAGGTTTTATTGGGTTATTTAATAATTTATTAACATCTGGAAGTGGAGTGATATATGCCGAAGATCACCGATGAGGTTTATTACATTCCAGGACAAGACGAATTTATGCCGGATTCCCATACTTATCTATTGGGTAAACCCTCCTCCCAAGATCTTTCCTTAATCGATGCCGGTTTAACAGGGAAAGGCAATTACAAGATCCAATCGATCCTGAATGCAGGGTTCGAATTAAAAGCTATCAAAAGAATTATTATGACCCATACCCACCTGGATCATATCGGGTGCCTCACTGAAATCCAAAAACAGATCCCTTGGGCTGAGCTGTGGATGCATCAACTGGAAGCTGATCTCTTGGAGCAGGGGGATGAGAGGGCAGTTTATGGGATGGAGATGTTCCGGGGGTTTTGTGAAGATCAGTTTGGCCTTAAACCGGGTGCATTTAAATTCAAGGTCCATCGAAAGCTTAATGGAGGGGAGATATTTGATCTTGGCGACAGCGCTTGGGAGGTTCTCCACATCCCAGGACACTCCATGGGCAGCATAGGCCTTTATCATCGGCCCATGAAAATCCTCATTCCGGGCGATGTCATTTATGCCGATTACGCCATCGGTCGTTTTGATCTTTATGGTGCCAATGGTCCTGAGCTAAAAAAATCTTTGATGCGTTTAGCTGAATTAGAAGTAAATATTCTCCTGCCCGGACATAACCAGATCGTTAGGGGGCTTCCCAAAGGTTATATCCTCCAGACTGCCAAACAATGGGAAGCCTATTTGAGGTGACGGCCGAACCATTTTATGACGCTCAGGAAGTCATTTTTTTTCTTACCGCATCTAACAATTCCTCAGCCTCGGTTACGGTCCTTTCGATGACTTCCTTACAGGTCGGAATATCCTTTATCAAACCGATGGCCTGGCTCATGGGCAAAACCCCGGTTTCTAAATCTCCGTCGTCAATAGCAGCCTTCAGCCCTTTGAGACTAAGCGCCTGACGAGCAAGATCCTGAACCCCCCTCTGTTTCAATCCCCCGAGAAAAAGCTTAAAAAGCGGGATATCTACCATCTGTTTGATCTGGAGGGCGCTGGAGAGAGCCCGAAAGAGGGACGGTCTTCCTTCTGCCATCTTGATGGCGGCCGGATTCTTAAGCCATCTTCCAGGTAAACCGTCAATTTTCTCAGAACAAATTGTATCCTCCATCGTTGCCTTCAGAGAAAGTTCTTTTGCCTTCGGATGCATGTCGCATTCTTGGGTCAGCATGAACCGGGTGCCCATGGAAATTCCATCCGCCCCCAAAACCAAGGCCGCCGCCAGTCCCCTCCCGTCACAAAAACCACCAGCTGCAATAATGGGAATTTTTGTTTGATGGGCAATAGAAGGAATTAACACTAATGTCCCTATTTCTGCTCCATGGGCAGCTGCCTCATGGCCAGTGACCACCAAAGCGTCTGCCCCGTCACTCTCCGCGCGGCGGGCATGTTTTTCAATCGCCACCGTTGCCAATACTTTGCCCCCATATTCATGAACGGCTTTAATGATCCAGTCCCCTTTGCCCAAGGCATAATTGATAATCGGGACTTTTTCCTCAAGAGCAATTTCAATATTTTCTCTCGCATTGGGAAAGATCAGTGTAGCATTTACTCCAAAAGGTTTATCTGTAAGGGATTTTACCTGTTTGATCACATCTTTAATTTGATCGGGAGAATAGGCAACGGAGTTCAACATACCAATTCCCCCAGCATTTGAGACGGCAGCGACGAGTTTGGGTAGACTGATGAAAGCCATCCCTGCCAGCATGATAGGATGTTTAATTCCTAAAAGTTCGGTCATTCTCGTTTTCATTTTATTCTCCTCGTAAGCGGATCGTGGCAAGCTGACAGCAGAGATTATCCCAGATTTCATAAGATTTTGCAATTTTACCATGTACTGATCTAATTATTTTAAAACGTAAATCATTTTCCACACGTGTATAAATGATTTTTACGTAACATTTTTAATGGGGCTCGAGAGGTCTGGGGTAGGGTTAAGGCTACGAAGCCCGTTCCGTCATTCGGTAACGGTAACGTTTATTGAATTAAACACGACAGACATAACCTTTGTTGGGCGATTCGGGCGTCGTTACCGTTGCCGTCAGACCAAACTCTTATTTTCTAATTAAATAATTCT
>JACAEV010000152.1 GCA_013388645.1 Syntrophaceae bacterium | reverse complement strand
CTTCCCGGGAGGGCAAATCCCCTTCTCGAAGCCTTTGCTCGAGAACCCAGAGGTTTTTTATTCTCTCTCTCAGCTTTGGGATCCAAGGAAAGTGGCCAACAATAGCTACATTTTTCCCTTGCCCCTTTTCCAAGATGATCTCAAATGCATTCTTTTCAATGCATTTCGTTTCATCGATATCCACCAATGAATTAATGGTGGCCATGCCGATAGAGGCTTCCAGGAGGCTATTTGATCGGGCATATTCTGCCAATTCTAAGGCCATTTTACGGGTAAGGTTCCCTACATCCCTCACACCCCGATCATGAGAAGGGCCTTCCTCCCTGAAAGTCGAAGAGAGACCGCAGTGCTTGGTTATGACGGCTGTCCAGAAGACACAGGTATGGACACTTCTTACCGGATAATCATTCTGCTTCAGATGGAAGAGGAGGTCATCCAGTATTTTCAATCGCCTATCCTTCTCCTTTCTCTCCGTAGATCAGTTTCGATTGACCTGTAGGACTCATCACTTTCGTTATATTTTTAAACCTCTCTCCCAATATCGATCCCTCTTCTGAAAGAAACTTCCTTGCATCCCTCGCACCAAGAAAGAAGATCCGTATATAAAAAAACAACCGCACCCATGCCTTCTCTGGCTTTGCATGTTCCATCAGACAAAAGCGCGCTCCACTTCTGAGAACCCTTGCCACTTCGTTGATTGCCTTATTTCTTTCTTCGCCTCTCAATTCATAAAAAGCGTGAGAACAAGTCACCCCATCGAAGCAGGATGATTTAAAAGGCAATGCGCTGGCATTTGCCTGCACCACACTGAATTGGTTCAAATGAACTCTGAGAGCTTTCTCCTTTGCCTTTTCAAGCATCCCTCTCGAAAAATCAAGCCCGATCACAAACCCTTTTTCTCCGACCTGTTCGGCAAGTTCCACAGCCACGGATCCGGTCCCGGTGCAGAGATCTAACGCCCTGTCTCCTCGAGAGAGGTTGGCCTTTTCGGCAATAAACTTTCTGAGGGAGCTTCCCACATCTCGGGAATGCAAACGGATGATGGCATCATAGACTTCTGAGAAAAGATCATAATAGAGTTGCCGTAAAGAACTCATTCACCATTCCACTCTTCCATCATTCCATTCTTCCAATTTTTTATTCCCTCAATGTGGCGATCAGCCTTTTGGGTTTTAAAAAAAGATCCAGGGCATCGCAAATATTCTTCACGATGATATCCGCATTCTTCATTGCGGAGGCAGATATTCCTTCATCTCCTAAAACGGCGATTCCGAGGGTGGCTTCTTTCAGGATGAGTTGATCATTATTCCCATTGCCAAGGACAACGGTTTTCTCAGGGTGATGCGCCTTCAAAAATTCAAACTTCTTCCCCTTGCTGTCTTCTTGGCCTATTTTGATGATTTCGGCATTCATCCCTCGACCTTCTTCATCGGCCGTTCCCTGAGTGTCGGCCGTTAAAATGTAAATGGCCACTTTTTCAGAGAGGAGATTTATTTTCTCTCTGACAGTACGAGGAATTTCCCCATCTGTGGCCATCGTTCCGTTTAGGTCGATGATTATATTTTCAACGTCCGTATTTCCCCAACCGGGAATATCTATATTGATCATCCTCGCACCTTTAAACCTCCAGCACACTTCCCACACACCCATAGGAGAACCGGTCGCCAAATTCCTGGTAAAGCCGGAAAGCTGCTCTCATTCCCGTGCAGTGTGATACGCCCATCTTTTCAATCTCCATCTTCTTAAGCGATCGGATCGACTCCTCTAATTGTTCAGGAGTTAAAAAATCTAAGTGAGTCCCACCCAAGATCGCATGGAATCTTTCTTTTCCCATTTTATGGATGACATGGTTAATGATATTGATCATCCCAGAGTGAGCACACCCAAGAACCAGAACCATTCCTTTATCTGTATCGAGAATAAGGGACTGGTCATCAAGCAATATATCTTGGGTCATCTCTCCCTCTGTCTCAATTTTGAGTCTTGGATCAGGTTTCTCAAAGGGTGTTTTTCTTGGCACCTCCCCTGTTAAAAAAAACCCCCTCTCTACTTCCATAAAATCTGTATTCAAAGAGAAGTTTGCGCCCAACACTTCCAAGTATCTCTTCTTGTAAGGCATTCCTGCAAATCGTCTTGTTTCTGCCCCCTCTTCTTGAAGGATGGCCAGTCGGTCTGAAAAAATGTGAGGATGAGCATAGACCCCCACCTTTCCCTTTATTTTTAAGACTTCGGGGAGGCCCCCGGTATGATCAAGATGTCCATGGCTTAAGAAGATCTTCCTCACGGTTCGCAGGTCTTTATCGAGAGCACGGGAGTTTGCCACGATGGAATGGCCACTGCCCGTATCGAAGAGATAATTGCCCTGATCTGTTTCAATAAAAGAAGAAAAACCATGTTCCCCAGAACCCGTTAATCGACCCACCAGATTCTCACATAATATCGTTATCCGAATCTTCATTGGTTCTATCTCCTCTTAATGCAAGTTGCCGTTCTTCTCACCAACCTCAACCTTCGCCTTTGATCATTTTGATCGAGTCTCCCATTTTTACCTCTCCGCTTTTGATCACCTTACAGAAAACCCCTTCTTTGGGTAAAATGGAATATCCTTGATAATGATAAGTGTGAGCTTGAGATGGATCTTTACCAATTTGAATCACCTGGAGCACCGCCTCTCCCACTTTTAATCTCGAGCCAATAGGCATGGAGGTTAAATCAATTCCTTGGGTGGTGATATTTTCAGCAAACGATCCAGATTCTGCAGAGATCCCTGTCTCCTGACAAAGTTTTTGGATACTTTCCTTCGCCAAAAGACTGACCTCTTTCTCAGTCCCAGCATGAGAATCCCCCACCAGTCCATGACCCTTTTTGAGGAAACCCCTCCCCACATTTATTTTTGGATCAGGCCTCCTTTGACTCATACACACACCCACCACTTTTGCATGCTTTTCCATAGAAATCTCTGATGAAACATGCATCACTCCTGCTTACCGCAGGCAGTCAAAAACGACGAAAATGGTATATGGGTTAAGACTAGGAAGCCCGTGTGGTGTAAAGTCAAGGGGTGACGTCTAAAAGATTTTAAACACCCAAAACATAACCCTTTAACGGAACTGGCATCCTTACCCATACCTTTAAACCAAGCACTTTTATTATTAGTTTATGTTCCTTCGCTAATGGCTTTTTCAGGACACTCATCGATACAAGTCCCACAATCCACACAGGTCTCCGCATCGACCACGGCCTTTTCATTCTCGACTTTGATGGCATCTACCGGACACCCCTCTGCACACGTCCCACACCCCGTACATTTTTCCAGATCAATATTCACTGCCATACGCTACCTCCCTTTGAATTTTGATTCAGTTCAGAATCTTGTCTTTTTTACCTAACGATCTTCTTCGCTGCCTGTTCAGCGGCAATTAAAATAGGATCCAGGGGAGCAGAAAATGGAGGGGCATAAGCAAAATCAAGCCTTGCAATCTCATCGATGGTCATTTTTTGATGAAGGGCAACAGCCAAGGTGTTGATCCTCCGAGCCACTCCTTCCTTCCCGGTCATTTGAGCCCCTAAAAGTCTCCCACTTTTTCTTTCAAAAATCAATTTAATAAAGATCGGTTTTGCTCCGGGCATATACCCGACTTTTGATTCAGCCTCGATCATTTGTGAATCCACATCGAATCCATATTGTTTTGCAGCCCGAGTTCCCAATCCGGTAAAGGCAACCTCCAATTCGAAGACTTTAAAAGCGGCTGATCCCACCACACCCAAAAAAGTGGCCTTCCCACCTGCCCCATTTTCACCGGCCACCCGACCCTGTTTATTGGCAATATCACCAAGGGGTGTATGGACCCAATCCTGACTTATTAGATTGAAAACTTCACAGCAGTCTCCCGCGACATAAATATCACTAAGATTCGTTTTTTGAGCCGCATCGGTTCGAATCGCTCCGGTCTTGCCAAGCTCAACACCTGCCTCTTGGGCTATTTCTACATTGGGAATGACACCAGCGGCTATCAGAACGATGTCAACAGGATAACTTCCCTGAGTTGTTTCAAAGGATGTCACCTCACCATGGCTATTCAAATGAAAGACTACTGGTTCATAATAAGCCATAAAATGGACGTCATTTTCTTCTAACTCCTTCAATATTTTTTCAGAGATTTCCCTTTCAAGATTACCTGCTGGCAAATCTCTCCTGCAGAATAGAAAGGTTTCCATATCTCTCAACCGGAAGGCCTCACACATTTCTAATCCAATAAACCCCCCACCTAAAATAGCACCCCTCCGGGGCCTTTTTTCATCGACATAGTTTCTGATTCGGATACCGTCCTGCAGGTCTTTCAGGGTGAATATATTCAGGGCATTGCTTCCGGGGATGTTCAGCCTCCTCGAACGAGCACCGGTGGCAATGATGAGCTTATCATAGGGAACCCATTCCCTCTCTGATTTTGCTAAATTAACGACTTCGACTTTTTTCTCCTTCGGATCAATCTTCGTGACCCTGTGTTCTGTCTTAACCTCAATATCCTGTTTTTCCTTAAATTGCCGGGGAGTTCGCACCACCAATTTTTTTTGATCTTTGACTACATCTCCGATGTAGTAAGGGGTCTCTCAAGAGCCATAAGATACAAATGGACCCTGTTCAAACATAGTGACTTCAAGATACGGGTTAACTCGTTTTGCTCTGGCGGCAGCACTCGGGCCTCCTGCAGAACCACCAATGATGATGAGCTTCTGTTTCTTTGACATCTTATTCTCCTCATATTTAACTTTCAATATTGGGTTAGATTCTCTCCAGCGATCCAGATGGGTTCCTTGGACCCATGATCCTCGTGCCACACATAATAAATTTTATTTTTAACGATCTGAAATTGGGGATCATATTTCCCATAAGGTGACTTGGTCCGCTTTTCAGCCCTCCAACCCGTCCCATCCTGATTCACCACACCCGTCCAAATCTGACGGTGTTTTCCGTCCGATTCTTCCCAGACATAATAGATTTTCTCCCCGATGACTTGTAATTGGGGAGTATATTTATCAAAACCTGCCACGGTTCTCTGAATCGCTTGCCACCCTGTCCCATCAATATTCATCTGAGCGGTCCATATCTGGTATCTTGCTTTTCGCCAATCCGGACCATCCGCCTCATGCCAGGCAAGATAAATCTTTTTTCCGTTTACCTGAAATTGGGGGTTGTGTTTATCCTGAGGGCTGTTGGTATGTTTTTTAGACTGCCATCCTGTTCCATCCTGATTCATCACCGCTGTCCAAATTTGAAAATGGGATCCATCGGATTCTCTCCAGACCAGGTAAATCTTTTCACCGATTACCTGAAGCTGGGGTTCAAATTTATCATAGGGGCTTGAAGTTCTTTTCACCCCCTCCCAGCCCATTCCATCTAAATTCATTTCCGCCGTCCATATCTGCCTAAATTTTCCATCGAATTCGTTCCAGGTATAATAAATTTTATTCCCAACCACCTGTAGTTGTGGAAACTGTTTATCAAAGGGAGTATTCGTCCTCTGAACCTCTTTCCATCCGGTCCCGTCAATATTCATCTCCATCGTCCAGATCTGGCGATTTTTTGTTGCGTCGGGCTGCTGACGGACATAGTAAATCTTGTTCCTGGCAACATGAAGTTGAGGAAAGACTTTATCAAACTGTCCAGAGGTTCTCTTTTCTGCTTTCCATGCTGTTCCATCAGTTTTCATTTCTGCAGTGAAAATTTGACGGAAAGGACCATCATACTCGTGCCAGACGTAATAGATTTTATTTCCCGAAACTTGAAATTGAGGTTGGTAGCCGGTGGAGGGAGTTTGATTCATTACCAGACTCGAGGAGATAGAGAGGGAGGGCATAAAGATTAAAAACAACAGCGTAAAAAACCAAAATTGTTTATTATATATAATGGCGTAAATCTTACATGGTTTGTCATCCCGGGCTTGACTGAGCCTGCCCCGTACTTGATACGGGGGAATCCGGTTTCTAAAATAATGGTTCCCTGCTTTCGCAGGGACGGAGTCTGGATTCCTGCTTTCGCAGGAACGACATTCGGTGTTGTAATTAACATTGCTGTGTATAGAAAATAGTTTCATTTTTATTTCTCTCTTTTGATACCTACAATCCTTTTTTCTCAAACCAGCGAAAGAGTAGTAATCCTCCGATCACAATGATGGCTATGATGATCCAGTGATTCAAACCTAATACTTGGGGAAAGGTAATTTTCCCAAGATCCCCCCATGTCAAAACCGTCTTTTTCATACCCGGATAGGCCTCTGCATAGAGGGCTGCACCTACGAGCATTCCTAAAATTCCCCAGATGGCATCGTATCGCCCTTCCCCTAATGCTCCGGCCGAAGTCCCCGGACAGTAACCCAAAAACCCCCAGCCAATTCCGAAGATCAAACCACCCAGAATGACGCCTCCTAAGATGGTTGGTTTTATGGAAAGTTTGACCAAGCCTAAGTCTTTAAGCAGATAAGTACCCACCATCGCCACCAGGATGGTTGAGATCATAAACTTGACGATGGTCATATCTATTAGCCGAAGGGCACCGAGCTGTTTGTCGTAACGGATAACTCTTGCCTTCTGCAATAAAAAGCCAAAGATGATTCCTGTAATGAGCCCATAGAGCAGCATCATGTTTGATCACCTCCTCCATAAAGAAGTCGGGCAATAAACATCCCGCCGATAAAAAAGCATATCAGGGCGATGTAACCACTCACTGCTAACTGGAGCGAACCGCTCAGTCCATGACCACTTGGTCACCCATCAGCCAGGCGGGCGCCAAACATGGCGATCACTCCACCCACAAAGGCGACGATGCCCCGTTTGAATTTACTCGGCCCAAACCGTTTTTCCCACATATTGGGCACCCCTTTCCAGAGAAAGGTGCCAGAAGTGGTCGAGGCAATGAGGGAACCGATGAGAATGCCCACCACAAACATCCACTGCCAGTCAATTTCAGGGATCTCTTTAATGAAATAAGACATTTTAGCTACCCGCTCAGGACCGATGATTTTTTCAATCATTCCGACAGAACGGACAAACGTGGTCGATGCTCCGAAGTACTTTCCGGCAATCCAAACGGAAAAAATGGATAGCAACCCACTTAGGGCTCCCGCTAAATAGGGACTCCAACCTTTCTTTTCTGTGACTACCATCTTTCTTTACCTTCCCTTTTTCAGATTTTAAATCTCAATTTCAAAAGGACTTTAAAAAAAGGAGGCGCTGAGGCAAATAATACCCCAACGCCTCGCCTTACCTTATTTAGGCTGTTAAGACGTACCTGGTCCCTGCCATGTTGAGGACGAATTGTTTGGGCATTTCTCGTTCGAAACCAGTAATGGCCTCCCATCCTGCACAATGCCCAGGGACAACATAATCGGGATTAATGGCCTTGATGTCTGCGATTGTTTTTTGAATCTTTGGCATAGGAGCACCGATCAAGTGGAACCCGCCAATGACGACATGAACCTTATCAATTCCGGTCATTTTCTGAGCGTGTTTTACTGTGTTGACAATCCCTGCATGGGCACAGGCGGAGGCCACCACCAGTCCTTTCCCTTTCACATTGAAAATCAGTGATTGTTCTCCCATGAAGAGATCGAGCTCCCTCTTGTCTCCTCTTTTTATAAATAGAATGGGCGAACCTTTTTCATACTCTGTTACTCTCTCGATATTCCCTGTTAAATATGCGCCGGGAACAACAGGGGTTGGATCTTTTACCTCTATAATCTTGACAACTCCTAAACTCTCAAGCTCTTCCCTGTTGAGTTGTCCAAGATCGGCGAAGCCACCTGGATCAAAAGCCTCCTTAGACAGATTGGCATACCTTCGAGCATAAGCTTCTCCTCCAAGATAGAGTGGAATTTCTTTACTAATTTTTCCACTGTTATATTTTAGAATTTGGATCAGGTTTCCAAAATGGTCTAAATGGCCATGACTGAGAACAAGAGCGTCTAACCTCCTAAGGTCGAGGTCTAAGAGCTCTATATTCCTACTCACTCCGTTGAAATCCCATCCAAAATCGAACATGAAGGTGTAAGTCTTCCCGCTAACCACTGTCTCAATATAATAAGCCAAACCGTGCTCTGCATGAAGTGCAAGTCCTGGAATTGCTATGGTTTTTCTCCTGGCTATCTTTTCATGCGGTCTCAGTACATCATAGTAATTGTCCGTTATAACGGTAATCACCAATTTTTCAACCTCTGGGATTTTTACAGAACCATAAGCCACCGTAGGACCTCCTTTCAAAACATCTCCTGCCATCAATACCGCACCTGTCGCTGCTGACGTCTTTAAAAACTCCCTGCGATTCATTTCTTTTAACATATTTCCACCTCCTTAAATGGATTAAGGCAACCTCTAAAAATGCCATTCCTGCGGAAGCAGGAATCCATATACTTTTGAAATTACTGGACTCCCGCTGGAGTTTACCCCGTACTTGATACGGGGCGGGAGTGACGAATTAGGAATTATTAGAGGTTCCCTTAAGTTTAAGGTTTGAGGTTAAAGGTTGGAGGCAAAAGATTTATCTCCTAATCTCTAACCTTATTTTAAACTGCTTTGCCTTAACTCCCCACCATGTTACATTTAATTCCCCTTTTTTCACCTCCTCTCTCAACCTAACGCTCTTAAACATATTTATAGTGAGGGGGTTCTATTTTTCCCCGGACTCTTCAGTTTCGCAAGAGTGCCCCTTTTCACCAGGATGACAGATAGCAATTTGTTCGGCCGAGCAATCCTTCGGCTCCCCTTTTAAATTTTCTGGATGGGTACAACCAGACTTGCTTTGACACATACTTTTCACCTCCTTTCTCCCCCTCACCCTCGCCCTCTCCCCTCTGGGGAGAGGATTAAGTGGAGAGGTCAGAATTCCTGACGGATTCTTTTCTTAAAAATGAATAACGAGAGACTAAAGAGTAAAAAAACGAATCCTAATAAAATTAATAAAACCAGATACAAAGGGATCATTCCTTTATCTTCCAATAAGCAATGCTTTAAACCATCCACCGTGTAGGTCAATGGAAGAAGATAAGACAGGATGGGAAGAGGAAAAGGCATGGAGGACACAGGAAAGAAGACCCCGCAGAGAAAGATCATAGGGAAGCGGAAGAAGTTGGACATGGTCATCGCCTCAAAAACTTCTTTCACTCCTACCGAGATCAAAATCCCAAGAAGGGAAAAGGCCAGGCCGGAAAAGATATAGATGAGAACAAACGCCCATAACTGTTTTACGGATAATCCCATGAGCGGAATCAGGATGAGGGTGATGAAAACGGCCACCATCAGCCCAAAAAGGGTGCTCCCGAGAGTTTTACCGATCAGGATGGTTCTGAAATTCAATGGAGCGAGAAGCAACCGTTCCAGGGCTCCAATTCTTTTCTCAAAAGTAATGACGATGGCAGCCATGGAGGTACACGAAAAGAGGAGGGTCAAACCAATCAATCCCGGGACAACCTCTTTGATTCCCGTTGGGTTTCTAAAATAGAAAGCCAAGACAAAGACGATGGGGAGCATCAATCCCCAACTGATTAAGGGAGGCTTGAGATAATAAGCCCCCATATCTTTTTTGGCAATGAAGTAGGATTTTTTGAGTTCTTCCATATTCTCCCTCACCCCTGCCTACCGGCAGGCAGGGAAGCTCGTTCATAGATTCTGGTAAGTCGAGTTTCCAGTTTCAAACTTCTTACATTGATACGAGCATCATCACCGGTGAACGGGTCTCACAAAACTCTTAAAGATCTTACACCCTAACCCTTTTACTAATCAGTCCATAATTGTATGGACATTGAAGACCAAATCCCTCCTCCCCTCCCTTTTGTAAAGGGAGGAATTACCCCTCTTTGGCAAAGGGGAGACTTTCAGAACGATATGTCTTTTCAATTATGGACTCCTTAGTAACCTAACCCAAACTGGCTTCCTAACCTTTACCTAATGACAAAGGAAATGTTTTAATCTGGCCCCATTTTCACGGGTTTATCGATCTTCATCAACTCCGAATCGAGGCCGGTGATCTTTACAAAGGCATCTTCCAGACTTGGACTCAGCGTGTTGATCGATTGAATTTTTACTCCGAGTTGCTCAAGAGATTTGATAATAGGAGATGTAATCTGTTCAAGCTTCTTGGTATGAAAACGGATTCGATTTTCGGCAATCAAAATTTTTTCAATTCCCTCCGTCGAAAGGAGCTTGTTCTTCAAATCTTCTGTCACTCGATCTAATCCGATTTCAAGAATCTCCGTCTCTTTGACCTGTGCTTTGATGCTCTCAGGAGTGTCGATGACTCTTATTTTCCCTTTCACAATCATGGCAATGCGATCACATAAGCTCTCTGCCTCTGGAATATAATGGGTGGTTAGGAATATCGTTAATCCCTTCTTTTTAGCATCGAGTATCAGTTTCCTTAAACCCCTTGCACTCATCACATCCAGACCTGTCGTGGGCTCATCAAGGAAGAGGATTTTCGGATTGTGAATGAGAGCAGCCGCAATGGTCAGACGCCGTTTCAATCCTCTCGATAATGCCTGAAAGGGTTTCTCTTGGTGTTCCTTCAGACCAAATTCTTCAAGGAGCTGGGTAGCATGGGTCCTACGTTCTTTTTTGGGGACTCCAAAAAGTTCGGCCTGGTAGATAAGATTTTCTAACGAAGTCAGTTCCCCATAAAGGTTTGATGTCTCTGGGACGAGGCCGATTGTCTTTTTAACCTGAACGGATTCTTTCAGAACATCACGGCCATTGATAAGTGCGGTACCTGAATTGGGTTGGGTTAAACCTACCATGATTCGGATGGTGGTCGTCTTCCCTGCTCCATTGGGTCCCAAAAAACCAAAAACCTCCCCTTCCTTGACATCAAATGAGATATGGTCAACAGCAAGTGTAGAGCCATAAATTTTTGTCAGTTCATTAACCTTGATGATATCATTCATTCGCTTCGACCTCTCCTTAGAAAATAAAAGATTTTGGCTCACGGTAAGGGTAACGATGCCCCTCTTTTACTCCTCACCGAGGAGGATGACCTTCCTTAAGCCGGGGATGGCTCGCTTCAGATGATCTTCTAATATTTCGATAACGATCTCTTTGGTGATACGTGTTCTATCAACATGACAGGCAGAGGGATTTGAAAGTGGTCGGTAATACTCCAATGTCACAATTCCCTCACTAATATCCTTCAAAAGAACATCGGCCCCACCCAGACTTGACCTTATCTTAAATAATATGTTTTCGACCTTCTCATTCAATTCTGGTCCCATTTTGCTACTATACTATAACAACCTTTTTTGTCATTCCCGTGTAAACGGGAATTCAGGATCTTCAAGAACCTCAACAAAAAACTGGACACCCGCTTCCACGCGTATGACAGATCGGGGACGGAAGTCTTAAAGCATACTGATCGCCTTCAATAAACAGGCATCCAAACATTTACCACATTCCTGACAGAAACCAGCGACAGGGTAAGGGGAATCATAGGGCTCTATTTGTTTAATAAGTTTAGTGGGGCATGCTTCGATAGCAGAACAGATTCCCCTATCACACCTCCTGGGATCACATCTTTTATAGTCTATAGCCACTTTAACCTTTTCCTCGGGCATTTTTCTTTAACACTCTTCTCTAATATGATAAGACGAATTCCACTCCTTACCAAGTCCGGAATAACAATGTTGTAAAGTCCTTACTAAAACACTATAAAAGATTTTAGTAAGCCATCTCTGGCTTCCAGACCTTCCACACCTTACCTACCAAATCAGGACCAGGTTTTAGGGTCGGTTTTCCAGGTTGCCATCCGGAAGGCATTACCTCACCTGTGGCCCGTGTATGCTGAAAGGCTTTGACCTGCCGGATCAGTTCGGAAACGTTCCGGCCAACTGGCGGAGTGACCGTCTCCATGGCTTGAATGATACCATCTGGATCGATTAAAAAACGACCCCGAATGTCTACTCCCGCGTCTTCATCATAGACCCCATAAACACTACCGATACGACCTCCTGCATCGGACAGCATTGGAAAGGGCACTCCTCCTGGAACCATTTTGGAGAGTTCCTCCTCCTGCCAAATTTTGTGAGTAAAACGACTGTCTGTGCTAAATGATAAAAACTCAACACCGAGGGACTTGAATTCTTGATATTTAACGGCAACTGCCGACAATTCTGTGGGTCAAACGAAAGTGAAATCGCCAGGATAAAAGCAAAGCACGACCCATTTTCCTTTATAATCCGAAAGCTTAATGTTTTTAAATCCACCGTCCACATAGGCACTTGCCTCAAAATCAGGTGCTGGTTTTCCAACTTGAGCAATCATCTTTTTTTCCTCCTTTTGAATGGTTGCGGGTTGGGAAGTTTTTGATTCCCCTGCCACAATTGGTCCTTTTGCGGGCTTCACACATCCATCTGTTGCTTCTGCCATAAGTTACCTCCTTCCTCTTCTTTAGGCTTTGTATTTTTCAGTGACCTAAAGGCAGTTTATTAGGAACCCTTCAATTTTTTAAGCATTTTTTTTACCAATAACTCCCTTTTTAATTGAGAAATGTGATGGATGATTAAAATTCCCCTTAGATGATCTATCTCATGCTGATAGACTCTTGCTGGAAAATCAGACAACTCTAAACGTAACTCCTTGCCCTTCACATCCCATGCTTGAATGAATACTTTGTTTTTCCGTTTCACGAGTACCTCGATGTCGGGAAGACTCAAACATCCTTCCTCCAGCGTCGATTCCCCTTCTCCTTCGATCATCTCAGGGTTGATGAGAGTCTTCAACCCTTCTCCCAGGTCCACCACGACAATCTGGCTGAGGATCCCAATCTGGGGCGCGGCCAATCCGATCCCTTTATTCGAATACATCGCCTCAGCCATGCGATCTGCTATTTCTTTAACCCGACCATCAATATTTTTAACAGGGAATGCTTTCTTTCTTAAAACAGGGTCAGGATAAATCCGAATCTCGTCCATTTCATCCCTTGCTTTACTGTTAGATTACTTTAACAAAAGCATTCTACCGGCACCGGTTTGCCTCATTTCCCTGTTAAGGTAGCAAGGTAAGTTTCACCCAACTGATCTACATGATTTTTTATACTTTCAAAGAAGTGGATATGTTTTTCTTCTTCATAAAGAAGTTCCTCAAAGAGATCTTTTGACTTTTGGTCCCTTTCCGATGCGCAGAGGACGGCTGCTTCATTATACATTTTCACCGCTTGTCTCTCGATCGCCATATCGGTAGCCAGCATTTCAGGAATCTCCTGTCCTTTTTTGGGGGTTGCATCGGGCTTCGAAGTAGGTTCCCCCTTGAGGAACAAAATCCTTTCGGCCAGTTTTTCAGCATGCTTCATCTCAGCGATGGCAATCTCCTTAATCTTGGAAGACAACTTGCCGAAATCCCTGTCCTCTAACTCATAATGATGAATCATGTACTGATTGATCGCAGACAATTCTCTCGACCGAGCCTCATTCAACAAATTAATTACTTTTTGTCTCATGGATCCTTCTCCTTTCTCATATTGGCTAATTCATTTTTTTCGAACAATGGTTCTTCGATGTCCAGAACCTTCAGAGGGCTCTTCCCAGTAAAAAGTCTTATGATTTTCCCTACAGTATAGGCATTTCCCTTTAATAGCAATTTACAGTTTTTGAAGGAGCATCCAGAAAGTTCTGTTTCTCCTCTTTCCAGAATCATTAAACAGTCATTGAAATCGCAATGAATAAAAGATTTTCCGTCGAGCTCGATCTTCTGATTGGAAAATTTGGAGCTTTTGTATCGGATCGGATAGGCGTCCATCATAGGTTTGATTCCATGGATCAAGTCACTTCTTTTTTAAAGTGGGACTCTAACTGCTCCCTGGTGCCTCTTCAAAAATCAATGGATATGTTTGGACTCTTTCTTTGATTTCCCGTAAACTTTTGAGAAATCTGTTTTTTTCACCCACCCCACCCTGACATTTGCCTTTGCATCAATTTCCGGAAGATAAGGTTTGATATCTATAAGAGGCGTCCCCTCCAATGCATCTAACCCTTTTACTTTGAGTTGGTTTCCCTCCCTTTCAATCAACTCAACGACGGAAAAGCCCAAAGGGTTTGGCCTATTGGGGGACCGGGTTGCAAGCACACCATGTGGTTCAGAATCCCAGGGCGTTTTGACTGTGAGAGAATAATGATTGGAACAATGAAGCCAATAGAGTAAGATCAGGTGGGAAAACCCATTGATATCCTTCAACCCTTCCTTATATTCTTCAAATACTTCAATCCAGCAAATTTCTTCCCGGCCTTGAGGTGGACACTTCTTCCTATTTTTATATGGAGAGTGAATGATTCCTATGGGTTTGAGTTGCATGGGTTTTCTATCTTTCTAACAGCCATCCTGGCTGCTTTGTTATCCTCAGGAAGGAGCCTTAAAGAGAAGTGTATCTCCATCGTTCAAGGATGTTTGCATCCGATTTTCATAGAGATAGGTTGATCCATTCAGAAGCACTCGAATGTCCAGATCAATATCTCCATTTTTATCTAAAAGGAATTTTTTAACATCGAATCCAAATTTTTTGACCAGGGCATCCATCAATTCCTTTAAAGTCCTCCCAGGGAATTCGAATTCTAACTTCTTGTTCTTTCCGAAGGTTTTATAAAGAGGTAATCCTGCTATTTGAATGGTAACCCTCATCTTTCTCCTCTTCCTCAGACGAAATGATTTGGCCTCCTTCGGTAGAGAGGTACATTGTCTTCAAATATTATTAAGGGTCTTAAAATTGAATTAAAACAAAAATTGAAAAATCTCCCCTCGCCCCTCTTTTCCAAAAGGGGTAATCCCTCCCTTCGGTATCTTTTCCCTACCGGAGGCAGGCAAAGGGAGGTGGGAGGGATTTTACAAATCAACGTCCTCATTATTATGAAACTATTCATAATCCCGTCTACAACTGCCTCCTGTGGAACAGGGAGGGGTGGAGCATCGTTCCTCTCTACCGCAACAAGTATGCCCGGATTCCCTTCTTTCCCCCTTTAAGGGATGAGACACAGAAATCATTTTTTCGAGTTGAGGACTTCCACACTGTTTGCATGAGAGAGAGCTACCCTTTGATCCTATTCCAACTAAAAATTCTGAAATCGTCCCGCATTGATTGCAGCGATACTCATAAATCGGCATGTAAAACCCCCTTTTAAAAAACTCAATGTTTATTCATCATCATTCCACGATCATTTTAAGTTTTATTTTACCCCCCTCAGGATAGATTTGGAAGGTAACCCTCTTTCCCGCCTCAAGATATCCTTCATATTGACTTCGAAGGTGACCAAAATTGGTTGACTCCAGAAACAGCCTTAACACTTCGAGTCTCTCCCCAAGTTCTTCATCCACTGTCCCCCTTTTGAGAAGAAGATGGAGAGTGCGTTCATATTCTTGTTTGGATAGGGTTTCAATACAACTCGATAATTTGGGTTTGAGTTCAATGGGAATCATTATTATCTCATAGGTGTCCCTTAATTATTTTTGTCGTTTTGAATTCTCACCTCAAAATAATGGTCCATTGGGAGATGAGCAAATTGGACAGCACCCATACAAGGGACAACGTATTTCACCGGCCATTGTTCTCCCAGAATATTGAAAAATTCAATACAGGAAGAACACACATGAATACTATCGGCAATAGAATAGGGAATGAAAAGTCCGTCGAG
>JACAEV010000130.1 GCA_013388645.1 Syntrophaceae bacterium | reverse complement strand
CTAAGCGCCGATTCCTCTCAGGACTTTTCGGTGGAAGAAAAGGAAATCGGATATCCGTCGCGAACCCCACCTCCATTGTTTCGGTTGAATTGATGGAAAAAACAGGTCTCTTTTTCCCTGAGGCGCATCTGGACCCTAAAAAAATGGCCGAGCTTGCTGCAGGAGGATATGAAATCCTGGGATTCGATTCCATTATGCCTGAATTTAGTGTCCAGCAGGAAGCAGAGGCCTTAGGATGTGTGGTCGATTGGGGAAGTCCCACGATGATGCCAGATGCTAAGACGCATCCAGCCAAGGAGGTTCATGATATTAAAATCCCTGAAAACTTCCTTGAGAAGCCTTCTATTCAAGTCGTATTAAGGGCCTTGGAAATATTGAGGAGAAACTATGGAGATCGTGTGGCACTTATAGGAAAGGTCATGGGCCCATGGACTCTCTCTTATCATTTGGCTGGGGTTCAGGAATTCCTTCTCTGGATACTGACTGATCCGGATAAAGTGAGAGGTTTCCTCGATCGTCTCAAAGAGGTAGCGATCACATTTGCTAAGGCTCAGCTCCGGGCAGGAGCGGATGTGGTCATCATTGCGGATCATGCCACAGGGGATTTAGTCAGTCCAAAGACATATCAGGATTTCCTTCTTCCCATCCATCAAGAGGTCAACCAACAAATTGGAGGGCCTACGATCCTTCATCTCTGTGGAAATTGCTCTGATCGACTTCGGTTATTTGTAGAGGCGGGATTTGACGGTTACCATTTCGAATGGCAGGTCGATGCAAAAATGGCTGTCCAGGTGGTGAACCATGAAATGTCTTTAATTGGTAATATTTCCAATAAGGATGTTCTCTTTGGGGGCACTCCGGAGGATGTCTATAAACAAGCCCGCTATAGCATTGAAGCAGGAGTCGACATCCTCGCTCCAGAATGCGCTGTTCCCCTTCAAACGCCTATTGCAAATCTGAAAGCCATCGTCGAAGCCGCCAAGGAGGGATATCCCTTTCAAACTCTCTGAACGAGTCCAAAAATGGAAAGGATCTTACAAATCCCGTTTAGCTTAAACCTTGAAGAGGCCAAGAGCAAACTCCGAGCTGTGGACTGGCAACAGATTCAAAATCTTTTAGAAGTTGCCAATCCTTTAATTTACGCACAGGCCGTTTATGAAGTCTCCTATATTTATGAAAAACTTGAAGATGCTGTCATCATCGACGGCGTTTGTTTTAATAGTCAGGTCCTGAGAAAAAATTTAGAAAACGTTGGAAGGGTCTTTCCCTATGTCGTTACGATCGGAGCAGGATTGGAACAAAGAGTTGGAGAATGCAAGGACTTACTTGAACAATACTACCTCGATCAAATTGGAAATATCGCTCTCACCAAGGCTCGTAAGCATCTTGAAGAACATTTATGCGCTACATTCGCCATTGACCGCCTCTCCTATATGAGTCCAGGATCATTACAGGATTGGCCTATTGAAGAACAGAAGCCTCTATTCTCCGTCCTTAAAGGTGCAGAAGAATTGATCGGTGTCCGGCTTAATGAGAATCTGATCATGATCCCAAGAAAATCAGTCTCGGGTATTTTCTTCCCCACCGATGTTACATTCTTAAGCTGTCAATTGTGTCAAAGAGAAAAATGTGAAGGGAGAAAGGCCCCGTACAATGAAGCTCTTGCAAGGCAGTATAAACTTCAAGGATAACAACCGATGGTTAAACGGTGATATCATACCTTCTATTAAAAGAATGTGAGGACTTATGCTGATTATTGGGGAATCGATCAATGGGACCATCCCAAAAGTAGGTCAGGCCATTTTGGATCGAGACGAGACCGTATTAAGGGAATTGGCAAGGATTCAACATGAATGCGGGGCTCAGGTTTTAGATGTCAATGCTGGGGTAGCTTCCGGAAACGAGGAGGAGGATTTACCCTGGTTGGTGGAGACGATCCAAAAAGAGATCTCTATCCCTTTAATGCTTGATAGCGCCAATCCTGAAGCACTCAAAGCCGCTCTTCGGGTTTATAATATTTCTCAACCTCCTATCCTCAATTCGATTTCAGGCGAAGAAGAAAAATGGAATAAACTCTTTCCTGTCATTTTTGAAAAAAAGTATAAAACGGTTGTCCTTCTAATGGACGACCAGGGTATCCCTAAAAGGATTGAAGAAAGATTGTTGATCGCAAAAAGACTATACCAGAGATTGATTAATGCAGGCCTTCCCCCGGATCATATCTACTTTGACATTCTTGTGTTATCAGTGGCCGTTGAGCCTGATGCAGCCTTAATCACTTTGGAGACCATTAAAGCCATTCGATCGAACTTCCCTGACTCTCACATTATCTGTGGCGTAAGTAACGTGAGTATGGGGCTTCCAGGAAGACGATTGATCAACAAAACTTTTCTTACCATGGCGATCTATGCTGGTCTCGATACTCTCCTTGTCGATGTTCGGGATCACACCTTGCTTTCCTCGATTTATGCCAGTAAAGTGCTTGTCAACCAAGACCCTTATTGTCTCGACTACATCCAGGCCTATCGAGCACAAAAGATATCCGTTTAAAAACCATTTATGTTGCCCAACCACCCTCCTCTTGACATCCTCTCCCCTTCCCTAATAGGATTTGGTTCATGGAAATCATCCCACTCAAAGAATGGTATGTTCTTTTGGATGTTTTGGAAAAAGAAAGAGGGGTTGCCATCATTCTTGGGGCAACGGATACAGGAAAGAGCACCCTTGCCAAGTTCTTAATCTTTAATCTTTGCAAACGTGGTTTAAAGGTTGCTCTGGTTGATGCAGATATTGGACAATCCTTTCTGGGGCCCCCTACTACGATTGGTTTTTCGGTATTCAGATCGGATCCCACCTGGGAAATCGTATTATTGCCTCCAGAAATATTTTTCGTGGGGTCCACCACCCCTGAGGGATGTTTTCCAATACACCTCAAGGGGACAAAAAGGATGGCAGATAAAGCACACTCCTCTGGAGCAGATATCATCATTATTGATACCACTGGGTTTATCTTGGGTGATGCGGGAAGAGAATTGAAAAAAAGAAAGATAGATCTCCTTTCCCCGAACTATCTAATCGCTTTACAAAAATCATTCGAAATAGAGCCTCTCTTAGAACTTTATCAAAAAAATTTTCATGATAAGATAATTCGTTTGCCTCTCTCCGACCAGGTGAAACCGAGGAGTATGGAGGAGAGAAGAATTTATCGAGCCAACCAATTTGATGATTATTTTAAACATGCAACACTCCAAGAGTTAATCATCGAACATATCCAAATAGAGGGAGAAGTCCTTGACCCCAATGGGGACATTCTCCCTATCGATTGGGCATTAAAGATCAATGGTCTCCTTATCGGATTAAAAGATGATCATGACGAAACTTTAGCTTTAGGGGTAGTAAGAAATTATATCCGCGAAAAGGGGATGTTGAGGATCTCAACCCCTCTCCGAGATATACAGGAGGTAAAAACCATTCAGCTTAGTTCTCAGAAAGTTATTCCTCTTTGTGAAGATCAAAATTTTAATTGAGAGACTTTCTTTTTTACTTCACAACCTTTCCTTTCTGTGATAAATTGGGACGCAAGTTTAATCAGACGGAGGAGAATGACATGAGTTTAATCACCGAGGATGAACTCCGAGAAAAAATTAGTTTTTACGAAACGGTTCTTGACAACATCTATAATGGAGTGATGATTACCGACCCCAATGGCAAAATCATTTTTTTTAGTAAGACTTACGGAAATTTCCTTGGGATCGATCCCAAAGAAGCAATCGGGAAAAGTTGCACCGAGGTGATTGAAAATACGAGAATGGATATTGTCGCTAAAACGAAGATTCCTGAGATTAACCACCCTCATCGAATCATGGGTCAGGACATGGTGGTCCAACGGATCCCCATCGAAATGAATGGGGAATTGGTGGCCGTCTATGGTCAGGTGATGTTTAAGGATGTTCGGGATGTTCAGGCACTGGCAAAAAAATTAAATCTATTAGAATCAAAGGTAGAGTTTTATGAGAAAGAGTTGGAGACCTTGAGGTCATCAAAATATACCATCAATAATATTGTTGGGAAGAGTGATAAAACGGTTGAATTGAAGAACCTGGCACTTAAAGCCGCAAGGACCAATGCTCCTGTACTTCTCATCGGAGAAAGTGGGACGGGGAAAGAACTCTTTGCCCATGCTATCCATTACGCCAGTGAACGGCGAGCCCATCCTTTTATCCGATTGAATTGCGCAGCCATCCCCAAGGACCTTTTGGAGGCAGAACTTTTTGGTTATGAACCTGGAGCCTTTACCGGCGCAGGAAACAAGAGCAAACCCGGGAAGTTTGAATTAGCACATCATGGTTCTATCTTTTTAGATGAGATCAGCGATCTTCCACTGGAAATGCAACCCAAACTTCTTCGTGTCTTAGAAGAAAAAGAGATGGAAAGATTAGGGGGAACTCGTCTCACCAAATGCGATTTCCGTTTAATTGCAGCGACCAATGAGAATCTTGATAAATGGGTCGATTCAGGAAAGTTTAGAAAGGATCTATACTACCGTTTGAATGTCATTCCAATCCAAATTTCTCCCCTTCGAGAAAGAAAAGAAGATATTCCGATCATTGCAGAACATCTTGTTCAAACCATTAACCATGACCTGGGAACTCATGTGACAAAGATTTCAGCAGAGGTGTTAAATATTTTTCAAAATTACGATTGGCCCGGAAATGTTCGAGAACTTGGGAATATTTTGGAAAGAATCATTTATGTCACCGAAGGAGATACAATTCAATTTCGCCATTTACCATTTTTTCTACAAGGGATGAAAGGGGGTGCGGCTAAACTGCAGCCTTCTTTTCTTAAAAATCTAAGAGAAGATATGGAGAAAGAGGCCCTTATTCATGCCATTCGTGTTTCTAATGATAATAAAAATAAAGCTGCAAGGCTTTTAGGAATACATCGAACAGCCCTATACAAAAAAATGAAAAGATTAAATATACCAATCTCAACTATTTAAAGTGTAGATATTTTTATACATGTAGAAATTTGTCTACATATATTTTAATTACTTAATATTTAATGGAAAATTTTTAGTTATAATAATTATTGTAGAAAATTCTCTACACTTTAATTTTTTATTGATATTTTAAGTAAATTAAAAAACAAAATAAATTCAAGATATTATATTACTAAAGCAAAATAAACCATTTGGCTTCTTTTTTGCTTCCAAATAAATAAATCAAAGCGAGGTTAAGATATGGCGAAACTAATTACTGGTGGCTTAGGATTTATAGGAGTTTATCTTGCCCGAGCTTTATTGGAAAAAGGAGAGGACGTAGTACTTTTTGATATTGTTCCTACTTCCCACCTTATTCAAGATATTAAGGATAAGGTAAAGATCGTTCAGGGCGACCTTGCCTCATGGGCAGAAGTCCTTGAAGTCGTAAAACAATATAAAATTGACGGCATCTATCACACCGGAGCCCTCCTCTCTGCCTCTGCTGAGGAAAAGCCCATCACTGCCTACCAGGTCAATGCAGGAGGGACATTTAACATTCTTGAAGCTGCGAGACTATTTAACGTTAAACGTATCATCTATCTCAGTACCATTGCGACATTTGGCCTTGGTATCCCAGACACTGTCAATGAGGATACCATTCAGATGCCCATTTCTATGTACGGTGTCACTAAAGTTTTCTCTGAAAGATTAGGAGAGTACTATTATAGGAAATTTGGTGTGGATTTTAGGGGGGTTCGACTTCCCTCTGTGATTGGTCCAGGAAGGGGGGCCGGAGGTGCTTCTGCATATAGTACTCTGATGATCTCCGAACCAGCGCTGGGGAGACCCTATAAAGTCTTCGTCAATGAGAACACACATATCGCCCTGATTTATATTAAGGACACGGTGGATTGTCTGATCCGTTTGTACGAAGTGGATAACGCCCAACTTAAAAGAAGAGTCTATTGTGTGGGAGGCTTTATTGCTACAGCAAAGCAGATTGCAGATTCGGTCAAAAAGGTTCTTCCCAATGCGGATATCTGCTTCACACCTGACCCCGAATTAGATCAAATCGTTCGCAGTTGGCCTAGAAATATTGATGATAGCAGGGCTGAGAAGGAATGGGGTTGGAAAACAAAATTTTTACTGGATGAGACCGTGAGGGATTTTGTCAAGGAGGTACAGGCCCATCCCGAGATTTATGGGGGCTCTTAAAAAATACAGATAACCCCCCTGATTAATAGATTAAATGATGATTACATAGATTAGTTCTTTAATTAAATCTCTGCAATCTTCTTTTATAATCTGTGTAATCAAAGATTTAAACACATTAAAAAACTTTTAAATTTCTCTTGACTTCTTTTTTTATCCGTTATATTGGAAGCCGTGAATGAGAAGATGGGGAAAAATTATTTAATTAATTTTTTAAAATGAAAGGAGGAGAAGGATGAAGAAGATTGCGATTTTATCAGTTTTAGTTTTTGTGTTTAGCGTTGTTTCAATTTCCATGGTACTGGCTCAGGCTAAAAAGGCAGCACCTGCGGCAAGCAAGGAACCGATAAAATTAGGGGTGATTTATGATTTTGTAGGTGGTTGCCACATGTATTCAGAAACAGGAATTAAAGGGATAAAGATCGCCTTAGACGAAATCAACGCTAAAGGGGGAATCCTGGGTAGAAAATTGGATTTCATCGTTCGAGATACTGAAGGGAAAGCGGATGTAGCCGTGAGAGAAACAAAAGACTTAATCCTCAGAGAAAAAGTTAATTTCCTGATCGGGCCTTGCAGCAGTGGCATGGGCCTGGCGATGCAGGTTATCCATTCAGAGTATAAAGTCTTGCGAATTTCTGCGATAGCCAATACTGAGGCGATGACGGTAGACAAGTTCTCTCCCTATTTTGTACAGGTGGTTCCCAATACATATATGGAGGCCATTGCCGCAACACGTTACCTTCATAAAAAAGTCCCAACAGCAAAGAAATTCTGCACCATCGCGCCGGATTATGAGTTTGGTCGGCGGGAGGAGACGGCATTTGAGGAGGAGATTAAAAGGTTGGTGCCTGATGCTGAAATTCTTTACCAAGCCTGGCCAAAGCTCGGAGAAAAAGATTTTACCGCCTTCATCACCGCTATCATGGCAAAAAAACCCGATGCTGTTCATAGCTCTCTTTTCGGTGGAGATTTAGTTTCCTTTACCAAACAGGCAGCTCCTTATGGTTTTTTTGAAAAGACCCCCTTCATCGCACTTTATGATTTCCCTGTCCTTTTAGCCTTAGGACCGGATGCCCCAGAAGGGACTTTCGGCTTTGGAAGGGGATGTTTCTTTATGGATCCGAATCCGAAGATGATGGAGTTTGTGGAGAAATATAGAAAATTTACGGGAGCTTATCCAGATGGATGGGCTGTCCAGAATTATGATGCCATTTATCTACTAAAGGCCGCCATAGAAAAAGCAAAAACCATCGAAACAGAAGCCGTGATTAAAGCCATTGAGGGAATGACTTTCGATGGATTAAGGCAAAAATTCACGATTCGCCCCTTAGACCATATGGGAACCGTGCCTTGTTACCAAGGGACCATTGCAAAAGATCCAAACTACCCATTCAAAATTTGGAAAGATATTGTTAGGGTACCTGGCGATCAGGTCATTCGACCCGAAGCCAGTGTAAGGGAAATCTGGAAGAAGACAGGAGTCACCAGATAAAGGAAATTTTAAATTCGAAGCACGAAATCCGGATTTCGAAATAATATCGAAAATCAAATATTAGGGTCTCGTAAAAAGTCTCCCCACCCGTCACTCCTGCGAAAGCAGGAGTCCAGAAGTATTTGAATTCACTGGATTCCCGTTTTCACGGGAATGACAATAATGGGCTGAATCGGACTTT